>NZ_JALNTH010000041.1:0-59407 GCF_023161935.1 Pseudoalteromonas sp. 2CM28B
GGTGCTGGCAAAGACACAAAAATATCCGGTTAGATATAAACGAAAAAGCACCACTCGTTCTTAAACGAGTGGTGTTAGAGCTCAGTCTCGGGTTTTTTAATGTCTGAAGTAAAAGTATTAATGTTATCGCTGTAACAAAGTAGGAGCATGAACTTAATCAGTTAGTAACCAGCATTCTTACGTAATTCATCAAGCATATCTTGGTTACCCATCATTTCGTCAAGCGTTGCCCTGACTGCATTGTCAGAGGTATTGTCATGAACTGAAAGTAGATGTTGCGCCATTTGCTTTGTATAGCCATCTTGTTTATTTTGAGCTTGGTAGTATTGCGCCATCAACCCTTGTGCAGCTAAGCGACGGATATAATCATTCGTGTCTTGCTCTAACAAGATTGTAAATTGCTCTGCAAGGCGGTAATCAAGTACCGGTGTCTGAGTTGTTAACTCAACAGCTTGAATTTTAAATTTTTCGTCACTACTGTTGTTCGCTAAATTTAAAATGTTACCTACTACTTCATAGTCATACTCGGGCATAGTAGATTTATTTAGAATATACATATTCATTTGCAGTTGGCTCAGTGCAGCTAACCTATTTAAATCAGAGATGCTTGGATCTAAAGTTTGCTCTCTTAATTGAGAGTTTATTTGTTTAGCATAATCAGGTTCTGATTTGATCCTTAAATCATAGTCTTCTGGTAAGTCTGCATAAAAGCTATAAAGAGGATTTTGCTTACGTCGTTTTTCATCTTCTTGCTGCTGTTTTTCCTCTAGTACGTCAAGAACAAGTTCCTTAAATTCGTCGGTATCTTGTTGTTGATAAGAGCCATTAGCGTGCAGTGTTAAGTTTGCTACTTTGCGTTGTAGCGAACTTACTTTCTTGCTTAGTTCGTCAATTAAGGCTTCATTAGATTGCTGATATTCTGCAGGAGTACTAATAGAAACTGTGGGGCTTAGCTGTTGCTTAGGTTTATTAGGTGAACTGGGCTGATTTTTAAAAAATGTTCCGTAGCATGAAATTACCAAGGCAAGTGTTGCTATAGTAATCGCAATAGTTCCTTTGTTTATAGTCATAAAATAATCTGCCTCTAAAATGGGTAATTAATCTGTTTTCGAAATATAAGTCTGTTAAAAAATGTGTTAAACGAGGATGAAATATACGGGTTAATTAAGAAGGCGGGGCGTGAGTGGCAAAATACGGTGTTTAAATTGGCTATAAGCGCTAGACCTAAGCCTAGCGCGTAAAGCTTAATGTGATTTTGCGTATTGCTCAGCTTGCTTCCACACTCTTAGCGTATTGCCGCTTAAAATCTTTTTAATATCGCTATCGCTGTAACCTCTGTCCATCAAACCTTGAACTAGGTTAGGGTAGCTAGATACATCCTTTAAGCCGATAGGCAGTGAGTCACCTACACCGTCGTAATCAGAGCCAATACCAACATGCTCGATACCAATTAGCTTCACAACGTGATCAATATGATCAAGAACTTGCTCAAGGCTAGCAAATGGGAATGGATTTTTAGCGCGGTACATCGCATCAAAATCTTTAGCTACTTTTTTGCCTTCTTCAGTAATTGTTTGTTTTTTACTTTTTAATTGATCGTACCAACTTCCGGCTTTTGAAGTAACAAAACTTGAACCAAAGTTAATTTGAATCACACCACCGTTCTTTTTAAGGGCTAACAGCATGTCGTCATTCATATTACGCTCAAAACCTGGTGTGTATTTACGTAGTGATGAGTGTGATGCAATCACAGGGGTGTTAGATAGTTCCATCACTTGATAAAATGCATCGTCCGAAATATGAGACACATCAATCAGCATGCCGATGTTATTCATCTCTTTTACTAGTTCTTTACCAAATGGGCTTAGGCCTTTCCACTTGCGACGAATATCGTATGATGAGTCAGATATATGGTTGCTTTGCGAGTGAGCAAGGGTGATATAGCGCACACCACGGTCAAAAAAATGCTGTAGGTTGTTTAAATCGCCTTCAATGGGTGAGCCGTTTTCCATGCCCATAGCAATCGACATTTTACCTTGCTTAAATTGTGCTTCGATATCGCTTGTTGAGCTGGCAATGGCAAACTTGTCAGGTGCACGTTGTGCAATCGCTTCCATACCATCAATCAGTTGATTCGCTAATTGAAAGCTTTTTCCTTTGCCTTCAAACTCTAAATGGGCAGGAATATAAATCGACATAAATGGCGCGTTTAAACCGCCTTTTACTGCACGAGGGTAATCAAAATCGCCGCCCTCAGTGGCTTTAGTTACATCCGCCCATTTATCATGAATGCGGTAAGGCACATCAATGTGGGTGTCGATTAAAATGGTATCGTGAGCAAGCTTGATTGCTTTATCCGAGGGGGTTATTTCAGCGCTGACTGCGCCGGTTAATGCAATCGACATTGCAGCAACTAGTGAGCTTAGTTTTATCATTTATAATGGCTCTTTGAGTTAAAAAAACCATTGTCTATTTTTACGTCGTGTCTGACAAGTTTACTCGTCGAATTGCGCTTCACTTTGCAGTGCTTTGAATTCACGTTTAGAGATTATGGTGACCGATTCGTGCAGTTCAGAGAAAAACACCATAGCTTCGCCGCTTTTTAATTGCTGATTAACTTGCGCCACTTTACTTTCAATACTGAATTCTTGTTCGCCATAATCTGTGCCTTCACGCAGTACATAGCTTTCAATTAGGTTGTACAGTGTGTCTTTATCAAGTTGTTCAAAAGGAATAATCATAGTCACTCATTATCGGTGTTATTAAATACACATTGCTTAAAATAGTCAGGCACTACTTGCTCTAGCCAATACACGGGTTTAAATGGGTTGTTACCGCTAATAAAACCTACGTGGCCGCCTTTTTCAGAGATACGCAGCGTAACATGCTCACTTACATCTTGACTACTTGGAACTGCTTTAATCGACAGCATAGGGTCGTCTTTGGCATGAATAATTAGTGTAGGTGTCGCAATATCTTTTAAATACGGCATGGCACTGGCTTTTTCGTAGTAGTCGTGCGCATTTTCAAAGCCATGTAGCGGTGCTGTAAGCTGGTTATCGAACTCTAATAAATCGTCAATTTTCATTAATTGATCAGTGGTGATCGGTATCTGCTGTTTAATTTGCGGTAATTTACGTTGCATTGACTTTTTCATTCGATCGAGCAAATATTTTTGATAAATTTTACCTAAGCTTTTACGAATAACATCACTAGATGATGATAAATCATAGGGCGCAGATATCACGGCAGCTGCGTTAAGCGGGCAGTGAATGTTTTCTTCGCCTAAATACTTAGCCAGTACATTACCACCCAATGAAAAACCCACCGCTACAATAGGGCGATTTGGAAACTGTTGTTTTAAATGATTTATAAAAAAAGCTAAATCGGCGGTGTCGCCACTATGGTAGGCTCTTGGTAAGCGGTTTACTTCGGTTGAGCAGTTTCTAAAGTGCATCAATACGACAGCAAAGCCTTGCTTTTTTAATGCCTTCATCATGCCTTTGGCATAAAAACTGTTGATATTGCCTTCAAGTCCATGAAGTACCACTGCGAGTGGTGCTTTTTCGTTATGCGGGAGTGACCAAGCAAGCTCAATAAAGTCTCCGTCGGGCGTATCAAGTTGCGCAAGTTCGTAGCGAGTATGATGAAAAGGGCGGAAAAAACGCGGTATTATGGTTTGAACGTGTCGGTTGGTCATCCACCATGCGGGTTTGAACTTAGGGATCATGTCTGTACTACGCACTTTGCAATTAACGAAGCGCTAGTGTAGCAAATTTTTTATATTTAAAAATAAAAAGCGCCTAATCAGTAAACTAATAAGGCGCTTTGTGCGTCGTGCTTAATGCTGTTCTTTAATATCTGCATCGTGTACTTTTTTCATGAAAAAATACACAAAGAAGAGGCATAAACTAATAACGACGCCTAAAAATCCAAATGATAAAAATAGTACTGGGTCGCTAAAAAAATCTCTAAAGAATACGTCCATAATTGCCTCCTGATGTCTATGGGGTAATCATAGGCTGGCTCAGTGGTACTTGATATGATCCAGATCAAGCTATTTTACAGATTATAAAATGGGCAATGCAGATGTTGATTTTGATCAATAAAGTTAAGTCGATTTTGCACTTTTTAGTAAATTATCTGCGATTTTTTAATCACTTTTATAATAAAGATGGTCAGCAAAGTTCAGCTTTGAATAACCGTTGCTTTGTTTTAGGTTAAATAAAATAAACCTGATGTTAAATATATTTGACATGGCTAAAAAGTGAACTTATAGTTTAAAAGTCAAAAATATTTTACTTGGAGTTAGCTTTATATGACTCGTTCAGAGCACTTTAAAGAGCTTTTACAAAGCATAAGTTTTAGAGAACTGACGCTGAGTATCGATTTACTAGTAAGTGTGTACATATCTTACTTTTATGTAAACAGCCTAATGAATGCGAGTACGCAGCAGCTTAGTTCTGTTTCTTGGTTATCTGGCTTATTGCTACAGGTGTTAATTTATTCTGTGATACTTATAGTATTGAGCTATTTATTACTTACATTTATCAGTGATAATGAATTAAATCAGCCACCTGATGTGAGAGAAAAGCAAATAAATTTAGTGGGTTATAAATACAAGGCCATAATCTTACAGGCGGGAATTTGTGTTGCTATTTTTCAATATCAAATTGAAGCTAATAACTGGGGCCCAGCTATCGAATATAATATTCCATATTTACCAATGCATATCATGGTAGGCGCTTTTTTGATTGCCGAAATAGTCAATTACATAGCGCAGCTTTATAAAGGCAGAACGGGTGATATCTATGAGTGAGTATGCAATAACTAACTCTATTCGAACATTACGCTTTTTACGCGATGAAATGACGCAAAAGCAGTTAGCAGATGCTATTGGCGTAACGCGGCAAACGGTAATGGCAATTGAGGCAAATAAATATTCACCCACTTTAGAGGTGGCTTTTAAAATTTCTTTAGTTTTTAACTTACCTTTAGAAGAGGTATTTCAATACAAAACTAAAGATATATAGCTTGGTGTATAAAAGTAAACCAAAGTAACCATGTATATAAGAGCTAATATTCATAATATAAATGGCTTTATGATCTGATGAAATTAATAGTGAAAAATTATGCCAAATATTTATCGCTGTTATTGGGCGTTGCACAAGGTGTTAAATTCATACTATTAACTTCATCAATCAATATTATTTGTTGCTGCTTTTCTAATTTTAGCTCGGCACCTAGAAGCGCTTTTCGAATTGCGGCGTAATCTGTAACCTCGGTTTTATTGGCTTTTAAATAGGCACGTGTGGCTCGAAGTGGCTTCAATGCCTGCTTATCAAGCTCACTAATTGATTGTTCAAGCTTATTTAGCTGTGCTTGGCTAATTGTTAGATTGAGAGAATCTAAGTAGTAAAGCAATAAGCACAGGTTTACGTTTTTACCTAGCTGGTTTTGATAATCCAACAGGCGCGTTTGCATGTCACCTTTGCTATAAAGGTTACATGCAAACTGCCAAAAATCGTTGCTGTTAAGCAAGTTCATCGGCGAATGCCTGCTCTTTTTGTTCCATTTCTTCAAGGGCCATAAGTAGCTCTTCTTCAACATCGTTAAGCTTAGGCGTAAGTGTGGCTTGTTTAGTAATTAACTCTTTAAGCTTAGCTTTATTTTCATCGTTATAAAGTGTGTTATCGCCTAGCGCCTCTTCAACGTCAGCTAATTCTGCAGCAAATTTATCCAATTGTTTTTCAAGCTTTTCAATTTGCTTTTTCAGCGGTTGAATCGCTTTTCTAAACTCGGCCTCTAAGCGCTTTTGTTCTTTACGGTTAACTTGTGAATGGGCTTTTGGCTCTTCGTCGGTGTCGTTTTTAGCGGCTTCTTTATTAGCATTAAGCAGCCACTGATAATATGCATCTAGGTCGTAGCCAAATTGGGTGACCTCGCCATTATCAACTAAATAAAATTCATCGGCGGTATTTTTAAGCATATGACGGTCATGCGATACCGTGACCATAGCGCCTTCAAAGCCTTGTAATGCCATAACTAAAGCGTGGCGCATTTCTAAATCAAGGTGGTTGGTTGGCTCATCGAGTAGTAATAAATTTGGTTTTTGATAAACCAACATAGCCAGTACTAAACGGGCTTTTTCACCGCCAGAAAAGGGGGCAACTGGGTCGAGTGCTTTATCGCCTACAAAGGCAAAACCGCCTAAAAAGTCACGCAATGATTGTTCGCTGGCTTTAGGGTTTAAGCGTTGAAGGTGAGTGACGGCACTGGCTTTTAAATCTAGAGACTCCAGTTGATGCTGCGCAAAGTAGCCAATGTTTAAGCCTTGATGCTGAAACACTTCACCTGCTTGAGGTTGTAAGTCACCAGAGAGCAGCTTAATTAGTGTTGATTTACCTGCGCCATTTCTGCCCAGTAGTGCAATACGGCTGCCTGGTACTAAGTTCAGCTTAATACTGTTTAAAATGGTGACATCGCCATAACCGGCTTTGGCTTTGTCGAGTGTCATTAACGGGTTAGGCAGGGCGGTTGGCTCGGCAAATTCAAAATCAAATGGCGAGTCAACATGTGCTGGGGCAAGTTTTTCCATTCGCTCTAGCGCTTTAACACGGCTTTGTGCCTGTTTGGCTTTACTAGCTTTGGCTTTAAAGCGGGTAATGAACTGCTCAAGATGCGCTATTTGTTCTTGTTGTTTTTCAAACATGGCTTGCTGCTGTAATAGGCGCTCAGCTTTTTGGCGTTCAAACTGCGAGTAGTTACCTTTGTACACATTAATAAGTTGTTTATCTATATGCCAAATTTGATCAACCACAGCATCTAAAAACTCACGGTCGTGAGAAATAAGTACTAGCGTGCCGGTGTAGGCACGTAAAAAACGCTCGAGCCAATACACGGCATCTAAATCTAGGTGGTTTGTTGGCTCATCCAGTAATAGTAAGTCGGCATCGCGAATAAGCGCTTGGGCTAAGTTTAAGCGCATGCGCCAACCACCCGAAAATGCACTTACCGGGTTTTCTATTTGATTATTAGCAAAGCCTAAACCATGTAACAGCTCACCTGCTTTGGCTTCAATGCTATAGCCTTTAATATTTTCAAGCTGAATATGCACTTTAGCTTGGGTGTCGCCATCGTTATTTTGCTCGGCTTCACGTAGCGCTATACGCAGTGCATAATATTCAGGGTGGCCTTGTAGTACGTAATCTATAGCGCTTATTTCAAGGGCGGGGGTTTCTTGCTTTACTGAGGCCAGTGACCAATCTTTAGGAATACTGCAATTACCGCCATCTAACGAAAGCTCAGACTTTAATAAACTAAATAACGTTGACTTACCACAGCCATTGGCACCAACAAGGCCTACTTTGTGCTCTGGGAATAGTGTAGCCGATGCATTTTTTAATAAAGCTTTGCCACCGCGAAGCAGTTCTATTTCTGAGATTTGGATCATAAATACGTTACTTTACTGTGCCTTGATTGAATTGCGGCCATTATAACACGGATCTTATTAGCTATATCAATCGTATCAAGTAGGCAAAGATTGCGATAAAATAACGTCAGTTAAAATGGTAGGAAAAACGAAGTGAAACATAAAAAACGATTTATTGCTGGAGCAACGTGTCCTGAGTGTAAAACCATGGATATGTTAATGCTCTACAAAGAGCATGACGTAGAAAAAGTTGAATGTATGCAGTGTGGTCATAAAATGACTCAACCAGAGCAGGCTGTGCAGGCATCAACACGCCAATTTGAACAGATCATTGGCGTGTTTAATCCAGGCGACTAAACCTAAACAGTTTAGTAATGCGGTGGCGGAGGCTCCGGTATATTCGACATCATAGGTTGCGATGCTTGCGACTCTTTAAGTTTTTCAGCCAGCAACTCGGTTTGGCGCTTTATTTTTGCCAACTGTTGCTGGTGAACTTTTATTTCATCATTCAAAATTTCAATTGTTTCGTCTTGAAAAGCCACTTTAGCCTCAAGTTCCATTAGCCGATGTTCAATTGTGTTCATTTGGTTCTCGTATAATAAAGCGCTCAGCGATTCCGCTCGAGCTTTCAGTTAACAATGATTTACCGTTATCTGTAAATGCCACATCAAGTACCACTGCCGATTTGGGCTTACTGCCTTCTCGCGGAGTGACTTGCCATGTTTGAATTTTTTCACCACTGGTTAGCTGCCATAAATCAACTCGTTTATTGGGTGAACCGGTTGCTAATAAAGTGCCTTGATCGTTAAAGCGCACTGCGGTAAAAATTTTCTGACGCGCAATATACTTTAGTTTACTAACAAGGTCACCTGTAGTCAGCTCCCATACATTTGCTTGTGCCATACTGTCGGCGGTAAAAGCATAACGACCTTGAGGATCTAAAGCGACTTGGGTTACTCGGGTTGGGTGATTAAAGCGATGGATAACTTGTCCACTTTGGGTATCCCATAAGTAGGCCACATAATCGTTTGAACCGCTCAATGCATAGCGCCCATTAGGTGATAGGTCTACGGTGTTTACTTTATCTTGGTGGCCTAAAAATTCAATGCGTCTGCCAGTATTAAGGTTTATAAATACTACAACGCCATCACTACGCCCGTAAACAACACTTTGGCCTTGGTTACTAATGGCAATATCGCGGATACTGGCTTTTTGTATTTTATAAAAGCCTTTATTTTTGCCGGTGGCAATATCCCAGACCGCAAAGGTGGCTTTTTCGGCGGTAACAGCCACGCTATTATCAAAAGCAATGGCTACAGCGTAAACAAGGCTGTCTTGCGCTTGTTGTTGAAACCATTGGTATTTAAGGGCTTGCTGTTGATTATCCCAAAGAGCGACCCCATGATGGATAGAAGATACTAAGCTGTATTGACCATCGTGCGATAACGCAGATGAAAAGGCGCCCTGTGCTGTGTGCTCAAAACTGGCCACTGCTTGTTGTTTTTCATCACTACATGCAATTGTTAATAAACAGCAAGTGGCGACTAAAAAAGTACGAAATAACGACATATTACAGGTATTTCCTCTTAACTCTTCGTGACTGAGAGGTTAGACTAGGTCTCGTTAAACGCCTAGGTTGTTTGTCTAATCACTGGATATGTTTTTAGTTTAGCTATTAAACAAGCAGCCTACCATGTAGGCCGTTAATCTTTAACTAGTAATATTACAATAAATGGCAACTGCAAAGTGTGTCGGAGATTTAAAATGAGAAAGACGATTAAATTGTCATTGATTGCAGCGTCAGTTTTAGCGCTTACAGCTTGTAATCAAGAAGCAAAAAAAGAGCAAGCAGACGTTAAGCTAGATACTGTAGCACAGCAACAAGCGTACGGTATTGGTGCATCTGTAGGTAACTTTTTAAATAAAGACCTAGCGGATAAAAAAGAAATTGGTATTGAATTAGACCAAGCTTTATTAATGCGAGGCTTTGAAGATGCACTTGCGGGTAATGCAAAAATTGACGAAGAGAAAATTCGTGAAGTACTAACAGCATTAGACGAATCAGTGCGTACTAAACAAGAAGAAAAAGCAAAAGTAGAGTCTGAAAAAAGCAAAGCTGAAGGTGAAAAATACCTAGCTGATAACGCTAAAAAAGAAGGCGTGATGGTTACTGAGTCTGGTTTACAGTACGAAGTAATGAGCGAAGGCGAAGGCGCAAAACCAGTAGCAACTGATGTGGTTAAAGTACATTATAAAGGCACATTGTTAGACGGTACTGAGTTCGATAGCTCTTACTCACGTAACGAGCCGACAACGTTCCCACTAAACCGTGTAATTCCTGGTTGGACTGAAGGTTTACAACTTATGCCTGTAGGGTCTAAGTACAAATTTACTATTCCTTCAGACCTTGCTTACGGCGATCGTGATTTAGGTAAAATTCCTGCTAATTCAACACTTATTTTTGAAGTTGAATTATTAGAAATTCAAAATGATGCAGAAGCTGCCGCTGCAGAATAAGCGTTATAGATAGTAAAAAAGGGACCTTAGGTCCCTTTTTTACTACGTTGAATAACTAATTAGTCAGTATGATTAGAAAATAAGTTATCAATCAGCTCATCTTCAAGTGCAAAGCGCGCTTCGAGTGCTTCACCCATTACTGAAAGATCGTTATCAAAGCCCTCTAGTAAATCTTCAGCATCTACCTCAGCGTACTTATCGTTGAAATCCAGAGCGATGTCAGTGGTATCTGAAATACGAGGGTATATCGTATTAGCGAGTTGCTGGCTTTCTAGGCCTTTCTTTTCACAGGCTTTAGCAATATCGTCGTACACTTCAAAGTGGCCGGCCGATAAATAATCCATTAAAATTTGGCAAAATGCCTGAATTTGTGATGGTTCAGGCAAAGACTGATCTTTTTTCTCATAAGGTGAAAAGCCTGCAATTTTACAGTAAAGAACAATCAGCTCTTGGCGTTCGTTTAACCAATTATCGATGACCGTATGGCTACCCCCCCACTTTTGTTGAGCTTTTTCTACACGCTTCAGCATAATTCTTCTCCTAAGCTGGGTTGGATTTTTTAAATTAAAAATAAAACTTATAAAAATAAAACTTATGTTATCCAAGATATATTTAATTGGCGTGTATATCAACAAGTAAAATAGATGTAATACCAGAGGGAATTTTGTTTAAGGGCATAAGTTGTAAGTAGTTTATTCCAGGCAAGAAAAAACCACCTATTACGGTGGTTTAATTTCTTTATTAGACTTGTTTAAACAAGCATTCTTATTTTTATTAGAGATTTTTATTATTTTTATATTAACAATTTTTGTTATTGTTTTGTTAACGCGGGAGATACAATATCAAGCTTTTTTAGGTGTTGCAAATAGTTTAATGAAAAGTTTTTATTATTAACGTTTGTTTGGTTTTTTTATGTACAAAGCAACATGAAAATTAAAAATTACTTGATCTAGCGCTACTCTGTAGCGATTTAATCGCTTAGCGATAGAGGGGTCGTGAATATGGTGGTACAATCTTGCACAATTTCTAAAAGCCCTAGGACTCTATACGCTATGAGCGAATTAAAAAACGACCGTTATTTACGTGCCCTTGCCAAGCAACCTGTTGATGTCACGCCGATATGGATGATGCGTCAAGCAGGACGTTATTTACCTGAATACCGTGCTACACGTGCACAAGCGGGCGATTTTATGAGCCTGTGTAGAAATGCTGAGTTAGCCTGTGAAGTAACATTACAGCCTTTGCGCCGTTACCCATTAGATGCAGCTATTTTGTTTAGTGATATTTTAACTATTCCCGATGCAATGGGATTAGGCTTGTACTTCGAAACAGGCGAAGGCCCTAAGTTTGAACGCCCAATTTCGTCACTAGCTGATGTTAAAAAAATTCCTAAACTCGATCCTACCGATGAGCTTGGCTATGTAATGAACGCAGTGAGCACTATTCGTCGTGAACTTAAAGGCGAAGTGCCATTAATTGGTTTTTCAGGTTCGCCTTGGACACTTGCAACTTACATGGTTGAAGGTGGTAGCAGTAAAGTATTTGGTAAAATCAAAAAAATGGCGTTTGCTGAGCCGCAAACACTGCATTTATTACTCGATAAACTAGCTGATTCGGTGATAGATTACTTAAACGCGCAAGTTAAAGCGGGTGCGCAATCGCTAATGGTATTTGACTCATGGGGCGGTGTACTAAGCCCGCGTGATTACAATGAGTTTTCATTGCAATACATGCATAAAATTGTTGATGGCTTAATTCGTGAATACGATGGCCGTAAAGTACCGGTTACTTTATTTACCAAAAATGGTGGTCAGTGGATTGAAGCGATTGCCGCAACGGGCTGTGACGCAGTAGGTTTAGATTGGACTATTAACATTGGTGATGCTAAACGTCGTGTTGGCGATAAAGTAGCACTGCAAGGTAATATGGACCCATCAATGCTTCATGGTACGCCTGATCGTATTCGCCAAGAGGTTGGTACTATTTTAGAAGACTTTGGTACTGGCAATGGCCATGTATTTAATTTAGGCCACGGCATTACACCAGATGTTGACCCAGAAAATGCCGGTGTATTCATTAACGCTGTGCATGAATTAAGTGCGCAATATCATAAATAACCTGAACTCTGGATAATAAATCTATCTCAAGCAGCTATTTACAGCGCTAACTACGTTGAATTTACTTGCAATAGGCGAGCTATTGACGCGTAATTTCGCCTTGTTTTCACTGGAAATCTCTGGCTAGAGAAAATAAATATAAATATCAATTTTGATTCAATATGTTAGTAAGTCTCTTAATCAAAGTTCAGGTTAAATAGTTTCTAAATAATGATGAGTTATTAAAAAAGCCCGCTTGATTCAAGCGGGCTTTTTGTTACCTAGTGCTTAATATTACTTAAACAAGCGATTTAAGCCATTTAACGCCGCAACTCGGTAGGCTTCTGCCATCGTTGGGTAGTTAAACGTGGTATTTACAAAGTAGTCGATGGTGTTGCCACCATTTTTTTGTTCCATAATAGCTTGGCCAATATGTACAATTTCAGAGGCACGCTCACCAAAGCAGTGCACGCCGAGTACTTCTTTGGTTTCTGTATGAAATAATATTTTTAAACTGCCCACATCGGTGCCTGCAATTTGCGCGCGGGCTAAATGTTTAAATTGCGCACGTCCCACTTCATACGGTACTTTTGCAGCAGTTAATTGCTGCTCTGTTTTACCGACAGAACTCATTTCAGGAATAGTATAAATACCGGCTGGAATATCAATAATCAGCTTTTCATCACAATTACCACACGCGATGGCATCTGCGGCAATTCGACCTTGATCAAAGGCAGCACTAGCAAGACTTGGATAGCCAATAACATCACCTACCGCGTATACATTGTCTACTTCTGTTTGGTAGGTTTCGTTTACTTTTATCTGTCCGCGGCTATCTGCTTTTAAGCCAATGGCTTCTAAATTAAGGGTGTCAGTGTTACCGGTTCGGCCATTGGCAAATAAAATACAGTCAGCTTTAACACGTTTGCCCGATTTTAAATGCATAACAACGCAGTCATCACGGGTTTCAATGCGATCAAATTCTTCGTTATGACGAATTACAATACCGCTATTCCAAAAGTGATAGCTTAATGCATCAGATATTTCAGCATCCATGAACGCCAATAAGCGATCGCGAGTATTCACTAAGTCGACTTTGGCACCTATCCCTTTAAAGATAGACGCATATTCACAACCAATTACACCCGCGCCGTATATAAGTACGCGATGAGGGTCATGTTCAAGGCCTAAAATAGTGTCACTTTCGTAAATTCGTGAGTGGGTGAAATCAACCCCTGGTGGGCGATAAGGTCGTGAGCCGGTAGCAATAACAATCGTTTGTGCAGTAAGGCGCTCAGTAGAACCGTCATTACGCCTAATTTCAATAGTGTGCTTATCAACAAAGCTAGCGTCGCCTTGAAACATATGAATGCGGTTACGATCGTAAAAACTGCTGCGTAAGTTTGACTGCTTTGAAATTACCGAACTGGCATGGCGTAAAATATCAGGAAAGGTAAGTCTTGCCGGACGCTCGCCTACGTTAAATAAAGGATTTGCTTTGTATTCAATATAGCGACTAACAGAATGACGAAGTGCCTTTGAAGGAATGGTACCCCAATGTACACAGCCACCACCCACGGCTGTTTGGCGTTCAATAACCGCTACTTTTTTGTTACTTTTAGAGAGGTTCATAGCGGTCCCTTCACCGCCAGGACCCGTGCCAATAATGATTGCATCATATTGGTATGTCACGGGTACTTTTTTCTTTTCTGGTTGTTTGGCCACAGCCACTCCTATTTTAACTAAAAGAGGCTTTTAATAACCTCGCATTAAGTGCTAGCCATGCCTGTTTTTGTGTTTCCCAGGCGGCCTCAAGCTCGTGATATTGTGCCATTAATGCCGACTTTTCACACTGCTTTGCCATATTATTTTTTTTAGCTTCCAACACTTGTTTTTGTAATGAGCAATAATTTTGCAGTTTTTTAAGCAACAAATCGTACTCTTGTTGTAATAATGTAAGCTTATCTTGCGCTAAAGGCAATTTTGCGAGGCGGCCTTGTGTTTTGCTCATCAAGGTTTCTGCTTTAGCTTTTTCGATGCGCTCAACCGGTGTGCGCTTTAATTTACTTGCTAGACCAAGAGCTGCTAACGAGCGGATCATCCATTTAGTTGGGTCGTAATGAAACCACTTAATGCCGTTGCGGTAATCGCTAGCAAAAATATGATGAAAGTTATGATAACCCTCGCCATAAGTAAATAAGGCTAAAAAGCCGTTATCGCGTGCGGTATTTTTTTCTGTGTAAGGGCGAGAACCCCAAATGTGCGCAACAGAGTTAATAAAAAAGGTAAAATGCTGGCTCAGTACTAAACGAAGTAGTCCCGCTAGTAATAACATGCCCCACACATCACCTAACATTAAACCTAATACCAGTGGTAAACCAATATTCATGGCAACTACCAGCTTTAAGTAATGTTTATGTTGCCACATCACTATTTTATTGCGTTGTAGGTCGCGGCAATTGCTGTAATCACCGTAGCTATCGCCTTGGTAGTCGCGCAGCATCCAGCCTATGTGACTATACCAAAAGCCGTTGGTAGCTGCATAAGGGTCTTTTACAGGGTCATCAACTTGACCGTGGTGAATACGATGATCGCTGCTCCAATGCAGTGCACTGTTTTGCAAAGCAAACGCGCCGCCTAAGGCAAAAATAAATTCAACGACCGGGTGTGCATTGTAAGTTTTGTGCGCCCATAAACGATGGTAACCCGCAGTGATCGATAATCCCGCGAAAAACATGCAAGCTACAAAAGCAGCCCATTGTGTGCCTGTAAAGCCATAGTTAAACCCATACCAAGGTACAAGTGTAACAGCAGCCAAAAACGTCAGGCTAAAGAAAAGGACGTTGGTCCATATAAGTGGTGGTTTTTTCATCTTTCTCATTTCTCAGCGTACAACTGTACGCTAAAATAATATTTCAATCTGCTGCCGTCAAGTATTAGACTGTACTATTAGCTATTTTTTAATTAAAAATTTATTACAAATTCATTCAGGGAGCTGTTGATGTCGGGCGTTAGAGCACAACAGAAACAAAAAACACGACAAGCATTAATTGAAGCTGCTTTTAATCAGCTTAGTGCTGATCATAGCTTTTCAAATTTGAGCTTGCGTGAAGTAGCGCGCGAAGCCGGTATTGCGCCCACCTCTTTTTATCGTCACTTTAAAGATATGAACGAGCTAGGTTTAACCATGGTTGATGAAGCGGGTTTAACGCTGCGTCAGCTGATGCGTCAAGCTCGTAGGCGAATAGCCAGTGGCGGCAGTGTAATAAATACGTCTGTGGTTACTTTTATGGAGTTTATTGATAACTCTAGTAATCAATTTAGGTTATTGCTGCGTGAGCGCTCGGGTACCTCAAAAGCATTTAGAGCGGCAGTAGCACGTGAAGTGAAACACTTTATTTTAGAGCTTGCTCATTATTTAGAAAGTGAAACGCCCTGTGATGCGATTCATGCGTATATTCAGGCAGAGGCTATGGTTACGTTGGTATTTAATGCTGGCGCCGAAGCGCTAGATATTGAAGGTCAGCAACGCGATGAATTAATTGAGCGAGTTATTTGGCAGTTACGCTATATTACTCGTGGTGCGTCAAATTACGTACGCGCAGAAAAGAAAGAGTAAATATTAAAAAAAGTTAAAATAAGCACTGTACTTTACGGTGCTTGTTAATTTAAACGCCACGCCCTCTGAGTTTGAATTTTTTATCTCCTTTTTATCTATTTGTTGAATTTTAAATCCCTTAAAAGTCTTGTGTAATTATTTTTATGGTATTTTTATGCTTGCACCTACTGCGCTGCAATGATAAAAATAAGCCTCATTGGACACACACACAAGAAAACAAATGCAAACTAATCGTTTAATTACACTAAAACTAAACCTCTTACTGCTGTGGCAAGTGAGCGGGGATTAGTGTGTTTGCATTGAGCTAAACAACAAAACCCCGCAATTGCGGGGTTTTTTTTATCTCGCTGCAGGGATAAATCGAAATTTGGGTAACACAGGAATGAGGGGCAGTTATGCAAGAGCAAGATAAAGTATGGATTTTTGATACCACCTTACGTGATGGCGAACAGGCACTTAAAGCAAGCCTGACTGAAGATGATAAAATTCAACTAGCGCATACCATTAGCCGCTTAAATGTGGATGTCATGGAAGTGGGCTTTCCGGTTTCGAGCCCCGCTGACTTTCGCTCAGTGCAGCGAATTGCCACTGAAGTAAAAGGCCCTATTATTTGTGGCTTAGCACGCTCGGTTGCCAAAGATATTGAGGCCTGTGGCGAGGCGCTTCGCAGTGCACAGCAAAGCCGTATTCATACTTTTATTGCAGCCAGCCCGCTTCATCTTGAACACAAGTTGCGAATGAGCCTTGATGATGCCACTGCAATGGCGGTTAAATCAATCAAGCTTGCTCGTAATTACACTGATGATGTGGAATTTTCATGTGAAGACGCAGGACGTACACCACATTGGGATTTATGCAAAATAGTTGAGCAAGCTATTAATGCCGGTGCATCCACGATTAACTTGCCAGATACCGTCGGTTTTGTAACGCCAGATGAATACGCAGCAATGATCCGTCATTTAATGAATAACGTGCCAAATATTGATAAAGCCCGTTTAAGTGTGCATTGCCATAACGACTTAGGCTTAGCCGTTGCTAACTCTGTTGCTGCCGTTCAAGCAGGTGCTCGCCAAATCGAATGTACGATTAATGGTATAGGGGAGCGCGCGGGTAATTGTTCACTTGAAGAAGTGGCGATGATCATGAAAATGCGCAAAGACCATTTAAACGTATATACCGATATAAAAAGCGAAGAAATTTACCGCGCCTCTCGCCAAGTAGCCAAAATTTGTAATATGCCGGTACAGCCAAATAAAGCGATTGTTGGCGAAAATGCGTTTGCCCACAGTTCAGGTATTCACCAAGATGGTGTCTTAAAAGCGCAAAATACCTATGAAATTATGTCACCTGAAAGTGTGGGTGTGCCAAGTAATCAATTAAATATGACCTCGCGTTCAGGGCGTCATGTTATAGAGCATCGCTTAGAAGAGTTAGGTTATCAAAAATCTGATTACGACATGGATAGCTTATACCAAAGTTTCGTTGCGTTAGCTGACCAAAAAGGCACAGTATATGACTACGACCTAGAAGCAATGATTTACTTTAATCAAATCAGCGACAAAGATGAAAAATATCAATTAGAGTTTGTTCACTCTACGTCGAACTCTCAATCGGTAGCCAGCTCAACGATAGGTTTGTTGATTGATGGCGAAGCAAAACAAGAAGCGGCCACAGGTAACGGCCCGGTAGAAGCCTCATTTGCAGCCATTGAGCGCTTAACTGGTATGAGCGTTGAAATGATTGAATACAATTTAGAGGCTACCGGCCAAGGTGCAAGCTCATTAGGACAAGTGAATATTATTGCTAAATATGATGGCCGTCCTTATCACGGTGCCGGTATTGCGGCCGATGTGGTCGAAGCCTCAGTACGCGCTATGGTTCGGGTTTATAACTTAATTTATCGAGCACAAAAAGTGTCTGATTTAAAACAACAAAGGAAAGCAGGATGAGTAAAACACATTACAGCGTTGCCGTATTAGCGGGCGACGGTATTGGCCCAGAAGTTATGGCAGCTGCAGAGCAAGTGCTTGATGCAATAAGTGATAAGTTTGGTTTTACTCTGAACCGTGAACACCACGCGATTGGCGGCGCTGCGATTGATGAGTTTGGCAAAGCCCTTCCTGATACCACTTTAAAAGCATGTGAAAACGCCGATGCTATTTTATTTGGCTCCGTGGGTGGCCCTAAGTGGGAACATTTACCACCTAATGACCAACCGGAGCGCGCGTCACTGTTACCACTGCGCAAGCACTTTGGTTTGTTTTGTAACTTACGCCCTGCTCAGTTGTTACCCGCATTAAGCGCTGCATCACCACTACGTGCTGATATTAGCGAAAAAGGCTTTGATATTTTATGTGTGCGCGAGCTAACGGGTGGTATTTATTTTGGTGAAAAAGGTCGCAGTGGCGAAGGGGCAGAAGAAACTGCATTTGATACGCAAACTTATTCACGTAAAGAGATAGAGCGTATTGCACGTTTTGCTTTTGAGGCCGCTAAATTGCGCAGCAATCATGTAACCTCGGTCGATAAAGCCAATGTTTTAGCATCAAGCGTTTTATGGCGCGAAGTGGTAACCGAAGTGAGTAAAGACTTTCCAGAAGTGAGCTTAGATTATATTTATGTAGATAATGCAGCGATGCAGCTAGTTAAACAGCCTAGCCAGTTTGATGTATTACTGTGCGATAACTTATTTGGCGACATTTTATCGGACGAGTGCGCGATGATCACCGGTTCAATGGGGTTATTACCCTCCGCTAGCTTAAATCAATCAGGCTTTGGCTTGTATGAACCCGCGGGTGGTTCAGCGCCTGATATCGCCGGAAAAGGGGTGGCAAACCCAATCGCACAAATTTTAAGTGCCGCCTTAATGCTACGTTACTCATTAGGCCAAGACGAAGCGGCTCGTACGATTGAAAAAGCAGTCGCAGAGGCGGTTGAAGCCGGTGTGGGAACGCCGGATATTTATCCGCAGGGCGGCTATACCACCACCGATGTAGCAGCGGCCATCGTTTCACGCATTTAATTATTAAAGCCACAGCACCGTCAGGCTGTGGCTCAATCAGATCAGGGAGTTAGCAAGTGGCCCAAACCTTATACAATAAAATTTGGCAAGCACATACCGTTGCCAGCATTAATGAGCAAACCGATTTACTTTATATTGACCGTCATTTAGTACACGAAGTGACGTCACCACAAGCATTTGCCGGCTTACGTGAAAAAAATCGTAAAGTGCGTTGTCCAGAAAAAACCATTGCCACCATGGATCATAATGTTTCAACTAAAAGTCGTTCACTGGATGCAGCTAGCGAAGTCTCTAAAAATCAATTAATGGCACTGGATGAAAACTGTAAAGAATTTGGCATTTTGCTATACGACTTAAATTCAGTAAACCAAGGCATAGTGCATGTTATTGGCCCTGAGCAGGGGATTACTTTACCAGGTACCACTATAGTCTGCGGCGATAGTCATACTTCAACGCATGGTGCGTTTGGTGCCTTGGCACATGGTATTGGTACCTCAGAGGTTGAGCATGTATTAGCTACGCAAACGCTACAGCAAAAAAAGGCGAAGTCGTTAAAAATTCAAATTAACGGTGTATTACGCCCTACAGTAACAGCAAAAGATTTAATTATGGCGGTTATTGGCAAGCTAGGCACTGCTGGTGGCACTGGCTATGTGGCTGAATTTTGTGGTGAAGGCATAGAAGCTCTATCAATGGAAGCCCGTATGACATTGTGTAACATGAGCATTGAAATGGGTGCCAAGGCGGGTTTAATTGCCCCAGATAAAATCACTTATGAGTACTTAAAAGGCCGCCCGTTTGCACCCAAAGGTGCTGATTTTGATGCCGCTGTTGCCTACTGGGAAACTTTAAAAACGGATGATGGTGCTCATTTTGATTTAGAAGTAGAGCTAGATGCAGGCAGTATTCAACCACAAGTTACTTGGGGGACTAATCCAGAGCAAGTGATTGGCGTTGATGAATGTATTCCAGATCCAGATAAAGAAACCGATTTAATTAAAGCCGATGCAATTCGTAGTGCGCTTAAATACATGGGCTTAAAAGCGGGCGATAAACTATCAAGCGCCAAAGTAGACACGGTATTTATTGGCTCATGCACCAACAGCCGCATTGAAGATTTACGCGCTGCAGCAAAAATTGTTGAAGGTAAACAGGTTTTAGCTGGTATTGAAGCGCTGATTGTTCCAGGCTCAGGCTTAGTTAAGCAGCAAGCTGAAGATGAAGGCTTAGCCGATATTTTTAAAGCTGCAGGGTTTGAGTGGCGCGAGCCGGGTTGTTCGATGTGTTTAGCTATGAACGATGACCGTTTAGGAGCTGGTAAACGCTGTGCTTCCACCTCGAATCGTAATTTTGAAGGTCGCCAAGGGCGCGGCGGGCGTACACACTTAGTGAGCCCAGCAATGGCGGCAGCGGCTGCAATACATGGTCACTTTGTTGATATTAGAGGAGAAGCTTAATGAGCATCTATTTTAGCGGCTTAATGGCCCCACTTGATAAAAACAACGTCGATACCGACCAAATTATTCCTAAGCAGTTTTTAACCTCAACCAGCCGTGATGGTTTTGATGCAGCACTGTTTTACGATTGGCGTTATTTAGATAATGGCGAGCCAAACCCTGAATTTATTTTAAACCGTCCTTGTTACCAAGGCGCGCAAATATTATTAACCCGCGATAATTTTGGCTGTGGCTCATCACGCGAGCACGCACCATGGGCATTAAAGCAATATGGGTTTGAAGTGATTTTAGCTGAAAGCTTTGCTGATATTTTCTTTAATAACTGTGGCAACAACCAAATGCTTGCCATTGCATTGCCAGCGCAAACGCTGGAAGAGTTATTTGTGTTAAGTGAGCAGCACGACGATATTCACATTGATGTGGATCTTCAAAACCAGATGCTTACCAGTAATAAGTTTGCGCCAATTCGCTTTGATATTCGCAAAGACGTAAAAGAACGTTTATTAAGTGGCTTAGACTTTATCGGTGTAACCGAAACCCTCAATCCGCAAATTGATGCGTTTGAAAAGCAGTTAGCCGCAGAGAGACCGTGGCAGTAACCTTTTACATATGAAACTGGAGCGTAGCTTAGGTTGCGCTTTTTTAATCGCTTATATTAAAAAACCACGCAATAAGCTTGCTAATGTAACCATTGCCATTAGTAATAAATTGAGAGTTTTAAATTTCTGGTAGCGGACTACCTTTGGGTCGTTGATAGTCGAAAAAAAACCATCTTTAAATGACTCAGCAAGATTGGCATAGGGTGTCCCATCTAATGAATTTTGTGATAATTTTTTCCATTGTTCTGGGTGCTGCTCAGCAAGGTGTTGATATATATGCAAAGTGTAGCGATTTTGAATAATTAATAGTAATACGATGATTACTAGGCCGATATAGTTCTCCATCTATATATGAGCTCCGTGCTAAAACTGACTTTGTGTTTAATTACCTACCTTTATCAATCAACGATATTTAATTTCTCATTTTCTTTCAAGCGATATTTTTTTACTAATTAATTACAGTAAAATCCTATTGCTCTGTTAACTTCTTATTGCTGTTCATCGTGATTATTTTCTTTGTGTTTGCTTAAACGCTAAGCTGATTTTTTACATGTTTAGGGACACATTATGAAATTATTAACAGCTGCAGCGCTTATGCTGGCATCCACTGCAGCAATAGCACGTCCAGCGCCTTTGGTATCAATTCCAAGTCATGATAGCTTTTTCAATAGTATTGCTGCCCATTGCGGTAAAGCTTTCGAGGGTAAAGTAACGGTTGATAATGCCACAGGGCCGAGTTCATTTGCCGATAAAAAGTTAGTTATGCATGTGCGTAAGTGTAATGAACATGAACTACAAGTGCCGTTTCATGTCGGTGATGACGCCTCTCGTACGTGGATCATTACTAAAACAGGCAGTGGGTTGAGCCTAAAGCACGATCACCGCCATAAAGATGGTACTGATGATGTATCAACTATGTATGGCGGTCATACTGTGAATGCGGGTTTTGCTAATATGCAGTCATTCCCTGCAGATCAGTATTCAAAAGAGTTATTTGTTAGCCAAGGCATACCGCAATCGGTAGGCAATACATGGCAAATGTATATTTACCCTGAGCAGTTCACTTATCGACTTATTCGCCAAGGTCGCGAATTCCGTGTTGATTTTGATTTAACTAAACCTATTACACCACCGGCTGCACCGTGGGGATATGGTGTTAACTAATCTGTTTTTATATTAAAACCACTGGCTGTTTTAATGCTCAGTGGTTTTATGGAAACATAATGAGATGTTATTTCTTTGAGGTTTTTTCTGCAGGCATTTCACACTGCACAAATACACTCAGTGGTGGCTGATAAGCGCGTGGTTTAGTTGGAAAGCGCTCATACTCTTGCACGCCTTCAGTTATTTTTAACATGAAAGGGTTATCGCGACATAAACGGTTTGCGTGGCGCAATAAAAACACACTTTGGTTTCTAAAGTGCGGGTAGTCATCAGACTGTATTTCTAGGTGGTAATTGTTAGTGTCTATTTGAGTTTGCTTATAATGCACCTTTTCATCAAAATCGTAGAGCCGTTGCATTTCACTTTGCTCTGCCGACACACTCAAACACCCTGTTAATAAACCCCAGCTAATAATTCCATGTATGTAATGATTGGCTTTTATACTCATAAACCTTTAACTCCATCTTGATATTGGGTAGTGTGATCAGCATATCAATTACACCCGTTATGATATAAGTTTAACACCCAAAAAGGGGAAATGTGATGTTCAAGCAAATTAAACAGCTTTTTTCGAGTATTGATCAGCAAGATTATGATATTGAACAACATGATTTAAAAACAGCCGTTGCCGCGTTATTAATTGAGGTAATGCGAGCGGATAACGATTTACAGGCAGATGAACAGCATACGTTAAGTCTGACATTAAAAAAGTATTTTGATTTAACTGATGAAGCAGTAGATGAGTTAACCGAACAAGCAAGTTCGAGCTTAGATGACGCCATTGATTATTTTCAATTTTCAAAGCAAATTAATAATCAATGCAGTGCAAAGCAACGCATTGAAATAGTTGAACTACTCTGGCGATTAGCATACTCAGATGGTGAACTTGATCCACAAGAAGAATACGTTATTCGTCGTGTTGCTAATTTATTGTATGTTACCCATGAAGACTTTATTGCTGCAAAGCTTGCAGCAACAAAGTTATAGTTGCTGCTTATTTAAGCTTACTTGCTACGCTAACTAACTGCTGTGCAAGACCAGCCACTTTTTCAGCGGTAGCAGGGTCATTAATACGGCCGTTTTCGTCTAACAAAGTATGAATAGCCGGTACAGCTAATTGATTGGCTAATACTAAACTGCCAATGCCAGATAAAATATCACGCACGTGATTTAAGCCACGTAAGCCGCCCAACCCACCTGGCGAGGCTGCATATAACGCGGTTACTTTATTTGCAAATGCAGGCTCTGCGCCTTGTTCGGTGCGCGATGCCCAATCAATAGCATTTTTTAACACCGCGGTAATAGAGCCATTATATTCTGGGCTGGCCAGCAAAATGCCATCGGCTGCGCGAAGTTTGTCTTTAAGTTGTTGTACACCGGCTGGTGTGCCTTGTGCCTCGAGATCTTCATCAAACATAGGAATAGCTAAGTCTGCGAGTTTAATCACTTCTACTTCAGCGCCACTTTCTAAAGCAAAGCGTGCCGCTTCGTTAATGAGTTTTTGATGAAAGCTATCTTTACGTAAGCTACCTGCTAGGGCAATAATTTTTGGTGTTGTCATGAGCTGCTCCTGATAATGAGTTTGTATAATGTGACTTTAACAAATAATCACTTGCAGAAAAGCCAAATAAACGCAAAACTTGTGTGCGCATATGCACAGATTAAAGAGTAGTTATCATGGCAATTCAATTTAATGATTGGCAAGACCTGAAGGTTGCTTACGAGGTAGCGCGCTTAGGTACTTTAACTGCCGCGGCCGAAGTGTTAGATGTTCACCATAGTACGGTGCTCAGGCGAATAAATAACTTAGAAAAAAGCTTAAATGCGCGACTATTTCATCGCCATGCTCGCGGCTATAAAGTCACAGAAATTGGCGCTAAGTTATTTACCACAGCACAAGCGATTAATGGTGAACTAGAGCGCCTACATAATGACATTATTGCTGCAGATAGCACCTTGCAAGGTAGCTTGTTACTCACCACAGTTAGTGGCTTTATTGATGTATTAAGTGAGGTGTGCGAGCAGTTTCAAACCTTGCATCCGCAAGTGCAATTACAAGTGATTATGGATCAAAAACGCTTACGTTTAGATCATGGCCAAGCACATATCGCAGTAAGAGCTGGACCCAGACCGGATGAGGGTGATTATATTGCTCAGCATTTAGCGGCGCTCTCGTCAGGATTTTATGCATCAAAGCATTACATTAGCCGTTATGGGTTGCCACAAACATTAGCGCAACTATCGCTGCATAGCTTTGTGTCAGGTGTAGCAGGGTATAACGCCAAAGTGCCTTACTTTGCATGGGTTGATGAAAATATTCCCCCGTCGCAAGTTAAGCTAAGAGTGTCAGAAACCTCAGAAGCGACCCGCGCCATAGTTAAAGGGCTCGGTATTGGCGGATTACAGCATGATGTTGCAGCGCAATACTCTGATTTAGTCCCTGTACTGCCTAATGAACTGAGTTGGCCAACCGATTTGTGGCTGGTTACGCATCATTTAGTGCACCGAACAGCAAAGGTTCAAGCGTTTAGTCAGCTATTAAAAAATTATTTTAAGCAGCGAAAGTTAAGTTAACTAGGCGACAACGATTTTTTTATTGAAATACCTAGGCGCTTGGCTAGCCGTGTTAAATTAGCACGGTCGACCTGTAAACTGCGCGCGGTACTGGCCCAGTTATAATTATGTTGTTTAAGTTGCTGTATTATAAGTTGCTGCGTATAGGTATCTGTGGCTTGCTTTAACGAAATGTTGTTTGCTAAAGGTGGGATTACAAGCTGGTTTGAGTGTTCAAGAGCTAAGGTGTTAACAGCGCTTAAATTTAGCTCACAATGCGCAGGTTCAATAGTAATAACTGGTTGCTGCCACTGATGTTGTTTAGCCTTTAATGCACCCCGGTTAATAACATGCTCCAGTTCTCTCACATTGCCTGGCCAGTCATATTTTTTAAGCAGCAGTTGCGTTTCAATACTGAGTTTTAGCTGTTTAATAGCGAGCTTGCGGGCTGTTTTTTCTGCAAAATAACCGGCTAATAAAATAACATCTTCATCACGGGCTTTTAAAGGCGCTACGCTTAACGGGTACACACTTAGGCGATGATATAAGTCGGCGCGAAATCGCCCCTGTTCTACTTCGTGTTTTAGGTCGCGATTGGTTGCTGCAATCACTCTAACATCAACATATTTGAGCTCATCTTCACCAACGGTTTGTACTTCGCCACTTTGCAGTACCCGTAATAATTTACTTTGCATAGCCAGAGGCAGCTCGCCGATTTCATCTAAAAATAAGGTGCCGCCATCGGCTAACTGAAATTTACCTTGGCGGGCATTTTGGGCGCCGGTAAAAGCGCCTTTTGCATGGCCAAAAAATTCACTTTCTGCGAGGTTTTCAGGCAGTGATGCACAATTTAAATGGATCAATGGCTGATCTTTGCGTGCTGAATGCAAGTGAATATTACGCGCCACCAACTCTTTGCCGACCCCAGTATCACCTAAAATTAATACACTAAAATTAGAGGCTGCAACCAGCTTTATTTCGTTTTTAAGGGTTTGTATTACTGGGCTTTGGCCAATAATTTCACCACCATCGCGTTTGAGTGCCTCACGGTTTAACGCTTGTACTAATTCATTTGAATGCTGAGCATGCTGTTTGTAATGGGCAAGCTCTAGAGCTGTTTTAAAGTGTGCGCTACACAAGGTTTGTAAAGTGTTGAGTGTATCAGCCGTAATGCCGTCAAACGCATCAGCGTTTAGGCTATCAAAGGTCAAAATACCAAGCAGCGAATCTTTATCATAAAGCGGTAAACCTAAGCAGGCATGCACTGGAATATCACCGGTTTTAGCTAGTAGTAAGCCGTCATATGGATCAGGTAGTGGGCAGTCATGTGCAAATTGCAGTGCCAAGCGGTGATTACAAATAGCATCAAGACGAGGATGCTCTGCAATATTAAAACGCCTGCCTAAGCTATCAGGCATTAAACCTTTAATCGCTAAAGGCTTTAATTGCTCGCCTTGGCGAATTAACAAGGCGCTAGCATCACTTGGAATAACACGTTCAACCGTGGCTAAGAGCTGCTCAAAACTGTGGGCATGTAAGGTGCTTTGTGCAAGCTCTAATGCAACTTGAGTCAGGTTGAGTTGTTGGTTCATGTCAAAATGACCTGTTAGTGTATTTTTACAGGTTTTATAGTAGGTCATAAAGACTCATCTTGTAAAGTGAGTTAATTTAACCTGTTAAATATTATGGATTTAATTAGTTGGCACGCTCTGTGTAATGCTAAATGCAAGCAGTTAGTTATTACATAGGAAATAAACATGTTATCCGATAAAACCATACAAATAGTTAAAAGCACGGTGCCATTGCTTGCAGAGGCAGGTACGGTCGTAACCGATCATTTTTACAAGCGCATGTTTAGTCATAACCCCGAACTTAAACATATTTTTAATATGACTAATCAAGAAACGGGTCGTCAGCAATTTGCATTATTTAATGCGTTGGCTGCGTACGCGCAAAATATTGATAATTTAGCCGTGTTAAAAGAGGCGCTAGCGCGAATTAATCATAAGCATACCAGCTTAAATATTTTACCCGAGCATTATCCTATTGTGGGCGCACATTTAATCGGTACGTTAAAAGAGCTTATTCCTGAGCAGTTTACTGCCGATGTTGAATATGCGTGGCGCGAGGCCTACGGTGTACTTGCTGATATTTGTATTACCGAAGAGGCGGCATTGTATGCGCACAGTAAAAACAACCATGGTGGCTGGGCAGGCACGCGCCAGTTTGAAATTACTGATAAACATGTTGAATCTGAATTCGTAACTAGTTTTACGCTGACACCTGTGGATGGTAAAGCAGTTATTACCTACAAGCCAGGACAGTACATTGGCATTAAAGTTAAGCCTGAGGGCGCAGAATATGAAGAGATCCGCCAGTATTCTATTTCGCAAAAGAGCAATGCTAAAAACTATCGTATTAGCGTTAAAAAAGAGTGCCAACCAAAGCCTGGCGTGGTGTCTAATTATTTACACTCACTAGAGCAAGGCGCACGAGTAGAGTTATACCCGCCAGCGGGAGATTTTATTTTAAAAAATGAGGCAACTCCAGTGGTACTTATTTCAGCAGGTGTTGGCCAAACCCCGATGATGGCAATGCTGCAAACGCTACTTAGTGGTGATAAAAATCAAGCGATTAGTTATTTGCACGCGTGTGAAAACAGCCGCGAATTTTCATTTAAAGGGTATTTAGCGCAGCAAACGGCAATGCATCCACAGCTAAAAACATTTACTTGGTTTAATCAAGGTGGCGAGGAGTGTGATTTCACTGGGCTAATGGATTTAACGGTGCTTGAGGCATCATTACCTATTAGCGAAGGGGCATTTTATTTGTGTGGACCAGCATCATTTATGGCTTACGTAAAAGGCCAGCTACTTGATTTAGGTGTGCAAAGCTCAAATATTCACTACGAAATATTTGGACCACACCAAGCGTTATAGGTTAATTAAAAGCGTGTGTTACACGCTTTTAATTTAAACTTACAGCTTTTTACTATTTGTGTTAGCAGCATAAGCTTGTTGTTGCCAAGCATTAAATAGCTTTTGTTGTTTAGCTGAAATTTTTAAACCATACGTTTTTTGCATGTAAGCGTACGCATCGGCAATGCGTTTACGTGCATGAACAGGCGGTTCAACAACACGTTGTTTAAAATTAACTTTAACCTCACAGCGACCATATTGCGTCGCGTTTTGGGCTAACATACCAAAGCGGTAGTTTGAGCGATCGGCATTAATTTCACCGATTGCAGGGGCTAAATTGTTTATATCGGCTTCCATCAAGCGAAACTTAGCGCTAACTTTGCGGCAGTTTTTACGCCCACCATCTTGCCAGCATTGTAACTGGTGACCAAATTCCCATGCAGGGACAATATGTTCCCATTCAATTCGCAATGCACGTTGATTTACTTTGCCTGAGCGGGTTAGTGTGTTGCGAGGCACGTAGCCACAATGGGTAGGATCGGGTACTAACTTTTTGCCTTGTTTTTTTATATCGCAACCACAATAAATACTTTTAGCGTTTTCGGGAAGGGTATTAATTAAGTGCTTTTTGGCACTCGAAAACCGCGTAAATTGTTCGCCCATTGCTGAAAAACAAGCACAGCAAGCCAACAAAGCTAAAATAAACCGAATCATATCCATCACATACGTGAACTACAGGAGCGGCTAGTTTAAGGCCTAGAATAAAAAAGTAAACCGCCGCCGGCATGCTTTAATTTTAATTTGCGTATTTTGTGTAGGGCGTTTTTTAGGAGTAAATAGTGGGTAATATTCAGAGGCTAACGCTAAAAACGCGTTAATGCAGTGATTCCTGCGTTGTTGATTTGGTATAACGGTAAAACTGCGTTAAAGTTTGCAATGAGATTAATAGAGGGTAAAAACGAGATAATGTCGGAAATTCAATTTTTAAATGTAGATCTAGAGCTTGAGTCAAAGCAAGATATTAGCGTATTAGTTGCTGATTTAAAAAAGGTCGCAACTATTTTACATTATGATAAAGACGAATACCGTCAACTTGCTCGCATTGAGGTTGCAGGTGAAATAACCACGCCAGATAAAGCGATTAATCACTTGTGCGAGTTAATCGAGTCGTGTTCACGCAATGCATTAAAGCAATGGTTGAGTTGTTCACGCAGAACATTCGATATGGGTTTTGAGTCTGGCACTTCGCCAAAATGCTTTAACCAAGCTTTACATGCAGATACCTTGTTACGTATATCTGCAATTGGTGCAGGCGTGGAAATTACTATTTACCCTCTCGAAAAGTAATTTAACCTCAACCTTGGTTAATTGACTTACTAGCCTTTTCGCTTTACTACGGCTGCGGTCATACGTGATACGCAGCAAAGCTCATTGCGGCTATTGGTTATTTTAATATCCCAAACCGAGCTGCGCTTGCCGATATGATAAGCTCTCGCTGTGGCCGTTAATGTGCCATTGCGTGATGCCTTTAAATGACTTGCACTGATCTCTTGGCCAACACAATAAAACCGATTGAAATCAACCACAAAGTTAGCGGCATAACTTGCTACTGTTTCAGCAAGTACCACATTTGCGCCACCATGAACGATACCCATAGGGTTATGATGCTCTGGAATTGCCGGCATAGTTGCCACTAAGTAGTCATCACCAATTTCACTGATCTCTATTCCCATGGTTTTCATGAGTGTCCCTTGGCCTGTAATACCTTGATCTAATTGCTTACAAAACTCTAATGTAATCGGTTGATGCCAAATACTCATGCTAGCTCCTTGGATAAGTAATCGAGAATTAAAATTTATTAATATGATAATGCGTTGCTAATAATTACATTTATTACCCTGCTTTTAAAGTAGGTTATTGTTTGATGATAACGGCATATAAGACATTAATTTATATTTGCGATTTTTAAATAACTGTATATACTCACAGTTAATTGTACTGTATGGAAAACCAGTTGTATGCGACCATTAACGAAACGCCAAGCGCAAATACTCGAACTCATTAAAGTGTTTATTAAAGACACTGGTATGCCTCCTACACGTGCCGAAATTGCACAAACACTGGGTTTTAAAAGTGCAAATGCTGCAGAAGAACACTTAAAAGCATTGGCCAAAAAAGGTGTTATTAAAATGAAGCCAGGCGCGAGTCGCGGAATTCAGCTTGTTGAAGAAGAGGAGCCAGAGCAGTTAGGCTTACCTTTAATTGGCAGGGTGGCTGCCGGTGAGCCAATATTGGCGCAACAGCATGTAGAAAGCCACTGTAAAATTGACCCTTTAATGTTTAAACCTGCGGCCGATTTTTTATTGCGTGTTAACGGTATGAGTATGAAAGACATTGGTATTATGGATGGTGATTTACTTGCTGTGCATAAAACCCAAGTTGCCGAAAATGGACAAGTTATTGTTGCCCGTGTTGACGACGATGTAACCGTGAAGCGTTTAGAAAAAGCGGGCAGAAAAGTACTCTTACATGCTGAAAATGATGAGTTTTCAGCTATTGAGGTCGATTTAGAAAATGAGTCGTTCAATATTGAAGGCTTAGCGGTAGGTGTTATTCGTAACGCTGACTGGATGTAGTATTAAAGCATAATTTAGCGCTTAATAGTGATTAGGCGCTGGGTTTGTTAGCAGCACAATGTCTAACTTATCAAATGTATGACTATATGTTGTTAAGTGCTCCCCCTATCATAAATAAAATCACTAAATACTTTATAAATAAACAAATTTACTCTGCTTTTTTAAGTTAACAATTTTTTATATTTCTATCCTGTAATTTCAATACATCCCTTACTAAACCTGACTCTTAGATTAATTGCCTGACTAGTTGCTATTTTTTTAGCTGCGCATTTTAAAAAATACACCTTGTTTATTTTTCATACTCACCTTGCTTATTGTTTATTTTTTAACTAGTTATTAAAGAGCTGGAATAAAAATAACTCACAGCTTAGTCGTTTTGAGAACACACATTTACTAAATCCAGCACCCTTATAAAAAATAAAAATAACGAATAGGCGTTTAAGCCGTATGCCTCTTCGCTTTGCGTCAGCAATAGCATCAAAGGAGCCGTCACATGGGTAAGCTGAGTTCTTCCTTGTGGCTTATATTGTTTGTTTTTTCGCAGAATGTGCTTGCTAATAGCCAATATAATATGCGTAAAGGCGTAACCGATATAAGTAATAATGTATACCAACTGCACATGACTATTTTTTTAATATGTTGTGTGATTGGGGTGATCGTGTTTGCCATTATGTTTTGGGCACTCATTCATCATCGCAAATCTAAAGGGGCTGTCCCTGCCCAATTCCATGAAAGCACCAAAGTAGAAATACTGTGGACTGCGATCCCTTTTGTCATATTAATTGTTATGGCCATTCCTGCGACTAAAACCTTAATTGCCATGGAGGATGCCAGCAAAGCTGATCTCACCATTAAAATTACAGGCTCACAGTGGAAGTGGCATTACGAGTATATGGGGGAGGACGTTGAGTTTTATTCCATGCTAGCTACCCCTCAAAATGAAATAACCAACCTTGCTGATAAAAACCCGAATTATTTACTCGAGGTCGATAAACCGCTGGTACTACCAATTAATCAAAAAGTACGTTTTTTAATGACTTCAGATGATGTTATTCACTCATGGTGGGTGCCTGACTTTGCCGTTAAAAAAGATGCAAACCCTGGGTTTATTAACGAAACATGGACCAATATTAATGAGGTTGGTACTTACCGTGGGCAGTGTGCAGAGCTTTGCGGTAAAGATCATGGTTTTATGCCTGTTGTGGTAGAAGCTAAAACAGAAGAAGACTTCAAAACGTGGTTAGCAGAGGCTAAACAAGCCAAGCAAAAAGCAGCTGAAGCAGACGCTGCGTTATTAGACCAAGTTGTACCAAAAGAAGAGCTGATGGCGCTTGGTGAGCAGGTTTATATGGCGAGCTGCGCGGCGTGCCATCAGCCAACAGGATTAGGCTTGCCGGGTGTTTTTCCGGCTCTTAAAGGCAGCCCAATAGTCATAGGTGATATCAAAGGGCATATAGATATTTTGCTCCATGGTAAACCAGGTACGGCTATGCAGTCTTTCGCAAAGCAATTATCAATCAAGCAAATAGCAGCTGTTATTACCTATAAACGCAACGCGTGGGGTAATGACACTGGTGATGTAATTCAACCGAGCGAGATACAAGCGGCACTGGATGCTGATGGGGAGGCTAAATAATGAGTAGCATTGCAGAACAACCTAATACCAATGAGGCTCATCATGCCCATCAACCTGCCACAGGCTTTAAGCGCTGGTTATTTACAACCAACCATAAAGATATAGGTAGCTTATATTTAATTTTTTCACTCACCATGTTTTTAATTGGTGGGGCAATGGCGATGGTTATTCGAGCTGAGTTATTTCAGCCGGGCCTACAACTGGTTGATCCTCACTTTTTTAATCAAATGACCACAGTGCATGGTTTAATAATGGTGTTTGGTGCGGTTATGCCAGCCTTTACCGGCTTGGCAAACTGGATGATCCCGCTAATGATTGGTGCGCCAGATATGGCCTTACCGAGAATGAATAACTGGAGCTTTTGGATTTTACCGTTTGCGTTTTTAATCCTATTAGCTTCATTATTTATGCCTGGTGGTGGCCCTGCATTTGGTTGGACCTTTTACGCGCCGCTTTCCACCACTTATAGTAACGACAACACAGCAATGTTTGTATTTGCTGTGCATATTATGGGTATTAGTTCGATTATGGGGGCCATTAATGTGGTGGTCACCATAGTAAATATGCGTGCTCCGGGTATGACGTGGATGAAGCTGCCGTTATTTGTGTGGACATGGTTGATCACGGCGTTTTTACTTATTGCAGTTATGCCGGTACTTGCTGGTGCAGTTACTATGGTGCTCACCGATAAATACTTCGCGACCAGTTTCTTTGATGCCGCTGGTGGTGGCGATCCGGTGATGTTCCAACATATTTTTTGGTTTTTTGGTCACCCTGAAGTTTATATTATGATTTTGCCTGCCTTTGGCATTATTTCTACGATTGTTCCCACCTTTTCACGTAAAAAACTATTTGGTTATGCCTCTATGGTGTATGCCACCTCCTCCATTGCCTTGTTGAGCTTTATTGTGTGGGCGCATCATATGTTTACCACTGGTATGCCCGTGGCGGGTGAGTTGTTTTTTATGTACGCGACTATGCTGATATCGGTACCTACCGGCGTAAAAGTATTTAACTGGGTAGCGACTATGTGGCGCGGGTCTATTAGCTTTGAAGTGCCAATGCTGTTTAGTATCGCATTTATTGTGTTGTTTACTTTAGGTGGTTTTTCGGGATTGATGCTAGCGATTACACCTGCCGATTTCCAATATCATGATACCTATTTTGTGGTTGCACACTTTCATTATGTACTCGTAACGGGCGCGGTGTTTTCTATTATGGCGGGGGCTTATTATTGGCTGCCAAAATGGACCGGAAACATGTTCAATATTACCTTAGCAAAATGGCATTTTTGGTTGTCGTTAATAAGTGTAAATGTGCTGTTTTTCCCAATGCATTTTGTGGGGTTAGCCGGTATGCCACGCCGTATTCCAGATTATGCGCTACAGTTTGCTGATTTTAACGCCATTATTAGTATAGGTGGGTTTGCCTTTGGTTTATCGCAATTATTATTTGTGGTGGTTGTGTATAAATGTGCAAAAGGGGGCGACAAAGTGCCTGCAAAAGTTTGGGATGGAGCTGACGGGCTTGAATGGGAAGTTGATTCACCTGCGCCTTATCATACGTTCTCAACGCCGCCGGATATTAAATAATGACTCACTTGCCGTTATTAAAAAAGCTGGTGGTGATTTGCATTGCAATGTTTGCATTTGCATTTGCCATGGTCCCTTTGTATGACGTGTTTTGCGATATAACGGGGCTTAATGGTAAGCCCTCGTTAGAGCAGGCACAGCAAAGTACCTTGGTCACTGAAAATAGAGAAGTCAGCGTTAGTTTCACTACGCATGCGCAAAGTGGTGCGCCTTTTGAAGTTAAATCTAAAGAGTACAGTGTAGATGTAAAGCCTGGGGCCATGCGTGAAGTTAAGTTTAGCGCTAAAAATAACAGCAATGAAGATAAAGTAATGCAGGCTATACCGTCGGTAGCACCAGGAAAAGCGGCCAAGTATTTACACAAAATAGCGTGTTTTTGCTTTGATCAGCAACCGTTAAAGGCAGGTGAAGAGCTGGAGTTTACATTATTGTTTTATGTAGATACTGAATTACCCAGTGATGTAGAAGAGTTAACCCTGTCTTATACCGTATTTGATATTAGCGAGCGGCTAGTAGCCAGTAATAACTAGCTTATAAAACTAGTGAAAAACTAGGAGCAAATAAAATGAATCAAAAATATGAACATTATTATGTACCAGAGCAAAGTCCATGGCCAATAGTAGGTGCAGTTGCGTTATTTTTTATTGCGGTAGGCGCAGCCTTAACCGTAATGGATATGGGCAAAGAGGGTGGTAATGGCGTTTACTTGTTATACGTAGGTATAGCTGTACTACTTTACATGCTGTTTAGCTGGTTTAAAAATGTCATACACGAGTCTGATCAAGGGCTTTATTCTGCACAAATGGACCGTTCTTTTAGGCAAGGTATGAGCTGGTTTATTTTTTCAGAAGTGATGTTCTTCATGGCATTTTTTGGGGCGCTTTTTTATGCTCGCATGTTTTCTGTGCCTTGGCTTGGAGGTGCGGATAACAACGCCATGACAAATGAAGTATTGTGGCCGACGTTTGAAGCCATGTGGCCATTGCTAAATACCCCAGGAGGCACCACGACCCAAGCAATGGGCTGGCAAGGGTTGCCGCTTATCAACACCCTTATTTTGCTTGCCTCGTCGGTAACTTTACATTTTGCCCATGTGGCGATGGAAAATAATAAACGTACCCCACTCAAAGTATGCTTGGGAGCGACCATTTTACTCGGAGTGTGCTTTTTAGGGCTGCAGGTAGAAGAGTATATATATGCTTATAACGATCTTAACTTAACCCTTGATGCGGGCATTTATGGCAATACCTTCTTTTTGTTAACCGGCTTTCACGGCATGCACGTCACCTTAGGAACAATTATTTTATTGGTGGTGTTTTTACGCATTATGAAAGGACATTTCACTAAAGATAAGCACTTTGCCTTTCAAGCTGCAGCTTGGTACTGGCATTTTGTTGATGTTGTTTGGCTGTGTTTGTTTGTATTTGTGTATGTGCTTTAGTGATTAAGGGGGACTGATTTGCCGTAATAAAACCAAGTTTTAGTGCGGCAATCACCATCATTAATACCACAACAGAAAATAGCACCCGACGCCCTAAAAAGTGAGACATAGGGCGTCCATTGGTTTTCCCTGACACCATAATTAATAAAGCACGAAATAAATTAAATAATATAAATAATAACAGTAGAACAATAATAATTTTAATAATCACTGGATTTTACCCTTATGCAGTTAGTTGTATTTAACAAACAAAAGCTTAGCTCAATAATAACAATTTGCTTGGTTGTTATTGTGGTATTGGTTTGTGTGCGACTAGGGTTTTGGCAATTACAGCGAGCAGAACAAAAGCAACAGCAGCTTAGTGCCATTGAAAATATACAACAACATGGCGTAATGAGCTGGGCAGAGTTACAACAGCTGCCAAAAGAGTGGAACAAAACCGGTGTATTGGTTTCGTTAAATGGTTATTTTGACACTAATAATTATTGGTTGCTTGATAACCAAATCTATAATGGTCAGGTTGGTTACGACTTACTGGCATTATTAAAACTGTCTGATGAATCACGCTTTTTGTTAGTGAACTTAGGCTGGGTAAAAGCAGAACGTTCAAGAGAAATCCTACCAAACGTAACAATACCCAGTGGTAAATTTACGTTAACGGCACAAATTAAAGAAGATAATTTAAGTGGCTTTACCTTAGCCAATAACAATACTCAGTCGGATTTAGCCAAACGAATTCAAATCATTGATTTACAAGCATTGAGTAGCCAATCTAATCGCCCTTTAGTGAATTTTATGGCTTACCGCCAAGGTCAAGCTGATGAAATTGCTGCCCCTCATTATGAAGCCGTTGTTATGAGTCCAGAAAAACATTATGCCTACTCAGTACAGTGGTTTTTAATTGCGGTTGCCTGTGTGGTGGTCGCTATTTTTGCAAGCAGGAAGAGGATAGATAATGAAAAATAAACCCCTGTTACTCTTTGCTGTGTGCTGCGCTATTCCCTTAGTGCTGGCTTACAGCGCGTTAAAACTTGATTGGCTACCTACAGCAATTACTAACCATGGTGAATTTTTAGAGCGTGAAATTAAGCTAGACAATTGGGCGCAGCATAACCCTAAGCAATGGACCATCGCTTTAAATTATTCAGCACAATGCAAAGCGTCTTGCACAGAGCAATTAGCCGCTTTAGACAATTTATATATTGCCCTTGGCAAAAACCAACACAAAGTTGATATGGCTATTATGGGACAGCCTGAGCTAGTTACAACGCGTTGGCATGTTATTGATGAGCAACAGCAGTTAAAGCCTGCCAGTTTGTATTTAATCGATCATATGGGGCTAATTGTACTGGAGTATCCATTTAGTTCTCAACCACAAGAAAACCGTTTGATCCAAAAAGGGTTATTAAAAGATCTAAAAAAATTACTCAATTACTCTCGTTCGAGCTAAGTAGAGGATGCTATGTATAAAAACTATAAAAATTTGGTATTAGCAACGAGTTTATTCGCATTAATTGTGGTGGCTCTGGGCGCATACACGCGTTTAAGTGACGCTGGGCTTGGTTGTCCCGATTGGCCTGGTTGTTATGGCTTTTTAACCGTGCCTAAACACGAAGCAGAGATTGCACAAGCGATTCAAAGTTATCCCGATATGATATTTGAAAAAGCAAAAGCATGGAAAGAAATGATCCATCGCTACTTTGCAGGCACGCTTGGGGTATTAATTTTAGTGTTGTTTATTTTAGCTTTTCTAAAGCGTCAGTACCCAACCACGCCTGTAAGGTTGCCTATGATATTGCTGCTGCTTGTTATTTTTCAGGCCGCATTAGGTATGTGGACGGTTACTATGAACCTACAGCCGCTTATAGTTATGGGGCATTTGCTCGGAGGATTTAGTATTTTAGCGTTATTAACGCTATTGTATTTGCGTCTGACCAGCCAACCTATTACAGGTGGTGATGCGGGCGCAAAACCTCACTTTAAATTAAGCCTCGTGGCATTAACGGTACTGATTTTACAAATCGCCCTCGGAGGTTGGTTAGCGGCTAATTATGCGGCTCCACATTGTAATGGCTTACCGCTGTGTAGTTACGCTCAGCCTTTTTCATTCAGTAGTGTCTTTCAGCTCCCCCTTGAGCACAGTAATTATGAATTTGGTGTGTTGTCGCAACAGGCGCGTATGTCTATTCATTTACTGCATCGAATATGGGCCTTAGTGACTTGCATTGTTTTAGCCTTGGTGATGTGGCGTATATACAGTCATGCCTATTCGCAAAAAATTAAAAGCTGTACGGTGAGTGTGTTAGTGGTGTTATTTTGCCAGATAGCTTTAGGGTTAGCCGTGGTGCATTTTCATTTTCCGTTAGGCGTGGCACTGGCGCATAACTTAATGGCTGCCATACTGTTACTAACTATGGTTAGGTTATGTTATTACCTAAAAGTAAGTACTTAGAGGGGAATGATTATGGCACTTACAATTAATAAAAAAGCAATGCAGCCCGTTTACAGCGCATCGTTATTGACTAAAAGTTACCACTTAATCCAAGATTATTTGGCAATAAGTAAATTTAAAGTAGTGGCTATGCTAGTGTTAACAGCATGGGTTGGCTTAGCGCTAGCCCCTGATGTTGGCAGAGGTGTTGGGGTTCAGTTCATCAGTTTATTAGGGATTGGATTACTCTCTGCGGCCGCCGCAGTCATTAATCATGTTGTTGATAGTGAAATTGATAGCAAAATGGCACGCACCCGCCATCGCCCTGTTGCTAAAGGGCGTTTAAGTAAATTACATGCACTGAGCTTTGCCACTGTGATTGGGGTTGCTGGGTTTATTATGCTGATGTTGTGGGCAAATACGCTCACAGCCATACTGACCTTATTTGCACTTGTTGGTTATGCGTTTATTTATACGTCATTTTTAAAACGTGCCACACCACAAAATATAGTTATAGGGGGATTAGCCGGTGCAATGCCTCCATTACTCGGTTGGGTGTCTGAAACAAATCAAATGGCGGCAGCCCCTTGGTTGCTGGTGATGATTATATTTACCTGGACCCCACCTCATTTTTGGGCGCTCGCCATCGCGCGTAAAAGTGATTATGAGCGGGCTAAAATCCCCATGTTACCGGTCACCCATGGTATCGATTTTTGTAAAACATGCGTGCTTGCATATTCGGTATTACTCGCCATTGTATGTGTGTTTCCTTATTTGATTGGCATGTCAGGGCTTATTTATCTAAGCGGGGCATGTCTTCTCAATATTGTATTTATATACAAAGCAATTAACTTAAAGTTTGCTGCCAAAGAAGACACTGCGATGGATTTATTTCGTTTTTCGATTATTCATTTGATGATACTATTTATCATCTTATTTATAGATAAATGGCTAGTTATATGAAGCAGTTATGGTGTGGTTTAGTTGTTTTTTCAGTACTCTTTTTATCAGCCTGTAGTGATAAAAATAATTTACAAGATCTTGATGCGTTAGTTTATGAAACCGCAAAGCCGTTATCTGATTTCTCGTTGAATGATCAACAAGGGAATTCAGTAACCAAACAGCAGTTTTTAGGTCAATGGAATTTAGTCTTTTTAGGTTACACAAGTTGCCCTGATATTTGCCCAATGACGCTAGCTAAGCTCAACAATGTCTATAAAAATTTGCAGGCTGAGTACCCACTACAAGTATGGTTTATATCTGTTGATCCTAAACGTGATATTGCCCAAAAACGTAAAGAGTACATAGATTACTTTAATCCAGATTTTTTAGCTGTGTCAGGTGAGCATAAAGACTTATTTCCATTTGTCCGCGAGCTTGGATTAATTTACGCAATTAGTGATAGTAATGAATCAGACTATGCGGTGGATCATAGTGCATCTGTTGCCCTTGTTGATGGCAGTGGCGCACTAAGAGCTATTTTTAAGCCTGAATTTAAACAAGGTGATGTGCCTTTGGTTAATACTACAAAATTAACCACAGAATTTATTGAAATAGCCGAATACTACAAAAACTAGCTTTTAAAGGTTTTACGATTTTAAAGGGGTTTTATGTTTACTGCACTTTTTCTCATTAGGGCAGCAAGATGTGACAGTGGTATCGCCTGTTATTCGCACACCTGAAATATCTTATCAGCAACAAAATAGCTTCGTTAGTAATAAAAGCAAAGGTGAAAATTTTGTAGACTCGGCTGAAGAGTGGGAGGAGTTTTAAACTCACTTTAGTTAGGTCCACCTGCAATGTATGCGTGAATCTCGCTTTACTTTTAAATGAGAGCAAATAATGAAAGAGTTTTTATTAACGGGTAGTGATTTTAAGGAAGTGGCTCATTTAGTTTATAACGCCTGCGGTATTGTACTAGGAGAGCATAAGCGAGAGATGGTCTACTCACGCTTGGCAAGACGAATTCGTGAGCGAAAATTAACAAACTTTTTAAGCTACCTCGATTACTTAAAAAATCATAAAGATCAGGAGTTTGATACATTTATCAATGCCATTACCACTAATCTAACCTCTTTTTTTCGTGAAATGCATCATTTTGAGTTTATAAAAGATAAGTTAATACCAACCCTGTTTAAGAAAATAAACAGACTAAGCGCGTTCGAATTTGGTCTGCAGGCTGCTCTACCGGTGAAGAGCCCTATAGTTTAGCAATGACGCTGCAAAGAGCTTTTCCAAGTGATTGGGATGTGAAGATGTTAGCCACTGATCTTGACTCTAATGTACTGGCGAAGGCGCAAAGTGGTATTTATACCGCAGCGAACGTAAATGGTCTTGATGATGCTTTACTAAAACCCTGGTTTTTAACCAGTAAAGATGGGCAAAGTTATAAGGCTAAACCTAAGCTACAGCAATGTATTTCATTTAAGCGTTTAAACTTATTACAAGACTGGCCAATGAAAGGCCCGTTTGACTTGATTTTGTGCCGAAATGTAGTGATTTACTTTGATAAAGAGACAAAGGAACAGCTTTTTAACCGTTATGCCGATATTCTCAATGACCAAGGTTATTTATTTTTAGGGCATTCAGAAACCATGGGTAAAGAGCATGTTTTATTTAAAAACTTAGGGAAAACCATGTATCAAAAAGTAGCCCATGCACACGCAATTTAAGTCAGTATTAGCGGGTTTTGAGCATATTAAACGCTATTGGGACGCCTCGCGAGATCGTGTGGTCGCTAAGGTATTACCAGGTGAGTTTTATGTTTCTAAAAATGATGAGCTAATCACCACCGTACTAGGATCGTGTATTGCTGCCTGTGTTTACGACGATAAGCTAGGCATAGGCGGGATTAATCACTTTAGGCTACCAATTCAAAAAGGTGAGCGAATTGAGCAAGCGCATAGTTTAAGTTGTCGTTACGGTAATTGGGCTATGGAATATTTAATTATGAAGTGCTTAAAAATGGTGCATCCCGGGCAAACTTAAAAGTAAAACTGTTTGGGGGAGGCAAAATAATTAGCGCCATGACAGATATTGGTATTGGCAATACCAGTTTTGCCAATGCATATATAGTAGAAGGAGCGCTAAATTTAGTGGCGCATGATATGGGCGGGCCTTGGCCACGAAAAATATTTTTTAATCCTCATAATTGAAAAGTACAAGTTAAAAAGCTACGTAACTTACACAATAATACGATTGAAAAACGTGAAGTGCGTTACTTACATAATCTTGAACAACAAACAAAAGCCACTGATATAGAGCTGTTTTAAGGATGGCTATGATTAAAGTATTAATAATTGATGACTCGGCACCGATCAGACAATTGCTGACAGAGATACTGCAACAGGCAAAAGATATTGTGGTGGTAGGGGGTGCACAAGACCCATACGAAGCTCGATAGATGATCAAAAAATATAATCCGGATGTACTAACGTTGGATGTTGAAATGCCAAAAATGGACGGCATTAGTTTTTTAAAAAACCTGATGCGCTTACGTCCTATGCCGGTTGTGATGATTTCTACACTCACACAAAAAGGTTCACCCATTACGCTTGAAGCGCTTGAGATTGGTGCTAAGTATATTGTTGCCACACTATTAACCGGTATGGGAAGTGATGGCGCGAAAGGTTTACTGGCGTTAAAACAACAAGGGGCTTATACATTGGCACAAGATGAGTTTTCGTCTGTAGTATGGGGAATGCCCAAGGTTGCTATTGATATCGGGGCTGCAAATGAGGTCGTACCGCTGGATAAAATGACCCAGCGGTTATTAAATCAAGTGATTAAAAAATAGAATTTAATTGATCACCCAAGGCTGTGAAAACCAATAATAACTGCCTGCTTTTTTTATTGATGGGGCGGTGCAGTTAAAGCGAGAGCGGCCTTTATTAAGCTGCTTTGGCGAGGTCACCTCAACCGTATTATCGTTTAACCAATTTAAATTAGCTTGCCCAACGCTTGATACATAACAGGCAAATTGGCTTTTATGAAAGTCATCAGTCTCTAGATTTATAGTTAACGACGGTGGATTTTGTGTGGTTACACTATCTTTATAGGTTAGTTTATTAATAGTAAAAGCAGTTGAATTGAGTTTGGTAATTAACGTATCTAATTTGCTATAAAAACCAGATGCGGGAAAACGTGGTAAACGGCTAAAATTAGAATGTTGATTAACTGCACCAGAGTGCTGACCAATACCAATAAAGCCTAGTTCAGTAACGATAGCTTGTAGCTGATTGTTAAACTCTCCGTAGGGATAGGCAAGGTATTTATAATCGTGGCCTATTTCTTCTTTTATACGCTGCTGTGAACTAAGAATGTCGTTTTTAGTGCGTTCACGCCATTGGCTTTGCGTTTCATTTTCGCGCTTTTTATGCAGATAGTTATGCTCGGCACTATGATTGGCAATAAGGGCGCCTTTTTTTGCCAGTTCTCTGAGCTTATCCCACCCCATAACGTAGCTCGCTTTTTCATCAATGAGTTTAGGGTTTACAAAAATAGTGTACGGATAGCCAAATTTCTCAAGAATAGGCGCAGCTTGTTCGTAGTTATTGTTGTATCCATCATCAAAAGTAATCGCGAGCGTTTTATCGTCTAAAGCTTTACCTTGTTTTAATGCGCTAATCAGCTCATTTAGTGGAATAACGTTAAAGTTATGCTCTTTTAAATAATTTAAGTGTTTAGTAAAAGTGTTGGCGCTTACACTGGTCACCGCGGGAAGGGTTTCACTGACGTGATGATACTGTAGAATAACAACTGCTTGCGCACGTAAAGAACCACAAATCAGGAAAAATAATACTAAATGAAACAATTTCTTATACATAATAAAGCACACCATAAAAGCTTGTTGTTGTTAGCCGGTCCAATGATATTATCAAATATTACTGTGCCGTTGTTAGGAATTGTTGATACGGCAGTGATTGGTCACCTGGGGAGTGCGCATTATTTAGCGGGAATTGCCTTAGGTTCTACCGTGATCTCCATTTTATTTTGGCTTGCTGGTTTTTTAAGAATGAGCACCACTGGGCTGGTGGCACAAGCTTATGGTAAAAATAATTTGACCCAACTGGCAGCTTTACTCAAACGCAGTTTGTTATTGGCCAGCAGTGTAGCTCTAATTCTGATTTTATTATCCCCCCTTATAAAACACGCCATTGCGTATTTATCTGCTGCCAATAGTGATGTGCTCAATGAGGCCTATCGGTATTTTAGTATTCGTATTTTTAGCGCCCCAGCAGCACTATGTAACTTAGTTTTATTAGGCTGGATGCTCGGCGTTCATTATGGGCGAGGGCCACTTTATTTATTGTTAGTCACTAATATTACCAATATTGTACTCGACATTTATTTTGTAGTTTATCTTGATTGGGCGGTTGCAGGGGCGGCTTGGGCATCATTAATAGCGGATTACACGGCTTTAATTTTTGCTTTGCTGTTAGTGGTTCAACTGGCTAAAAAACAGAGCATAAGTTTAGCGGTTGCAAATTGGTTTAGCATAGAAAAAATGGCAGGGTTATTAAGTTTAAATCGCGATATTTTTATTCGCTCTTTAGTGTTGCAGTTATGTTTTAGCTTTATGACCTTTTATGCTGCACGTATAGGTGAAACTACATTGGCCGCCAATGCGGTACTACTCAACTTTTTAATGTTGGTCAGCTTTGCGCTTGATGGGATTGCTTATGCTAGCGAGGCAAAAGTAGGCCAAGCGAAAGGTCAACAAAGTGTTGAAAAGATAAGGCTATGGGTAAAAATAAGCGTATTTTGGGGCATGTTGTTTGGCATTTTGTATAGTGTATTTTTTATATTATTTGGCAGCTCTATTATAAAGCTGTTGACTAATGTACCTGAGGTTATTGAAAAGGCTACATATTACTTACCGTGGGTAATTGTGCTGCCAATTTTAGCAATGAGTTGTTTTTTGTTTGATGGCATATTCGTTGGTTTAACTCGTGCAAAAGCAATGCGAAATAGCATGCTGTTATCGGCAACGATAGGGTTTTTTGGGGTATTTTGGTTGTTTCAGTCGTGGCAAAATAATGGCTTATGGTTAGCAATGAGCTGTTTTATGCTAATGCGTGGTGTAACACTTATCATTAAATATCAGCAGCTAAAAGCCAATAATCAATTACTTGATTAAACCGTTATTTCCACAGATCGGGGTCGTTATTTTTGGCGGGGATGTTTTTCAATACTTGCGAAAAACGATTGGCAAAAATACCCGCGTAGCCCCAGAATGCTAAAAATAATGCCGGTGCTAAAATTACTAAGCCAATGACTTGTAAACTATAATGGCTGTAATAACCCAAAGTGATAAATATCACGGCCAGCACAAACAGTGCTAGGCCGCGAAAAAAGCGTTTTAAACTCAACTTAGGGTCACTCCCTAAGCGGTAAATAAGTGGCTTTAGCATAGTGGGTTAATACTTAGTAATAAGAGTGCTCGCCAGCTTCGTGATCGGTTATGTCAGCCACACCGGTGATCTCATCAAACTTAGCAATCATTTCTTTTTCAATGCCTTCTTTTAGTGTGACATCAATCATAGAACAACCATTACAACCACCACCAAATTGAAGCACAGCAACACCTGCAGCGGTGATCTCTACTAAGCTTACTTGGCCGCCATGATTTGCAAGTTGTGGGTTAACTTCTGTTTCTAGCATGTGTTGAACGCGTTCATTTAGGCTTGCGTCTTCACCTAGCTTACGTGCTTTAGCGTTAGGCGCTTTTAGAGTTAGCTGAGTGCCCATTTTGTCAGTAACAAAATCAATTTCAGCTTCGGCTAAAAAAGGCGCGCTTTCGGCATCAACAACAGCGTCAAAACCGTTAAAGTTTAGGCGAATATCGCTCTCTTCTACCGCGTCTTCTGGACAATAAGAAACACCACATTCAGCTTGTGATGTACCAGGATTAACAACAAACACACGAATATTCGTTTGTTGAGATTGATCTGCTAATAGCTTAGCAAAATGCGCTTGCGCTGTTTCGGAAATTGAAATCATAAAACCGTCTATACTTGACTAAATTACTCGGATACTGCATATCATACTCCGCTCATCGTGTTGCGGCTAGTGTTGAGCGAAAAAAGTTGGCATCTATTTTAAGCAATGGTAGCGTGCAATTAACAAGCATTTTTAGAGTGATTTATATGCAGTTTATATTAACAGTAATGGTGATACTAGCCAGTTTTTCAAGTGTGGCAAAGCCCTTGTCGTATTTTTTTGAGCAACAGGTTGAATTTGATCCCAGCATTCCAACACCTGAAAAAGTACTTGGTTATCAAGTGGGTGAATGGCATGTAAGGCATGACCAACTTGTTCGCTACATGGAAATTTTAGCTCAAAAAAGTGATCGAATTAATTTTGAAGTAATAGGTCGTACCCACGAGCAGCGCCCACTAGTTATGCTCACTATTACCGCAGCGAACAAACTAAAAAATATAGAGCAAACTCGCCAAGCACACTTAGCTCGCCTAAATAATTCAAACAATAAAACAGCGGAGCAGCCAAGTGTTGTGTGGATGGGTTACAGTGTTCATGGTAACGAATCGTCAGGGAGTAATGCTGCCTTGCTAGTGGCTTATTATTTAGCAGCCGCGCAAGGTGATGAAATAAATGAGCTACTTAACAACACGGTGATTTTACTCGACCCGTCGCTTAACCCAGACGGCTTAGCACGTTTTGCTAATTGGGCTAATAGTAATCGTGGAATGAACTTATCGTCAGATCCGCAAACGCGTGAGCATGTAGAGAGCTGGCCAAGTAGCCGTACCAATCATTACTGGTTTGATTTAAATCGTGATTGGCTTTTACTGCAGCACCCTGAGTCGCGAGCGCGTATAGCCAAGTTTCATTATTGGAAACCTAATATTTTAACTGACTTTCATGAAATGGGACCAAACAGTAGCTACTTTTTTCAACCAGGGATCCCAAGTCGTAAACACCCCATTACCCCTGAAGAAAATGTGAGCTTAACAAAAGCAATTGCAAATTATCATGCAAAAACTTTAGATGAAAACAATGCACTGTATTTTACAGAAGAAAGCTTTGATGACTTTTATTATGGCAAAGGTTCAACTTACCCTGATGTAAATGGTGGTGTCGGTATTTTATTTGAACAAGCAAGTTCTCGTGGCCATATTCAAGAAACGATCAATGGCCCGCTAACTTTTGCGTTTACGATTAAAAACCAACTTTTAACGAGCTTATCAACGTTTAAAGCGGCGATTGATAACCGCCAAGCTTTACTTGAGTATCAGGCTAACTTTTATAACAAAGCGGTTGAGCTTGCCAAAGATGAAGACTATCAAGGTTATATTGTTCAAGGTGGGGAAGACAAAACACGTATTAACGATTTTTTAAGCATACTTAAACAGCACCAAATTAATGCTTATCCAGTTAAAGAGGGACTAAAAGCTGAAGGTAAAAACTTTACCGCTAATAGCTATTTTGTGCCGCTTGCGCAACCACAATACCGATTAGTTAAAGCTATTTTTAGTGAACAGCAAAACTTTGCCGATAACACTTTTTACGATGTATCAGGTTGGACATTAGCGCATGCGTTTAATTTACCATTTGCTAAAGTAAACAGCCGCTGGGGATTAGAGGTTGATACTACGGCTTGGCAAAAAGCAAAACAGCCTGTTTTAACGCCGCTAACTAAAAACTACGCCTATGGATTTGCTTGGGACGACATGCTTGCCCCAAAAATGCTCAATAGTTTATTACAGCAAGGCATTAAAGCGCGTGTTGCATTAAAGCCATTAACCGCAACATCAACGAGTAATGAGATAAATTTTGATGCTGGCAGTATTATTATCCCTGCAGGACTGCAAACAGAGACTGATTGGGTGGCAAAGCTAAACCAAGCACAAAGCCAATTTGATATTGAAATTAAGCCAATTACCACAGGCTTAACCAGTAAAGGTGCCGACTTAGGCTCGCGCTCTATGGCGGTTGTTTCTGCGCCTAAGGTGTTATTAGTTGGCGGTAAAGGGGTTAGCCAATATGAAGCAGGTGAAGTGTGGTATTACCTAGATCGCTTTGTAGGCGTAGCGCCAACCATTGTTGAAATGAATCGTTTAGCGTCTTTAGAGCTCAGTAATTACAGCCATATTGTTTTGGCGCATGGCGATTATTCGACGTTATCTGATACCGACAAAGTGGCGATTAAAAGCTGGGTGAGAAAAGGCGGCGTTATTTGGGGTCATAAAGGTGGGGCAAAGTTCTTAGCTGATCAGCAATTATTAAAAGCAAACTACTTATCACGTAAAGATGTTGCCAGCGCATTTGATACTCAAGGTTTAAAATATGCAGACAAAGACCATCTAGCGGGTCGCCAGCGTATTGCAGGCGCTATATTTAATACTGATGTAGATACTACGCACCCACTGACGTTTTCATTTAAGCGTGACACTCTGCCAGTATTTAAAAACAGTACCTGGTTACTTGAAGCCTCGCAAGCGCCGTTTGTAAATATACTCACCTATACACAACAGCCGTTACTTGCTGGTTTTACTGATGCAGTTAATGTAGAGCAAGTGGCCGGTGGTGCTGCGCTAATGGCTCACTCTTATGGTCGAGGTAGTGTGATTGCGATGACAGACAACCCTGTATTTAGAGGTTACTGGTATGGCACCAGCCGATTATTAAGTAACGCTTTATTTTTCGGGCATACCTTTCGTGTCAGTGGTAACTAAATCTAAAGTGGCGTTAAACAGGTCGTAAATGCCCAGACTTGTTTAGCGCCCGCTTCTTTTAGCGACAAGGTAGCTGCATTGAGTGTTGCACCTGTGGTCATAATATCATCAATAATGACCACCGTTTTACCCTCTAAATTGGCAGTACATGAAAAAGCCTGCTGTAAATTTTTTATCCGCTTTGTTTTGCTCAGTTGTGACTGTGCCGAGGTGTTTTTATTGCGTATTAAAACATTATTCAAGACATTAAAGGATGACAAACAAGGCTGCCATACTTGGGTAACCTGATTAAATCCTCGACTAAAAAAACGCGACTTGTGCAAAGGTAAAATAATAAATACAGCAGTAGCTAAATGCTGTTTATTAGTAAAAATAGTAAGTTGTTTTTTGATGACTTGCTGTAGTGCTTTTTTGTAATGAATTTGATTATTAAATTTGAGTTGTTTTAGCCATAAATCAAAAGGGGGTTGATAAAAAGCGCAGGCAAATAGTTTCTCAAAGCTGCAGTTAGGAAACATTTCTACAATATCTGGGCGGTAAAATAAATTGTCATACTCAGCCAAATCTAGCAAAGGCAGGTCATCTAAACAAAACTGACATAGTCCCAGTGAGCTGTGTATCTGATTCTGGCACAACACGCAATACGAGGGAAAAAGCCAATCAGTTAGGCTAAGTTTCATTCGCTGATTCTCCTCATTACAAACTCCCCCTAAAACGCTATCATAGATTTAAGTTTGGTTAAGGTTAGGCAAATATGCAAAATGAATGTGTGTTGTTGCATGGTTGGGGAATGAACCAAGGCGTGTGGCAGTTAATAAAACCAGAATTAGAATTTTTATATTCTGGTAAGGTACATTGTTTAGACTTACCTGGTTACGGTGATCATGATGTCTCTTTGGATCCGTATACTTTACATGATGCAGCTCAGCTGGTGAGTCAGCAATTAAAACCACAATCTGTTTTGATGGGATGGTCTTTAGGCGGTTTGTTTGCCATTTATATTGCCAAACATTGGCCAGAAAAAGTGTCAAAAGTTATTTTAGTTGCCTCCACTCCTTTTTTTGTAGAGCAATTGCCCTGGGAAGGTATTAAACCTAAAGTGCTCACACAGTTTAAAGAACAGCTATTGCAAGAGCGTTCAAAAACGATAGAGCGCTTTTTGGCGATTCAAGCGATGGGCAGTGAGTCGGCGCGAGATGATGTAAAACAGCTAAAACAACTATTGAGTCAGTCACCGCCGCCGAGTAATCAAGCATTAAGTGCGGGGTTAGATATACTGCAAAGTGAAGACTTACGTGAATTATTTTCTCACTGTCCCGTCGCGATTAGTGGAATTTTTGGGCGTTTAGACTCTCTCGTTCCTTATCGAGCAATTGAAAAAATGGTCGCACTTAATTCTGGCTTTGAGTACGAAGTGATAGACAAAGCATCCCATGCGCCATTTATTTCTCATAAAAACGAATTTTTATCTGCCGTTAAATCAATGCTTTGAAGCAAAGCCATGAATACAGCGGTTTAAAGCTTTATTTTGCGTGATTTTTGAGCGATAATTAAACAATATTTATTTGGTTGAGGTTTATTATTATGCCGATTGGATCTGTATTTAATAGCGGTGTTGAAGGGTTTAATAGAGCCAGCCAAGGTATTGAAAAGGCCAGCGCTGAGATTAACCGTGCCAGCATAGAGCAGCAAGATGATTCTCAATTAGCGCAGCAACGTCAATTAACGGCTGCTCGCCCTGAAGAAGCCGTAACCGCGCCGGTATCTCAACCTGCACGAATTGATGATGCATTAGTAAACTTAAAAGTTGAAGAGTTTAATGCCAAGGCTAACATGCAATCAATTCAAACTGCAGATGATGTACTAGGCACTTTAGTTGATATTAAAGTGTAATTCCTCATGAATATCGTCACGCCGTTTCCGTCTATCAATATAAACACTGCAAATGTTTATACGGAGACTGCTCGGCGTGACAATCAGTTACGTGAAGTCATTCCCCCAGCCGCTGCAAACACCGCCGGTAGTACTGAAAACAAAGCTCAAAGTGATGCAGAAAAAGCCAAACTACCTGGTAACAGCGATAGTTCAACTTATACTGCAAGCGGCAAAATTGCAGACAACAAAACTATTGAACAACGCGAAGGCAATGCTGATAGTGATCAAGATGATGCCGAGCAAGAAAAACAGCAAGCTGCCGAAGAAGTTAGTGAGCAAGAAGAGCTTAAACTTGAGCAAGAACAGCAACAAATTAAAGAGCTCAAAGCTCGTGATACCGAAGTGCGAACCCACGAGCAAGCGCATGCCGCTGTTGGTGGACAATATGCCGGTTCACCCAGTTACGAATACCAAAGAGGCCCCGATGGCACTAATTATGCCGTAGGTGGTGAAGTACCGATAGATGTTGGGGTTATCAATGGCGATCCGCAAGCAACCATCGATAAAATGCAAACGGTACGTTCTGCTGCACTAGCACCAGCAGAACCCTCAGGTGCCGACAGAGCGATTGCGGCAGACGCCACACAGAAAATGGCTGCCGCACAAGCTGAGTTAGCTTCAGCTGATGACGAAGACAGCAGCGAAGATAAAAGCAGAGTCAGTGCGTCGTTTTCTAATAGTGAAAGTTCAGAAGTAAAAACCGCTAAAAGCGAAGAACAATCACGTGATATTGAAGTTGAAGCGCGTGCAGGACGCATTGCTAGCTTTTATCAACTGGCGACATCCCCCGCGATCCAGAGCGAATTTTCAGCGCAAATTTAGCTTATTTAAAATGCATAAAAAAACCGCCTAGGCGGTTTTTTATTTTTAAATATATCGTTTAAATTACTTTTTCACTTTTGCGTTAGCAAAGGCGTCAGCAAAGGCATTCCCCATCATCGCATTGCCTGTATCGCGTTTAGGCTTAGGCGCTCGTGCTTGGTTAGTATTATTGCTGCGAGGCTTTTGCGGTGTCGCTTTATTGCTGGTGTCTATGTCGTCATCCAGGCGCATAGTAAAACTAATGCGTTTACGAGCAGCATCGACTTCAACCACTTTTACTTTAACAATGTCACCTGCTTTAACCACTTCGCGTGGGTCTGAAATAAACTTGTTAGTAATAGCTGAAATATGCACGAGTCCATCTTGATGAACACCCACATCAACAAATGCACCAAAATTAGCAACGTTAGAAACCACACCTTCTAAAATCATACCAGGCTTGAGGTCACTAATTTTTTCAACACCGGCTTTAAACTCCGCGGTTTTGAATTCAGGACGTGGATCGCGACCTGGTTTATCAAGCTCGCTAATAATGTCAGTCACGGTTGGTAAGCCAAATTTATCGTCAATATAGTCGTTTGCAGCGAGTTTACTTAAAAATTCACTGTTACCAATTAAGTTATTTACGTCTACTTGGTTATGTTCACAAATACGCTTAACGATAGGGTATGCTTCAGGGTGAACTGATGAGTTATCTAGCGGATCGCTGCCATTATTAATGCGTAAAAACCCAGCCGCTTGTTCGAATGCTTTTGGCCCTAAGCGTTCTACTTTTTTCAACTGACTACGTTTTGTAAATGACCCATTCGTGTCACGGTAGTTTACAATGTTTTGAGCCAACGTTTTGTTTAAGCCAGAAACACGTGCAAGCAAAGGCACTGAGGCCATATTTAAATCAACCCCCACACTGTTTACACAGTCTTCTACTACAGAAATTAGGCTTTGCCCAAGTTGGCTTTGTGATACATCGTGTTGATATTGGCCTACACCGATAGACTTAGGCTCTATTTTAACTAGTTCAGCTAATGGATCTTGTAGGCGACGTGCAATAGATACTGCACCGCGTAAAGATACATCTAAATCTGGGAACTCATTAGCGGCAAATTCAGACGCAGAATACACCGAAGCGCCGGCTTCACTGACCATGATTTTATTCAGTTTAAGCTCCGTATTTGCCTTGATAAGCTCACCAACTAGTTTATCTGATTCGCGAGAAGCAGTGCCGTTACCAATCGCAATAAGCTCAACTTTATGTTGGCGACATAATTGCTCGAGCGTGCGCAGTGATTTATCCCAATGATTTTGTGGTGCATGTGGGAAGATTGTTTGTGTAGCGAGCAGTTTTCCTGTGCTATCGACTACCGCAATTTTACAGCCGGTACGCAAGCCGGGATCTAAACCAAGTGTCGTGCGAGGGCCTGCAGGCGCTGCCATTAATAAATCTTTTAAATTTTTAGCAAATACGTCAATGGCACCGGTTTCGGCTTTTTCACGCATTGCGGCTAAAAACTCATTTTCTAAGTGTAGCCCAAGCTTAATTTTCCATGCCCACTGCACCACAGTTAATAACCATGCACTAGCAGGTTTGTTTTTAATATCTAGGCGGTAATGATCACTGATCATTTGGGCACATAACTGGGCTGGATTTTCAGCACTTGGCTCAGGGTTAATCGTTAACTGTAAAATGCCTTCATTACGTGCTCTTAGCATGGCTAATGCACGGTGCGAGGGCACTTTTTTTAACGGCTCTTGATGTTCAAAGTAGTCTCTGTATTTAGCACCTGCTTGTTCTTGCCCATCAATTAACTTACTCTCAATTGCTCCATTTTGACTAATATGGCTTCTAAACTTAGCGAGTAATTTAGCGTCTTCAGCAAAACGCTCCATTAGAATAAATTTGGCACCATCAAGGGCTGCTTTTGTATCAATAATGGCTTTATCGGCATTAATATAGTGAGCGGCTTCAGCTTCTGGGTCGAGCATTGGGTCGTTAAATAACGCATTAGCAAGAGGTTCTAAACCGGCCTCAATAGCGATTTGACCTTTAGTGCGACGCTTTGCCTTATAAGGCAAGTATAAATCTTCAAGCTCGGTTTTACTTTGCGCTGCTTTTATATCAGCTGCTAATTCCCCGGTAAGCTTATTTTGAGATTCTATCGTCGATAGAATAAAGCCACGACGCTCTTCAAGTTCACGTAAATAAGACAAACGTTGTTCTAGAAGGCGTAGTTGGGTGTCATCTAATCCACCGGTCACTTCTTTTCTGTAACGGGCAATAAAGGGGACGGTTGCACCTTCATCAAGTAACTTTGTTGCAGCAACCACTTGTTGCTGTTGTGCATTTAGCTCAGTTGCTAAACGTGCAGAGATATCGCTCATGCAAAAACCTTTTAATACAAAAAATAAGACCAGCTAAGAAGTTAACTGATGCGTCAATGTCTTGAATAATATCACAGGGGAAGGTAATAAAAAGCTCTTAAAGCAAGCTATTTTACTTGCTTTAAGATGCCATTACTGGGGTTGGAACTATACTAATAAAAAGCTGATTTAGTGAGGGTGCTCTATACTTTCGAGTACTTCACTAAATGTGTGCGCTATTGGACTAATATGAACAGGAATTTGCAGCTTACGTGCTATATCGCGTGCTGAAATTAAACCACTTATTTCATTATTAGCCGCAGTGACTAATAAAAACATAGCGCCATGATGTTCCATAGTTTGCAGTGCATCACCAATGCATGAGTAGCTTAAGCTTTTCATACTTACACCCATTAAATTACTTAGCGGTGTCATTAAATAGCGCAAGCTAATTTCACTACGAGGCAAGCCTAAACGCTGTGCTAAAATCATGATTTTTGAGCTTTGTAAATCAGCACTCGCCACTATACCTATTAGCTTTTGCTGCTCATCAGTTACCAAAATAAAATCAGAGCGTTGAGTCGTTAACTGTTTTGACGCTTGTTCAATTGTTGTATCAAACGATGCACGCATCGGGCTTGTATCAGTAAAACTAGTCACCACTTGTGTAGCAGGTGAAGTTAAATCAATGACAGCTTCATTAGTAAATGTATTCGCAATAGTGCCATGAGAAATATCTTGGGTACGGAGTTCTTTAAAGTTAGACATAATATCCACCTAATTAGTTATAAAATTTAATAATGTTTAAAAGCAAGTTATTAAACTAAATAACGGGTGGCGCTCGCGGGTGTGCATGGCTGTAAGGTGTGACTAAAAGGCTGCTTTCATAATGAAAGTAAAACGCTAAAGGAAGTGGTTGAATTTCTCTAAGCGCAATAACACCGACATGAGAGTCTATATCGGTGTCGAGGTTTGCTTGGTCAGGAGAATCGCAAACAATAAATTCTGCAGGTGTAAAACCAGCATCAATTTGCGTATTTTTGGGTGTTGCATGCAATGTCAAACTTACACTCATAAAGAGTGTAAACAATAGGGCATTTTGTAATATGCGCGCTGTAATGTTTGACATAGTGACGACCTTAATTAACTACTCTCAAATTAATACATCATAACTTGAGTTACTTTAGTTATAGCGTACTCAGATAATATAAACAATAAAAAGTTAATATGATCTGAATCAAGAATAAGCCGTTTTATTTTTGGTAGGAAATATTATTTACATACCATTGCTTAGCACCTTGAGGGGTCATGACCTCAAAATCATCGTCTACTTGTTTTTTTAATAGTGCTCGCGCCATCGGTGAGTCAATAGAAATGTAATCGTTGCGATCATAAATTTCATCGGGACCGACAATTCTAAACTTCTTACACTCCCCAGCCTCGTTTTCTATTTCAACCCAAGCACCAAAAAAAACTTTACCGTCTTGCACGGGTGAGTAATCAACAATTTTTAAATCGGGGATGCGCTTACGTAGATAGCGCACTCGGCGGTCTATTTGGCGTAATAGACGCTTGTTATACTGATATTATAACCCTACCCAAATATATAATAAAAAGTATGGCATACATCCAAAAAATAAACGTAAAGTATCATGACAAAGAGACTGGTAGTATTTGTGAGCTACCTGCTCTTTATACAGAGAAAGGTGTCGTGATATCACATATAAGGTATCTTGCTTGGTACAGCTCTAAAAGCGAGTCATGGAAAGAGCGCTCTATATTTTCTTTAAAGCTTCTACTCACATATATTAATGCCGTACCTAACTTTGAAAACTCAACTTTATTATTAAAAGGTTTTACTAAAGCACTATTAGTAGGAACAATCGATTACGATAAAATGGATGATGAACTTGGATTGTATTGGAAGGCAAGAAAGCCTAGAGATGCAAATAATATATTATTTCATATAACGCATTACTCTGATTTTTTAGCTTTACAGGAAGGGTTTGACTCATCAAGGATAAACCCCTTCAGAAAAGCAACAAGTTATGAAGAAAGATTAAATTGGTGCGCATATTATCATAAGCATGCAAATGTGTTCCTAAACCATTTATCTAATCAAAATGACGCTGCCTTTAATGCGAAGAGAGTAAGATTCATTGATCGGTTATTAGAGCCTAAAATAAATAATGAAAAAGCGATGAAATTCCCCGATGAGCACTTTGAAAAGCTTCTTTATATTGGAATGGTAAAAGGCTCAATACCAGACTATAAATCTCAAGCCATGACCATGTTATTAAATTATGGTGGATTACGTAAAAGTGAGCTATTTCACCTTTATGTTTCAGATATAACTTTACATCCAATATATCAAGATGAAGCACTAGTTAGGGTCTATCATCCAGAAATAGGCCGCTCACCTGACAGTAGTTTCGCAACTAGGCGAGAATACCTACTCGAAAGCACTTTTTATAAACCAAGAAATACATACCGATTATCAGAAAGGCTATATGCGGGTTGGAAATCACCTTTACTTACAAATAAAGACGGTTATTTTGAAGTGATATTTAATCCACCGGAAAAAGCAAAAGAGTTTTTAATATCTTGGGTTAACTACCTAAAATATCAACGTGTAGAGCCTGCAAAAACAGATTCTCACCCATTTGCATTTACCAACTCCTCAGGAGCGCCTGAAACGATAAAAAACTTTCAGCGCATTCATAAAAGAGCTGTTAAAAAAATTGGGCTGGAAGTTAAAAAAGAGCTTGGAACTACAGAGCATGGGCACAGGCATGCATATGGTTATCGCGCACGACAACTTGGTTTAAGCCAAGTTGAAATTCAAAAAGCAATGCATCATAAGAGCTCTCTATCCTGCTTGATATATATACAACCAACCTCAGAAGATATTCGTAATAAGATGAGAGAGATTAAATGAGCAAACTTAAAGGTAACTCGAGCCTTCCATTAAATATACCTGTATCAATAAAAACATTGGGTGAATACAAAGCAATATGCAAAAAAAACGGTATCACTAACTCAAGGCTACATTTAGAAAATTACAAAAGCATACCAGGTCTTATTGCACATCCAGAGAGGGTTTTTAAGGATGAGTGGGTGAGCTATAAAGATACATTTGATGTCCCTGATTTTTATTCCTATAACAAGTTAAAGAGTATTATTAAGCCATTAGCTCTTAAATCACAAAAGGAATACAGGGCATTTGTTAAAAAACAAGGTGACCCTCAAATACCAAATGATCCGCAGGGGGTGTGGGAAAGTGAATGGGAAAATTGGTTTAAATTTTTAGGTAAAAAAGAACCTTACAATTTAAAATTTATTGCAAAACCATATATAGCTTGGGCGGTAAAAATAGAAGAATTTATGACCCAAGCATTAGGGGGAGGCTCTAAAAACTCATTGCTTTGTCGATTCGTTCGAATCTATATAGAAAAACATGATAAAAGCTTAACTCCAGAAGCATTTCTTACTAAGCAAAAAGTTAATATCAGACCTTTAAAGCAAGAATTAGAAAAGTTGAATACCGATAATATGCGGCGTAATTTAATAATTGCAGTAAATGAGTTTTTGGACTTTGTGATTACCAATGATCTAACTAGTGAGGATGAGGAAACTGGAGAGATCATTCGAGTAATGGATGCTAGAAACCCTTTATCGCTTCTATCAAATTCATCCAGTGTGATGTCTCCTCAGCGAGCTGAATCAACTAAACCTTGCTTACAGTACTATTTTGTTAAAAAGGCCCAAGAGTGGATAATCCCTGCGAAAGCAAAAAATTTTAGAGACCTAAAGCATTTGCAAAAGTTTGATGCTGACTGGCTGAAAGTATCAGCGTGGGAAGTAGATAAAAGTGATCCTGATTGCGTAATAAAAAAGGTTGGAGAGCAGCTTTATATGTGGTCTCCGATCAATTGGCTGCATACGTTTACTTTGACAAAAGTTCCATTACGGGGTCGTCAGATTGCATATAATGACTCAGGTGAAGCTGATGATGTAATAGCTAATGTTGATCAAAATGGAAAAATAATTTGGGAAAAAAATAAATCTATTTTTTCAGGGTTAACAAAAAACCAAGCTTTTATAAAAAGAATGCCTGACGATAACGCAGGGATGTTTATCACTACAAACAAAACAAGTAATAATGGCCAAGGTTATTCAATTCCGTGGATACCTGAAGATCTTATTTACTGGTTGATAAGACTTCGTAAATGGCAGCAAAAATATAATCCTATAGATAGTCCTACAAACTGGTCTAGTTGTAAAAGAACAAATTTAAATGAGTTGCAACTTAAGGCTAAAGGAATAAATTGTTTTTTATTTAGGGCTTATCAGGATGTTGAGCCACAAAGTGTTGGTAATGCGCTAACACCAAGGTTAGCGGCCGCACTTTATAATGTTCAACCATCAAACTTAGAGCTCGCAACGCTATCAGGGAAGGAAACAACATTAAATCAATATAAGTCTAAGTATACTCCTCACTCTATGCGAGTGAGTCTTATAACGGCTTATATAATGGAAATGGGGATGCCTATTGAAATAGTTATGAAAGTTGTTGGGCACTCGTCAATTGTAATGTCTATTTATTACTGCAAAATTACGCAAGGTGACATTAGAAAACGATTAGAGGAGGGCGAGAAAGAGGCATTAAAAACGAGGGTTGACGCTACTCAAAGTTTAATAGAACAAAATAAGATAGAGAAAGTAAAAAATGAACTGGTATCAAATAATGAAGATTTACTAAATTCATTAACAAACTCTATTCCTGCAGGAAACTTCATTTTCAGGGATTATGGTATCTGCCCATATGCCGCCACTCGTTGTGAAGATGGCGGAGAACTTAATGGTAGTGGTACATCATTGCGTGTACCGGCTCCATCTGGTTATCTAGGGACGCAAAACTGTCTACGCTGTCGTCACTTTATTACAGGTCCCGCATTTATTGGTGGATTGCTATCCATCACTAATGAAATATTACTTTACTCTAACACCCAGTCATCTCAATGTACAAAGTTACAAAATAAAGTAACTACTCTTGAGCATAGTTTAGATGAATTAGATCGTAAAGAGTACGTAGCTAATTTAAAAAAAGAAAAAATAGACTTATCAGAGCGTAAAGTTCTTGAGTTAAAAATAAGAAAAACTGAGTCAGAATATGAAAGTGCAGCCAAGAAAATGGATATGCTTTTATGTGACTTACAGTCAGCCTATAAGCTAATTAAAATGACACAGTCAATAACTAATCAAAAAGACAGCTTGTCTCTAGTTAAAATGAGTGATGCAGAAATAGAGATATCTTTAGAAGAAACATCATTATTTGAGCAGCTGCAAGAGGTTTGTGAGAATGCAACGATTTACGAGTCGGCCAATGCATCGCATGCCATAATTCCAAGATCTCAACTGTTGGATAAAATGGCTGCATTTAATGAAATATCTCCAGGTTTATTCTTGCTAACAGAAGAGCAGCAGTTGCATGCTGGAAATCAACTGGCACGCCTTTTAAAGTCTCGTTTAAAAACATGGTCAAAAGTAAGTCGTGTAATTAATTGTGATATTAAACTCTCCGAGCTTCTTGGTGAGGAACAGGTTTTAAAGTCTGAAATAGAGTTTATTAATAAAAACAATGTATTAACTGGTGTTGAGTCATGAGTATGTCACCTGAAAATCTACTAACTGAATTACAAAAAGGGTGTTCCGCTAAAGTTAGTGAAACCCTCGAAGCAATTTATAAGGTTTGTATGGAGCAAAGAAATAGAGGTGTTGATGACTATTCTATTTCTACTATATCAAAGTTAGGCACTCAACGAGGAGTTCCAAAGGCACAAAGCATTCGCAATAAATCGGGTGAAAAATATAGAGCACTTATTGCATCATTTGCAGAGAGTAGCCCAGTAAAAGATCTTGGTAAGCAAAAGCATCAAGAGTTAAATTGGATAGATGAAATAAATAATCCAAAGCATCGATTACTAGCAAAAATTCAAGCTTCCGAGTTAATTGCGACTCGAAAAAAGCTACAAGAAATTATTCCACCAAACCTTAAAATTGATATTTATGACTACAAGTCTACTGGGCTTGATTCAGAGCACAAACTGTCGCCTCAAGAGCGCAGGGCATTAGAATATTTATTATCAAATAGCTTTCTAAGCAAATGGAAATTAACACCAACTGATTATGGGGAGCTTATTGATGAAAATAAGCAGGCTGTTTTTAAAGCGGCTACCCTTGACGCTATAAAGAAAGCTTTAGATTTTTTATAGCCGTAATATCTATAACACACGCTAAAATTTAATTTGCTGCGACAACTAACTTGAAAAACTCCGGTACCGATTGGTCCAGTCATAGAATTTTATGAGGGTGGGTCGTCTTCGTCACCAAACTTAAAATTGACTGACTTAGAAAGAGAAGCTCTTGAATACCTCATATCTAAAGAGTTTATGCGCCGAGCAGGTTTGGAAGTGGGGCCAAACGGTAGTATATTATCAAGTAATGATAAAGATAATTTTCTCCCGGTTGCAACTTTAGATGCTGTTAAAAAAGCATTGCAGTATTTGTAATAGTGGGATGGGGCAAACTAATTGTATACCGATCTAATAACGCGTGAAGGATTAGACAAGCTAAATAAAGAGCTTAATTATCTTTGGCGCGACTACAGACCTGAAATAACAAAAAAAGTAGCTTGGGCTGCTAGCCTTGGCGATCGTTCAGATAATGCCGATTATAAAGAAAATAAAAGATTACTTAGACAGATAGATTCTCGAATTAGGTTCCTTAGAAAGCGCATCGAAGCCGTCAAAGTTATTGACTACTCTCCTCAGCAAGCCGGCAAGGTTTTCTTTGGGGCATGGGTAGAGATTGAAAATGATGATGGTGAAACAAAAGCTTTTCGCATAGTTGGCCCTGATGAGATCTATGGTCGTAACGATTACATTTCTATTGACTCTCCTATGGCCAGAGCGATGCTAAAAAAGGAAGTTGATGATGAGTTTCAAGTGAAAACGCCAGTTGGGGTAAAAGAGTGGTTTATTAATAAAATTGAGTATAAGTAAAGAGCTAGTGCAGCTTATGCTATAAAGAGAGTGCTTATATTCCTGCATTACCGCTGAACTTTAGTCATCAAAATCTCCTCTGGAATATAGCTGTTAGTCTGCTTTGAGCGATAACCGGTCATTGAGATTGGCTAAATATTGTCGTTAATTGATAGGTTAAATTGCTCTTTGCGCATATATTCATGAAAATGAGCGCTGCGCGCATATTGGTTAATTTAACTTTACCTAAAAACTTTAGAAAACTTAGTTATAGTAATACCTTAGGTAATTTGTTAAAACTATATAAAGTAGATAAATCAGCGTTAAGCCGGCAGAAATATGCGCGTTGAGCGCACTATTCAATTGTTGAACTAAGCCGCTACGCGGAGATCCTATTCTTATCATTTGAGCCACACTTACCTTGGGGTTATCCCATAA
>NZ_JALNTH010000042.1:0-53171 GCF_023161935.1 Pseudoalteromonas sp. 2CM28B
CTCAATCTGTACGAGTGCCCACACAGATGATTGCTTTATATTGTTAAAGAACGTTGCGATTAAAGCGTTTAACTTTATCTCGCTAGGGCTGCGCATATTACGCTTTCCTATTTTTTTGTCAACACTTAATTTTGTTAAACTTGAAAGTTTTCAAAACTAAGTTTTACTCAACTCACTGAGTAGCTCGTGCCTCGCTATGCGTTGCCCTCTGCCGTCTCAGTGGGGCCGCATTATAGGGAGATCCGAAAACAGATCAACCCTTTTTTGAAGAAAACTTGAAATAAATGACTGTTCGAACAAAATTACAACTAAACGCTTAAAAAGACAACTAAACTCAAGCATATTTAGCTTCAAATGAGGTTATAAGATATTTTTTAATGATAACGTGTTGATGCTGATGTTGAAATCGCTTGTAAATAGCATCCGATTTCTTGCTATAACTATTTTAGCTAGTAGAACACTAAGGGCATTTGGCAAAAAAACATAGATATATAGTTAAGGCTTTCTTTACTTATGTATTTACTGTTTCAACCTATGACGTTAATCACAACCTTAAGTTATATAATTAGCTTATTTTTACCAATTATAGATAAATAGCATATATAGGTTAGGGGTAACATGAAGAAAGTATTTAAATAAGCGAACTATATTTCTATTAGTAGCAAATAGACTGCCTTTATTGATATGAGGCTGTTGTTTATTATTGATAAAAAATTGGGGAGGACTTGTCGCGACCCTATTACCGTGTGATAAATTTTAGGTATTAAAAAGCCGAGCATAAGCTCGGCTTTTTGGTGTCTCTTTAAAGACTTACTCTGCAGACTGTGCGTCTTCTTGAACTTCTTCGCTCGCCGCTGGGCGACCAACTAGTTCAATATAAGCCATTGGTGCATTATCACCAGCACGGAAGCCACACTTAAGAATACGAGTGTAACCACCTGGACGGTCTGTATTACGAGGACCGATTTCGCTGAACAATTTACCAACTACTTCATTATCACGCGTGCGGGCAAATGCTAAACGGCGATTTGCTACGCTGTCAGTCTTAGCCAGTGTGATTAAAGGTTCAATTACACGGCGTAACTCTTTCGCTTTAGGCAAAGTAGTTTTGATGATTTCATGTTTCACCAAAGAACCTGCCATATTGCTGAACATCGCTTTACGATGGCTACTGTTACGGTTTAATTGACGACCACTCTTACGATGGCGCATGACCCTATCCTTCTAACTAAACTAATATAGTGATTTAGATTATTCAGCTAGGCTTGCAGGCGGCCAATTTTCTAGGCGCATACCTAGAGAAAGACCACGTGAAGCTAGCACGTCTTTTATTTCAGTTAGAGACTTCTTACCTAAATTAGGCGTTTTAAGAAGCTCAACTTCAGTGCGCTGAACTAAATCACCGATATATTGAATTTGCTCGGCTTTCAAACAGTTTGCTGAACGTACTGTTAGTTCAAGATCATCAACTGGACGAAGTAGAATAGGATCGAATTCTGGCTTCTCTTCTTTCTCTTCTGGCTCAGTTACATCGCGTAAATCTACGAATGCATCTAGTTGCTCAGCTAAGATAGTAGACGCACGGCGGATCGCTTCTTCAGGATCTAAAGTACCGTTTGTTTCCATATCAATGATTAACTTGTCTAAGTCTGTACGTTGCTCAACACGGGCTGATTCAACCGAGTACGCAATACGTTCAACTGGGCTGAATGATGCATCAAGCAGCAATCGACCAATTGGACGCTCATCGTCATCAGAGGATAAACGACTAGATGCCGGCACATAACCACGACCACGCTCAACACGAATACGCATGCTGATCTCGCTGTTATTTGTAGTTAAATTACAAATAACATGATCTGGGTTAGCAATTGTTACATCGCCATCGTGCTGAATATCTGCCGCAGTCACAGGGCCTACACCAGATTTAGTCAGGGTCAGAAAAACTTCATCTTTGCCTTCTAACGTTACCGCTAGACCTTTAAGGTTTAGTAGTATTTCAATGATGTCTTCTTGTACGCCTTCTTTCGCGCTGTACTCATGCAATACACCGTCGATTTCAACTTCAGTTACTGCACATCCAGGCATAGATGATAACAGTATACGGCGTAAGGCATTACCCAAAGTGTGACCAAAGCCACGCTCGAGTGGTTCTAAAACTACTTTAGAACGCGTTGGGTTTATAGCGTCGATATCGACTAACCTTGGTTTTAGAAATTCTGTAACAGAACCCTGCATTTTATCCTCTCTTAACTCTTAACTTTACTTAGAGTAAAGTTCGACGATTAGTTGTTCATTAATGTCCGCAGACAGATCTGAACGCTCAGGTAGGCGCTTAAAGCTACCTTCCAATTTCTTACCGTCAACTTCAACCCAAGTCGGCTTTTCACGTTGCTCAGCCAACTCTAGAGCAGCGATGATACGTGCTTGTGTCTTAGACTTTTCACGGATTACAACAGTATCTTCTGGAGTAATTACGTATGAAGGAATGTTCACAACACGACCATTAACTAGAATCGCTTTGTGGCTTACTAACTGACGTGCTTCAGCGCGTGTGCTAGCAAAACCCATGCGATATACAACATTGTCTAAACGTTGCTCTAAAAGCTGTAACAAGTTTTCACCTGTATTACCTTTAAGGCGAGCAGCTTCTTTGTAGTAGTTACGGAATTGCTTTTCTAATACACCGTAGATACGACGTACTTTTTGCTTTTCACGTAATTGTAAACCGTAATCAGATAAGCGTCCTTTACGAGCGCCGTGCTGACCAGGTGCAGTCTCAAGTTTACACTTAGAGTCGATAGCTCTTACGCCGCTCTTAAGGAACAGGTCAGTACCTTCACGACGACTCAGCTTGAGCTTAGGGCCCAAATATCTTGCCATGTTATTTCTCCTAACCTATTGTTAAACGCGACGTTTCTTCGGTGGACGACAACCATTGTGTGGTATTGGCGTCACGTCAGTAATGTTGGTGATACGGTAACCAGCAGCATTCAAAGCACGTACAGCAGATTCACGACCTGGACCTGGACCTTTGATGAAAACTTCTAGATTTTTTAAACCGTATTCTTGAGCAGCAGTACCTGCACGCTCTGCAGCAACCTGAGCAGCAAATGGAGTAGATTTACGTGAACCACGGAAACCTGAACCACCGGCAGTAGCCCATGATAGTGCATTACCTTGACGGTCGGTAATCGTTACAATAGTGTTGTTGAAAGACGCATGAACATGAGCCATACCATCAGCAACTTGCTTTTTAACCTTTTTACGACGAATTGGTGTCTTAGCCATTTTACTATCCCCTTATCGCTTAATAGGCTTACGAGGACCCTTACGGGTACGCGCGTTAGTCTTTGTTCTTTGACCACGAAGTGGTAAAGAGCGACGGTGACGTAGGCCACGGAAACAACCAAGGTCCATAAGGCGCTTGATATTCAAAGTAACTTCACGACGAAGGTCACCTTCTACAGTGTACTTGCCAACTGCTTCACGCAATACGTCAAGTGTTTCGTCTGAAAGTTCACCGATTTTTGTGGTCTCGGCGATACCAGTCGCTTCTAAGATAGCCTTAGAGCGAGTCTTACCTATGCCATAAATAGCTGTTAAACCAATAACTGCATGTTTATGATCAGGGACGTTAATGCCAGCGATACGGGCCACTAACACATCTCCTATATTTGAATTTGGTAATCATCTGTTTGAAAAGCCCGTAAGGATACTCAAACGAAGACCAAATCACAACTAAAAACACAGGCCGAGAAACCTCAGCCTGCACGACTGTTTACTTAGCCTTGCCTTTGCTTATGCTTAGGCTCACTGCAAATTACGCGTACTACACCAGCACGTTTAATAACTTTACAGTTACGGCATATTTTCTTAACGGAAGCACGTACTTTCATTGCTCAACTCCGTAAACTGACCTTATCGACCGTAGCCTTTAAGGTTCGCTTTTTTCAGCACAGAATCATACTGATGTGACATCAGATGCGTCTGTACTTGTGCCATAAAGTCCATGATTACTACAACGATAATCAAAATTGATGTACCGCCGAAATAGAATGGCGTTTGCCATGCCATAGTCATGAATTCGGGCACCAGACAGATAAAGGTTATATACAAAGCACCTGCCAATGTCAGGCGTGTCATCACTTTATCAATGTATTTAGATGTCTGCTCACCTGGACGAATACCTGGGATAAATGCGCCAGATTTTTTCAGGTTGTCTGCTGTTTCACGCGGGTTAAAAACCAACGCTGTGTAGAAAAAGCAGAAGAAGATGATAGCCGCAGCTAAAACCATTGCATACAAAGGCTGACCTGGAGTCAACGTTGTAGCAATTGCTTGTAGCACATCAGCAACCGGACCTTCACCCTGGCCGAACCAGCTTGCAATTGTACCAGGGAACAGAATTATACTGCTAGCGAAGATTGGTGGAATAACACCCGCCATATTTACTTTCAGAGGTAAATGCGTGCTTTGAGCAGCAAATACTTGACGACCTTGTTGACGTTTGGCGTAGTTAACAACGATACGTCGTTGACCACGTTCAAAGAATACAACAAGATAAGTAACAGCGAATACTATAACTGCAACCATCAACAGTACAAAAACATTCAAATCACCTTGGCGCGCCATTTCGGCTGTCGAACCAATAGCAGACGGCAGGTTAGCTACAATACCAACAAATATTAGAACTGAGATACCGTTACCGATACCACGTTCTGTTATCTGTTCGCCCAACCACATAAGGAACATAGTGCCGGTTACTAAACTCACCACAGCGGTGAAGTAGAATCCCATACCTGGGTTAACAACTAACCCGTTCATCATGCCCGGTAAGCTTGTAGCAATACCGATTGATTGGATAGTAGCAAGCACAAGCGTGCCGTAGCGTGTGTACTGGCTTATCTTTTTACGCCCTTGCTCACCTTCTTTCTTAAGCTCTATAAACGGCGGATACATATGCGTTAATAGTTGCGTAATAATCGAAGCCGAGATATACGGCATGATACCCAGTGCTAACACTGAAGCTCGCTCAAGCGCACCACCGCTAAACATGTTGAACATCTCAACAATGGTGCCCTTTTGTTGCTCGAAGAAATCGGCAAGTACAGCGGCGTCAATCCCAGGGATCGGCACAAATGAACCTAGACGGTAAATTATGATAGCACCCAATACGAAGAGTAATCGGCGCTTCAATTCCGAAAGTCCACCTTGTGCACTTTGTGTATCTTGACCTGGTTTAGCCATTAGTACTTCCTTAGTCTTCTACCTTGCCTCCGGCAGCTTCGATAGCTTCGCGTGCACCTTTAGTAGCCTTAAGGCCTTTAACGGTAACAGCGCGTGAAACTTCGCCAGATTTAACAACTTTAACGAACTGAACGTTCTTTTTAACTAGACCAGCTGCTTGTAACGCGCTTAGGTCTACCACATCGCCTTCAACTTTAGCGATTTCGTATAGGTTAATTTCTGCAGATACTAATGATTTGCGAGAAGTGAAACCGAACTTAGGTAGACGACGTTGCATAGGCATTTGACCGCCTTCGAAACCAACGCGTACTTTACCGCCAGAACGTGATTTTTGACCTTTGTGACCACGGCCACCAGTCTTACCAAGACCAGAACCTATACCACGACCAACACGTTTTGGAGCAGTTTTTGAACCTGCAGCAGGTGAAAGTGTATTCAAATGCATCGAATTACCCCTCTACCTTAACCATGTAATAAACCTGGTTAATCATACCACGCACACATGCTGTGTCTTCTAACTCAACAGTGTGATTGATACGACGTAAACCAAGACCGCGTAATGTAGCTTTATGCTTCGGTAAACGACCGATAGAGCTTTTTACTTGTGTTACTTTTACAGTTTTATTAGCCATGGTTTACCCCAAAATCTCATCTACTCGAAGACCACGTTTTGCAGCGATCGACTGAGGAGAATTCATGTTCTCAAGAGCTGAGATCGTTGCACGTACAACGTTGATCGGGTTAGTAGAACCGTAACATTTAGAAAGTACGTTCTGCACACCAGTCACTTCAAGTACTGCACGCATAGCACCACCTGCAATGATACCAGTACCTTCTGATGCTGGTTTCATAAACACTTGTGAGCCAGCATGACGTCCTTTAACAGGATGCTGTAATGTGTTGCCATTTAGGTCTACGTTGATCATGTTACGACGTGCTTTTTCCATTGCTTTTTGAATAGCAGCTGGAACTTCACGTGCTTTACCATAACCGAAACCTACTTTACCTGCGCCATCACCAACTACAGTTAGTGCAGTAAAGCTAAAGATACGACCACCTTTAACTACTTTAGACACACGGTTCACCGCGATTAGCTTTTCAGCTAAATCAGGCTGTTGTTGCTTTGCTTCTACGTTAGCCATTGTCTACTCCTAGAATTGCAAACCGGCTTCACGCGCAGCATCAGCTAGCGCCTTCACACGGCCGTGATATTTAAAGCCACTGCGATCAAAAGCAAGCTTTTCGATGCCTTTGTCAGCCGCACGTTCAGCAACCGCTTTACCAACTGCTTGTGCAGCTGCAATGTTGCCTGTGCCTTTAACTGTTTCGCTAATCGCTTTCTCAACAGTAGAAGCAGCAGCCAGTACATTACCCTCAGCGTTTACAACTTGAGCGTAAATGTGACGTGGCGTGCGGTGGATAACAAGACGCGTTGTGCCTTGTTCAATATAATTTCTACGAGTGCGTTTAGCACGACGTAGACGAGCTGTTTTTTTATCCATCGTCTTACCTTACTTCTTCTTAGCCTCTTTACGGCGTACATTCTCATCTGAATAACGAACACCTTTACCTTTATAAGGCTCAGGTTTACGGTATGCACGAATGTTAGCAGCTGTTTGACCAACTAACTGCTTATCTACGCCCTTAACTAGAACTTCTGTTTGGCTTGGAGTTTCAATCGTAATTCCTTCAGGAACTGCGAAATTAACTGGGTGCGAGAAACCAAGAGTTAAGTCTAAAACTTTGCCCTTAGCTGCAGCACGGTAACCAACACCTACTAACTGAAGTTTCTTCTCGTAACCTTCATGCGTACCAACAACCATGTTGTTGATTAGAGCGCGAGCAGTACCTGCTTGTGCCCATGCATTGGCTACGCCTTCACGAGGTAAAGTTGTAATAACGTTGTCGTTAACTTGTACTTCAACTGCATCGTTGATAGTACGAGTAAGTTCACCGTTTTTGCCTTTAACTGTGATTTCCTGGCCTTTTAATGTAACTTCTACACCGGCAGGAACGTTTATTGGTGCCTTTGCTATGCGAGACATAGTTCCCCTCCGATTAAGCTACAAAACCAATGATTTCACCACCAACGCCTGCACTACGTGCTGCGCGGTCTGTCATTAGGCCTTTAGAAGTTGATACGATAGCGATACCTAAACCACCCATTACCTTTGGTAATTCGTCACGTCTCTTATAGATACGTAGACCAGGGCGACTTACACGCTGGATATTTTCAATAACAGCTTTGCCTTCGAAGTACTTTAACTCGATAGAAAGCTCAGGTTTTACATCACCACTTACTGAGAAGTCTGCGATGTAACCTTCATTTTTTAATACATTAGCTACTGCTACTTTCAGTTTCGAATTAGGCATCGTTACAGATACTTTCTTCGCTGACTGACCGTTACGGATTCGTGTAAATAAATCCGCGATAGGATCTTGCAAGCTCATAGTCTTACTCCCATGATTCTATTACCAGCTAGCCTTTTTAAGGCCAGGAATTTCACCGCGCATAGCTGCTTCGCGAACTTTAATACGGCTCATGCCGAATTTGCGAAGGAAACCATGTGGGCGGCCCGTAATGTTACAACGATTACGTTGACGTGCAGGGCTAGAATCACGAGGTAAAGCTTGTAGCTTAAGTACCGCGTCCCAACGATCATCTTCAGATGTATTAACATCACTGATGATAGCTTTTAGTGCTGCACGCTTTTCAGCGTACTGAGCAACTAGTTTAGTGCGCTTTGCTTCGCGCGCTTTCATAGAATTCTTTGCCATAACCCTACCCTTATTTCTTGAATGGGAAGTTAAACGCTTCTAACAACGCACGGCCTTCCTCATCTGATTTCGCAGATGTAGTGATTGTGATATCCATACCGCGTACACGGTCTACTTTATCATAATCAATTTCTGGGAAGATGATTTGTTCACGTACGCCCATGCTGTAGTTACCGCGTCCATCAAAAGACTTAGCACTCACACCACGGAAGTCACGGATACGTGGGATAGCGATTGAAACCAAACGCTCAAAAAAGTCCCACATACGCTCGCCGCGTAAGGTTACTTTACAACCAATTGGGTAACCTTCACGCACTTTGAAGCCAGCAACAGATTTGCGTGCTTTAGTGATTAAAGGTTTCTGACCAGAGATAGCTTCTAGATCCGCAACAGCGTTATCTAAAATCTTCTTGTCAGCTAAGGCTTCGCCCACACCCATGTTTAATGTGATCTTTTCGATCTGAGGGACTTGCATGACAGAGCTGAAACCAAACTTCTCTTGAAGTTCAGCAACTACTTTGTCTTTATATACTTCATGCAGTTTCGCCATCATTCTACTCCAACTATTAGATAGTTTTACCAGTAGATTTAAAGATACGTAATTTCTTACCATCTTCAATCTTGAAACCTACACGATCTGCTTTGCTCGTTTCCGAGTTGTAGATCGCAACGTTTGATACGTCGATAGACGCTTCTTTCTCAACAATACCGCCAGCTTGGTTCAACTGTGGAACCGGCTTTTGGTGTTTCTTGATTAAGTTAATGCCTTCGACAAATACTCGACCAGACTCGGTTACAACTGAAAGCACTTTGCCGCGCTTACCTTTGTCTTTACCTGCTAGTACGATTACTTCGTCATCACGACGGATTTTTGCTGCCATGATAGACTCCTTACAGTACTTCTGGGGCTAGTGAAACGATTTTCATGAACTTTTCATTACGAAGTTCGCGAGTCACAGGGCCGAAAATACGAGTACCAATAGGCTGCAAGTTATCATTTAAGATAACAGCCGCATTGCTGTCGAAACGGATCAATGAACCGTCTGGACGACGAACGCCTTTTTTGGTACGCACAACTACCGCGTTTTTAACATCACCTTTCTTCACTTTACCGCGAGGAATCGCTTCTTTTACAGAAACTTTAATGATATCGCCAATCGCTGCATAGCGACGGTGTGAACCACCAAGGACTTTTATACACTGCACTTTGCGAGCGCCGCTGTTATCAGCAACTTCCAGCTGAGTTTGCATTTGGATCATGTTAATGACCTCCGGTGTAGTAATTACAACTTGTCTTAAATTTGTTTAAAATCAAGACATTTCGATTGAATTCCACTCAAAAAACATACTAGATGTCTCTTAAGGGCGGGCAATTGTATCAGCATTAAGGGGGGAGTGGTAGGTTATTTTTTAATTAATTTAATAGAGGGGCAGATTAAAACTGAGTAAAAACCGCTATCTAGCTATTTTACAAGTGGTTATAAAACAAACAAGGCGCAATTAGCGCCCTGTTTCTTTTTTCTGGAGTAAATGGCTTTAGCCAAATAGTCCTTTTAATTTATCTTTTACTTTGTCTTTGGCTTTCTCTTTTGCCTTTTCTTTGACGTCATCGAGTTTTTGTTTTGCTTTATCTTTAAGTGCATTGCTTACATCTAGTTTAAAGCCAACGTCATGGAATGGGCCTTTTATTCGCAGTGGGATTTTAAAGCCCGTGCTATCATCTGTTGTACCTTGCCCTTCAATTGAATCAACAATACCTGTTACTAACCGATAATCAACACTGGTTTTGGGTAAATCTACATCGCCCTCACCTGTAATACGAATAAGTGGGCTCACCAGGGATAGATCATTATTATGTCCCACGCCATTCGTAAAATTAAAGCTACCAGTGAGCGCAGAAAAGTCAGTTTGCTCTGATTCTTCAAAGCCCGTATCTAAGCCCTCGCTTACAGCGCCAAGATTACCGGAAATAAGCTCTTTGCCTTTACGAACCATTTCAGCGATGTTTGCGCCCTTGACTGCCCCATCAGCAAATTCAAAGCCAATCTTGCCGTTTAAAGCATCAATAAAGGTTTTTTGACTTTGGCCGGTCGTGGTTAAGTTCCAATTCAATGACCCTTTACCCATAAGTTTATCAAAGCCAGCCGCATCAGTGAGTAACGGTTGTGCGTCTATGTCGGCTAAATCAAAATTTGTGCTTATTTTATACGGCGTTTGCTGCGCATTTATATTAATGACCCCTTTACCGGTGCCCTCATAGGCTTTAAAGCTATCTAAGCTTAATTTAGCAACGCTGTTGTTTAAGTCGACTGTAAATTGATTCGCACCGAGCTTAATATCATTCGCTTTTAAACCGCTTGAACGAATAACTACGTTAGCATTAAGTGCATTTAAAGCGCTTAAATCAATTTTAGTATCGTCCCAAACAATCGGCTGTGCGGCTTTAGGTTCTTCGCTTTGCGGCGCTTGCTGCTTTGCTACTGACTCCGGTAAGTAGGGATTCAAATCAAGCATACCTAGGTCTATATTAGCTTTAACCGCTAGTTTATTGCCTAAGTTTACTTCACTTTTTCCTTTAATCTCTAATTCATCTAGGGTAGCAATCAGCTCTTCTAAGTTAAACGTATCATCTATAAGGTGCATTTTACCGTTTACGCTAAACGCATTAAATGCATTTTCTTTGGCGTTTAAGTCTACTCCCTGCCAAGTTGCTAGCTCTTTAACAGAATCACCACTGAGCGCTAACTCACCTTTTATATCTTTTCCTTGTTGCGCAATACTGCCGTTAAAAGTAAGGTCGACCAAGCGAGAGTCTACGCTTTGAGTAACCTCAAACATCGCCCCTTCAATAGCTTTTGCTGGCGTATCAAGTTTTACATCTAGCTCAAAGCGCTCTTGCATATATGTAATGCCGCCTTTGATCTCTAGTGTTTTACGTAGTGAAGGAAGTAAAATAGCCAATTCCAAGTCACTAATTTGTTGTTTAGCGCCTGTTTGCCCATCTAGGTAAGTAAACGTACCACCGTAAATAGCCACTTCACCTAACTCTATATCAAAGTTTTCTGGTAGTTTGACAGCCTCACCTGATTGAGTTTGCACTTGCGGCTGTTCGGCTACAGCATCAAACAGCTGCCAGTTAGCTTTACCGTTCTTATCAGTTTCTAATAAAATATTGGGCTCGTTAATAACAAACTTATCTAGTTTGAATTCGCCGCCAAATAACGATAACCAGGGTATATGCACAGCTAATTGCTCCATACTTGCCATGTCGTCGCGCGAGCCTGTCTGCATGTTTGCAAAGTGCACATCGTTAAGCTCTAACTTTAATGCAGGAAATACACTAAGCGTTTTATCACCTTTAATAGTAAGTGTGCGCCCTGTTGTTTTTTCAACCTGCTCAGACACTTTATTAAAAATGGTATCGGTAGGAATTAAAAATGGTGCAGCAACAATTAACGCAATACAAAGTAAGAGTATTACACCAACAATTTTAAATAAGGTCTTCATGATCATCCTTTCAAACGTGCAAATAATGTTCTTATCATAGCGGGAGTTAACACTAAAAGCATTGCCCAATAACTAAAAAGCTACTTTTCTACATTCTAACGTGGGTATATGAATTGTAACTGAAACATTTTGATACCCTTAGATTACAAGAAATAATTGACAAAATGATACCCCAAGGTTGCATTGGTACCTATAGGTTACAAAATATAAATTAACACTTTCACAGGATGGACTTTATGAAACAACAAGGTATTAAAACTGAAGAAAAATTTATGAGTCACAACGCATGGTTTTCGATATTTATGGGTATTACGTTACTAATAATCAGTGGCTACCCCATTATCGGAAACACGTCAGCGCCGTTGCTGATTTTAGGAAGCACCGCATTTCTTGGCTCTTTCCTTATGTTTGTAATTAGAGGTGGCTTTACATGGAGAATGAAATACCACCTTACTTATAAAGATGAATACTTAAAGACTATAGATACAATTGCTTATAAACATGTTGTATTAGCATTGTTATTTAGTATGGGCACGGTTTATTTATTCTCTGAAGGCCTAACTTTACATATATCTCATAGCATGATGGCTACTTTTTACCTTGCTATTATGTGTTTAGTGTACGGAATTTCTACTTTTTGGCAAAGTCGTGACTAGGAGTCAAAGTGCAAAATAACATAGCAAAATTTCGTAAAGAGGCAGGGCTTTCACAGCAAGAGCTCGCTGACGCTATTAATGTATCACGCAAAACAATAAGCACTGTAGAAACAAACCGATTTACGCCATCGGTAATAATTGCGCTTAAAATAGCGAGGCACTTTAATACTTCTGTTGAAAGCTTGTTTACGCTGCAAGAGCATGATTAAACCTCGGCAATCATGGTACTTATATTAAGCATCATGATTGCATCCCTTGAATTGTTAGGTATTATGCACGGCCCTGTTGCTATTGGCGTATTTGCGCTAAAATAAAGCAGCTAAAAAATGTATCTACTCGGAGACTCTACAAGGCATGAAAAAACTGCTAATTTCACCGTCAAAAATGGCGCTAGGCGAACAAGAAAGTCAAATTTACCAAAACATCTTGAAGCAAGCTTCAGAACTAAGCCTAAACCTAATGGCCGTGAAAGTAGAAAACCACCCAGAGGATTTTTTAGGCTGGTGTTATGAGCTACTAAGTGCAAGTAAAGACCGCATAAATTACGACTTACTAGAGCCACAACAACTGCCAGTTTTAAAAAAGCTGCACGACCAGCTAACCTCAGCAATTAGCTTTTTACAGCTAAAAACATTACGGGTAGCACCTTGGCCGGTAGTGAGTATGTTTGTAGAACAACATAAAGAACTGGTGGCACTTGATGAGCAATTACGTTTAACTGCTTATATCTCAGGCCTACGTGAACAACCATTAAAAGACATGATCCCTGAAGACTTACTCGCTTTTAGCGGTAAGCACATGGCGTCACTCGACCCGAGTACTTATAACTTTGATGTAGAATGGTTTGCCTCTACAAAAAGTGCTAAAGGCTTTCACCAGATGTTGGCTGACTTGCCAGGTGCATTTGACGATGCCCTGAGCAATATCCCACTTGAGGGTGATGTAGCGCAAAGTAATTACCAACAATTTGTAATTGCTTACTTGAGTGCATTTAATGGCAGTGATGAGAAACCAACACTAGCGCCTGCAACCCGTTTATTAGCAATGCGTCGCCCTGATGTGTTTACTCCAATTAGTAACAGTCGCTTAGATGCACTTTGCTCCGCACTTGGTATCACCAAATTAAATAACCGTGACTTTGAGCGTTACTGGCAAGATGTAGTACAAAGCATTCACGCTATGTCATGGTTTAAAATGGCCAATGCTGGTAATGAACTAGAAACACAGTTGGTGGACATTAAAGCGCTTATACCTTGCTTTTTTTATTATGCAGATACTAATACTGCAGATAACTCTAACTACATTAAGCTACTTAATAAACCTACACGTAGCACTTCTAGCAGCAGTAAAGCGCCACGCCGCGGCAAAGAATCGGCTGAAATATTAGTGGACCGCGCACTTGCTGCTGATGACATCCCAGAGCATATTCGTGCTAAGCGTGATTCTATTATTAGCGAAGTACAAAAAGGCCGTGGTGTAAACGAAACAATTACACTTATGCGTACCATTTTTGGATAAAACGTATATCAAACGCAATTAGCTTTAATAAACTAGCTTAACGTTAGGGTCTGTAGACCTTTCAAGGTTAAATTTTCAAAGGCCAATAGATCCTAATATAGATAGCCTGGTAGCGCTCTAATGGTGCAGCCAGGCTTTTTTTTGCACCAGCAGTGTGTTCTTTCCTTACATACTTTTCACAAAGCGTCTTTGCGCATAATTTCAACACCTTGTTTTATAATATAAAATTTATTTTTTATTGAATAAATGGAAGCTGGCACATACAGTGCAATTCCCCCCTGCAGTAACGTAATAATACGCCGCCGTTCAAAAGGTTGTAGTCGTTTATAATAAAAAACCTTGGCGTGCAAAATCATACAATGGGAAATGAAACATGCTAAAACTACAAAAAACAATACTCATCAGTGCATTGGCATTAACAGGAATGACATCAACTACTGCATTTGCCGAAGTAACAGCCAATGCAGCCGCTACTTCTAACTACCTATGGCGCGGACAAGAGCAAACTGGGGGCGATGCAGCTGTATCTGGCGGTATTGATTACGCTAATGAATCTGGATTTTATGCGGGTACGTGGGCGTCAAATGCGTCTTGGGCCGATGAAATGACCTACGAACTAGATTTATACGCCGGTTTTGGCGGCGCTATTAATGAAAACGTAAGTTATGACGTAGGTTATATTTATTACGCTTACCCAGATGCGGCATCAGGTGCCGATGCTGATTTTTCAGAAGTTTACGGTAGCATTAGTGTGCAAGGTTTTACATTTGGTGCGGCCGTACTTGCAACATCTGCTGCCAGTGGTGATGGTACTGATTTTGGTGATTCACTGTATTTAAACGCCGATTACAGCTTCGCTGTTGGTAGCAATGGCACTGAAATGGCGCTACACATAGGGCATTACTCAGGCGATTTCATCGGTGATGACAATATTATTGATTATGGCGTATCAGTTTCTAAGGATGGTTTTACCTTTGGTCTATCTGATAACGACATGGACGGCTCAGATGTTAAAGCTTATGTAGCCTACGCTGTCGACTTTAGCTTATAAAAAGAATGTGTTACTTGCTGCAACACTAAGGGCCGAAAGGCCCTTTTCTCGATCCTACAGCCATCAATCGACTAAGCTCAGATTTTATGTCAAAACTTACCTTACACTTAGACGACTTAATTTGAACTGCTTAGCGACAACCGCTGACTCAATTCTTTGATATGGCCTGTGCCCAATAAGCTTAGATGTGTTAACAACCAAGTAGAAACAATTTGCTCATTCGCAACTCTTCCCGTAAAGCACGAATAATCACTCAGCAACAATTAAACAATATATTTACATTTGTCCCCCCCCTGATATATTGTTTAAGAATCAATAAAAAAGGAATTATATATGATGAAAAAAATGATAGTCGTAATTTTATTGCTACCCACTTTACTAATAGCAAAATATGTTTCAGCACAAGGTGATAGCCTTATTTGTAGCAATTACTGGAAGGCACAATTTTCAAGCTGTCCTGCCGAGCAAATTACTTTTATAAAACAGCAAACCTACATACCTACTTTACAAGACAGCTGTAGTAATGGTGATGCTATTTGTATTGGAGATGTGAATCCGCAGCCATCCTATCAACCTTACGCTATTTATAATATTGATGATAACGAAGTCAATAGATTCCAGGTCACAATATACCCCAAAGTGATTAACGCAAATGGCCTTATAACTCAACAAGGCCGCATCGACGTTCAACGCGTAAACCCTACACAACACGAACGTGACTTTGTAAAACACTTAAATGAAGCACAGCATTACCATATGCAAGTACAGGACGCATTGACGTTTACTCAAAAAGGCGGAGTCATGTATTCGGGGAGTGAGCAGTCAACGGTAAAATCGTCTCTCAATGCCTGTAAAACCGCGATGAACTATGTTAATGGTGATGATGATTGCCGGGGTATATTAAACGACGAGATTCGCCTTGAAGTACAAAATAATGCTAACGCAATTTCAGTCGTTGCTGCACTCGATAAAGCAAGCGCCTTTATTAAACTAGTTTTAGGTAATGTTGAAACTAACAATTTAAATAAAGTACTCAATTACGATGTGGTTATGAGCTTTGATGATGGCAGTCTTTTAGTTGTCAACGTAGATGTAACTAAAGGGGTTGCAAAAATCATTGCTGATTTAGACGCTTCAAGTGCTGCTAATGGGGATACTCTGACACAATTCTTAGAATCTCAAAATGTTATTAAGGGATCTCACTCTCCTGATGAGTTAGAGTCTTTAATTAACAATCCACAAAGAGGCAATCTGCAAACTCAATGTCGCCCTCGTGGCGTAATGACTGGCGTAAATGTAAAGCATGTACGCACTGTTATAATTGTAGACAAACACGGTAACGAGCGCGTTGTAAATATTTATCAAAAAGAAACTACCTTTATCGCCGTTAGTAACTGCTAACTTTAATATTTATCGCGCGATGTCGAATCGCGCTATAAAATAACCTTTCACTTTACGGCACACTATGCCCTGTAGAGCCCTGCCAAATACGATACCATTGCTCACGGTTTAATTTTAACCGCTTAGCTGCAACCGCAGACTCAATACGTTTGATATTGCCCGTACCAAGTACTACCGATGGTGTACTTGGGTGCATTAACAGCCAGGCATATACGACTTGATCTATTGAACTTGCACCAATCTCGCTGCCAACTTGTTCAAGCACGTGGCGTAGACGAATGGCTTTTTCATCGTTTTCTGCGAACAAGCACCCGCCTGCCAGCGGTGACCAACACATAGGTTTAATATCGAGTAACTGACATTGATCCAACGTGCCATCATCAAGGGCTTTCATTTCATAAGGTGAAAACTCTATTTGATTTGTGACCAATTCGAAGTCCAAGCGTGACTGCAATAAACTCAACTGTGAAGGAGTAAAATTAGATACACCAAACTCCAGTACATCGCCGTTTTGCTTTAAGGTATTAAATGCCTGCGCGACTTCATCGGCAGCCATTAAGTAATCAGGGCGATGAATAAGTAATACATCTAGACGGTCGGTATTAAAGTGCTTAAGGGATTGCTGAGCTGAAGTGATGATATGCTGTGCAGTTGAGTCATAATGATTAGCCTTACCCACTAAGCCTAAGCTTGCAAAGGCTGGTTTAATACCGCATTTAGTAATAATTTTAATTTCATCACGAATACTTGGCTTTAGTGCCAATGCTTTACCAAACTCACGCTCACAGCCATATTCGCCGTAGATATCAGCATGATCAGTATGCTTAATGCCAGCTTCAATTGCCTACTCAAGGAACGTTAAACATTGCTGCGGAGAAACTTGCCAATCAAGTAGTCGCCAAAAACCAAGTACTAACTCATCTATTTTTCGTTCTAAGTTGTCCATCTCTACCTTCATTTTATTAATTAATATCTCAACAATTAAGCGAACGTTAATAAACCGTTACATTTTAACCGCATTTATGCAAGGGTTATGCTTTATTCTACCGACTTAATAAGGTATTAATAGTGATATTATTTGTACTAATACAACGGCTAAAAAGGAATAATCATGAAGTCATCTAACGCGCTATCTGCTTGTATCGACATTTTTATCAGCCCAAGCAAGGCTTTTAATGGGCTAAAAGAAGCTAAAGGCTGGTCTTGGCTTGCTTTTGCACTTCTCGCTCTAACCCTTGCAGCCTCTGCTTATACATTTTATACCACTGCAGACTCACAATTTATTTTAGACCAGCAGGTTGCTGCAGCGAGTGTGGATGCCACAATCGGCGAGAAAAAAATGATCCGTCAAAGTATGGAGCAAAGCCTCGATAACCAAGTGTGGTTTGCAATTGGCGGGGGTATTTTCGGCCTTCTTTTTATAAATGCACTCCTATCTGGGTATTACATGTTGATATCTAAGCAAGACCCTGATGCTAATTATAGCTATGGTGCGTGGTATGGTTTTGGTGTTTGGAGCATGATGCCCATGGTTATTTCAAGTTTAGGTGTTGTTGCGCTAGTTCTTACAGCCAGTAACAATGAATTACCTATTAGTTTATTCAATTACGCGTCTATAAATCAGTTATTTCTGGGATTAGAGCTTGGAGATAGCTTCTATAATATGATGGAGAGTTTAAGTATTTTTAGTCTTTGGAGCATAGCTTTGGTTGCTATTGGGTTAAAATGTTGGACTAATTTCAGCTTTAATAAAGCACTTCTTTTTGCTGCGCTACCGACCATTATCATTTACAGCATCTGGACAATTATTATTGTTGCTTAAAGGAATGTAGGCAAACTTTTCTGCCTACTCATAAATACGGAAATAAAAATGAAAAAAGCGATTATCATTACCCTTGCAATTGCAGCTTTTATTGCTCTTGTTGTATCAAAGCAAATTACTGGCGATGAAAAAGCACCAGAGGTAAATGTTGCACAGGTTGAGCAAGGTAGTATTGCAGACTCCATTATGGCCTCTGGCAATTTAGTCTTTAATACTCAAGTGCAGTTACGTTCAGAGGTAACCGGACGAGTCGACAAGGTGTTTGTTGAAGAAGGGCAAAGTGTAAAACAAGGCGACATTTTAATGCGCTTAGATACCACTGCTTTTGAGTCAGAAGTAACACGTAATAAAGCGGTATTGCGAGCTAGCGAAATAGAAATAAAACATAGTAAAACACGCCTTTTGAATATTGAACGTCAGCTTAAACGTCAAAAAGAGCTTTATGACGTAGGCCTAGCAGGGCAAGAAGTATACGAGAACTTACAAAATGCACGCGACCTTGCCAAAATAGATATTGAAGCCAGAGTAGAGTCTTATAATCAAGCCAAAGCCTCTCTTTCAATCGCTGAAGATAGACTTAGCAAAAGTGTATTTCGTGCTCCAATGAGTGGTTTGCTCGCCTCAGTAAATATTAAAGAAGGCGAAACCGTTATTGCCGGCACCACTAATATTATTGGCTCAGATTTAATGCTGGTTGCCGACCCAAGCGCTATTTTAGCTGAGCTCAGAGTTGATGAAACTGATATTGCTGGTATTAAGTTGGACCAGCATGCAGATATTTATGCTGCTGCGTACCCCAATCAACCCTTCACTGGCAAGGTCATTAACATTGGAACCTCAGCAAAAAACCAAGCAGGTTCACAAGGTTTATCATTTCGAGTGAAAGTGTTACTTGATAATACCGATAGGCAACTATATGCAGGTATGAGCTGCCGTGCAGAAATCGCAACAAGCCTTGCTGTGAATGGCTTAAAGCTCCCTATCGAAGCCGTACAAAAAGAAGATGACAAAACGTTTGTATGGCGTTTGAACGACGATAACACTGTAAGCAAAGCCTATGTAGAAGTGGGTATTTCTTCAGATATAGAGCAAGCAATTACCCAAGGTTTAAATAAAGGGGAGCGAATTGTTATTGGCCCTGCACGTCCTATCAGTAAACTAAAAGAAAATGATACGGTAAAAGTTAAGCAAACAACTGCCAAGGATGCGCAATAATGTCGGCGGTAATCAAGCTTGAGCATATTAACAAGCAATACAAAATGGGTGAGCAAATATTTAAGGCCCTAGATGATGTAAACGTGGTCATTAATGAAAACGAGTATGTCGCTATAATCGGTCCTTCAGGTTCAGGTAAGTCAACTTTAATGAACTTATTGGGTTGCTTAGATACTCCAACTACTGGGGATTACTTTTTAAAAGATAAACTTGTAAAAAGTATGACAGAAACCGAGCTCGCTCATCAGCGTAACGAAAGTGTTGGCTTTATTTTTCAGAGCTTTAACTTACTTCCGCGTGCGTCGGCACTTGAAAATGTGATGCAGCCTTTGGTTTATAGGTTTATACCCGCAAAACAACGTAAACAAAAAGCCCTCGATGCACTCAAACGTGTAGGACTCGGTGATAAAGTGGATCATCTATCAAGCCAGTTGTCTGGTGGGCAACGCCAGCGTGTTGCCATTGCACGAGCGCTAGTGACTAAACCGCATATTTTACTCGGTGACGAACCAACCGGGAATCTAGACAGCAAAACTACCACTGAAATTATGGCGTTATTTGATGAGCTACATAATGAAGGCCACACCATTATTTTGGTAACTCACGAACAAGAAATTGCAGATCATTGCCAGCGAGTTATTCGCTTAGTTGATGGCAAGGTAGTGAGCGATGTGCGTAAAGGTGAAGGAGACAAACAGCATGTTTAAATCTGCTATTGCAATTATGGAAGGAACAAAAGCAGCACTAATGGCCATTAAAGCCAATGCCATGCGAAGCGCACTCACTTGTTTAGGGATTATAATTGGGGTTGCCGCGGTTATTACAGTGGTAGCCGTTATGCAAGGCTTTACTAAGCAAATTAACGATCAACTCGCAGATATGGCACCTGATGTAACCACAATTAAACCCTTTACCAGCATTGAACAAGAAATGGTGGGCAAAAATGCTAAACTCACTTACAACGATTTTTTAGTCTTAAAAGCCCGAGTAAAAGAGGCTGAAACACTCACTGCACTGATGTTTACTTGGCGTTTTTCTGGTGGCGCTGAATATGGAAATAAAAGCCATTCATCACGAGTAATGGGTACAGAGCAAGATTACCAAAAAGCGTATAGAACCTTTCCAGAACTTGGGCGCTTTATTCGCGCAGAGGATGATGAAAAGCGCCGTCGAGTCGCTTTTATTGGTCCATCCATTATTGAAAAGCTAAACCTGCCAAAAAACCCTGTAGGCGAATATATTAAACTTGGCGGCGAGTGGTTTAGAATTATTGGCGTGGCTGAAAAACAAGGTAGTTTATTGGGGTTCGATCAAGACGATTATATTAACATTCCAATCAGCACCATGAGCGCATTAGAGGGTGCGAGCAGCACAAGTAATGTACAAATTATGTTTAGACTCAAGGAAGGCAGTGAGGAAGAACTAGTACTTGCCAAAATCACCCGCATTTTACGGCAATTACATAAGTTAAAAGATGAGCAAGAAAACGACTTTGAGTTTGAAACCGCCGAAAAAGCACGTGCTAATGTTGACAAATTTACGGGCAGCGCTACCGCAATAACCGCAGGGATTGTTGGTATCAGTCTTGTTGTTGGCGGTATTGGCGTAATGAATATTATGTTGGTATCAGTAACTGAGCGTACCCGTGTTATCGGCACACTAAAAGCACTCGGTGCAACACCAGGGTTTATTATGTTGCAGTTTTTAGTTGAAGCTGTGGTGCTGTCATTATTTGGAGGCTTAATTGGCTTGGTCATTGGCTATGGTGCTGCCGAGCTCATTTCGCTCTCTGTACCAAGCATGCCCGACGCTTATATACCAGGCTGGGCTATTATGCTGTCGTTTGGTTTTACCTCTTTAATCGGTATTATATTTGGTTTAGCTCCCGCAATAAAAGCAGCTAGGCTTAATCCCATTGATGCCTTACGTTATGAATAACCACTCAAAATAGCGACCTGTTTGCTTAAAATAGTATCCTAAAATAGCTGACTTTTACTGTTTTAGGATACCTAATAGGCTCTTATCTATTGGCTAAGCTTTGTAATATGATATAAATATTTTATGCGTAGCGCGGGTTTTATAAACCTTAGCAGATAAAGCCTTTGCTGCTCTTTTAAACCAAACACTCTAAAAATAAGAAGCGAACAGCCATGCAAAATCATAAAAGCCAACCATTAGCCGATTTTATAGAACACCCTCAAGAGGAAATGCTGACGCGTGCGAATGAGTTTTTACAAACGAGTCAATGCCTCATAGTATTCGCAGCTTTAGTAACCGCTCAGTGCCAAAAGAAATCATCGAAACCTGTATAAAAGCGGCAGGTACAGCGCCTAGTGGCGCAAACCACCAGCCTTGGCATTTTGTAGCAATTAATAGTAGTGATGTTAAAAAGAAAATTCGTGAAGCAGCCGAGAAATTAGAACGCTCTTTTTATGAAGGCAGAGCGGGTGAAGAATGGTTAGATGCACTAAAACCCTTAGGCACCGATGCTAACAAACCCTATTTAGAGCACGCGCCATGGTTGATTGCGGTGTTTAGTCAAAAAAAGGGCGGCGTTGAGTGGCGATGATAAAAACACGAATTACTATGTGCATGAATCGGTAGGCCTTGCCACTGGCTTTTTAATTCAAGCCTTGCACCGCGCAGGCCTTGCAACACTTACCCACACACCAGAACCGATGAGTTTTCTAACCGATATTTGTGGACGTGATAAAAACAACGAACGCCCTTATATGTTACTTATTACTGATTACCCAGATGGGCATGCAACAGTGCCGCTGCACGCCCCAGATAAAAAGTCGATTGATGAAATTGCGAGTTTTATTTAATCGCTTTGACTTGGTATGTAATCAACAGCAAGTACGTCACCCTCTTTTAGGCCTGCTATTACGTGTTGCTGGTTATTTATAATACTGCCTAAACGCACGAAACGTTTAACCAGCGTTTCGTTTTCAAGTACATACACCATATTGAGCTGGCCAAACTCATGCACCCAACGTGGATCAATTAATACGCCTTGGGTACTTTTTATTGGTAACTGTAGTTGAGCATAAAGGCCTGGCATTAGACCAAGTTGCGCATCGGCTTCTAAACGAATAAGCAAGCTGCGCGCCGCGTTATCTGCCACTGGTACAATTTCGCTCACCGTTGCGGGTGTTGTTATATCAAGAGAAGGTAGTGCCACATTTAAACTGTCCCCTACTCTTAATTTTACTGCTTGTTGTTCACGTACATTAAATTCAAGCTGTAACTGTAATGGGTTATACAAAGTAATCAGCGGTTTACCGGGTGTTGCAGTATCGCCAGGTTCAGTTAGGCGCTCAACGACCACGCCCGAAATAGGGGCAGTAATGCGCGTATAATTAAGCGATACCTGAGCTTGCGTTTGCTGTTGCTTAGCAACCGCTAAATTAGCGGTTAAGTTTTCAAACTTTGCTTTGGCGTCATCTAATTCACTAACAGATACTAATCCTTGCGCATTTAAATCAATCATTCTGGCTAATTGCTTTTTAGCTTGCGTTAACGACGCTTGCACCGCATTAATATTTGCGCTGCTTTGCGCTAACGCCGCTTTAAAATCATCTTGCTTGAGCATAATAAGTAAATCGCCCTTAGCGACTTTATCGCCAGCACGTACTTTTAACTGCTCAACCTGCGCCATAACATGCGATGAAATTTGCGTATTTTGTTTTGCTATTACACTACCTGGTACCTGCTCAGTGCCTGCAATACTTTGCAGCGTTACCGTTACTCGCTCACCTTGATAGTTCGTTATTTGTGATTCTTTTAAGCCAGCAGCTTGCTTGTCAGAAAAGCTGCCTGCCATATAAAACACAGCTATAATAATGACAAATAACGCGGCAAATGTGCCTATAAGTTTTGATTTACCCTGCATGCGCTTCATCCTCTGTGCTTGCAAACACTAAATAATAAACAAGCGGTACTACAAATAATGAAAATAATGTAGACGCCACAATGCCAAAAATAATCGCAATCGCGAGCCCGCTAAATACCGGATCGAGTGTGATCACTAAGTTACCTAATAAAGTGGTACCTGCGGTTAGGAGCACAGGGCGCATTCGCACCGTACCCGCTGCAACAAGCGCCTCTTTAATTGCCATGCCTTGGCCGCGAGCTTGATTAATAAACTCAACCAAAATAAGTGAGTTACGCACCACGATACCTGCAAGGGCAATCATGCCTATCATCGCTGTGGCAGTAAATAATACCGGCTCTGGGGCACCTGCTATAGAGCGCTCACCAAACTGATTTAACAGCCAAAAACCTGGCATTATGCCTATCACTGTTAACGGAATAGCTGACATGATAATCAGCGATAAACTCGCCGACTGTGTTTGCACCCGTAAAATTATAAATATAGCACTGAGCGCAAACGCAAAGGCAATGCCCATATCTCTAAATACATCAATGGTTATGCGCCATTCCCCCTCGCCGCTAAAGCTGACATGGGTTCCTTGTGGTAATTGCCATGGGGCTGTTCCGCCATTATTAAAAAAGTGACGACCTACCCACGATGTTTTAACAAACTCATCGTTTGATACATTTAAATCAGCATTCACATCAGCAATCACTTCCGCTGGTGTGCGCCCATTAAGCTCAGCCATAACATAAATCACGTCGCGCTGATCTTTACGAACAATCGTTTTAGCAACATGATGTTGTGTAAATTCACCGAGTTCTGAAAGCGATACTAACGGCCTTGGCGCACTGCTTAAACCAAACTCGTTACTGGTTTTAGCTAAATCTCTGTCGCCTCTAACCTGAAGTGCAAGTAATTGCGAAAGCTGATTTCGCTCGCTGTACGGTAGCTGTAATTTAATATCAACGGGCTCTGTTTCATTGCTCACATAAAGTACACCCACGTTTTCACCTTGAGAGGCTATACTGAGTGTTTGTGAAATATTTTGAGTTGAAATCGCACTGAGTGCGGCCTTGGTTTTATTGGTAACAAAACGTTGTAATGGCGAGGGTGCCACCATTGAGGTATCGACTTCAACTACATGAGACTCTTGTTGTAAACGCGCAGCTAACTGCAAGGCAGCGTGAGAATGTGTTTGCTCATCAACAAAAGCATCTCGGTAAACCTCAGCAACTAAGGTACTCAGTACCGGCGGCCCTGGTGGTACTTCAACCACTTTTATTACAATGCCATCGGTTGCTAGCATCGCGAGCTGTTCGCGAAGGCGCATAACTACTCCATGCGATTGATGATCGCGCTCAGACTTATCCACTAACAATACCCTCAGCTCGGCGAGATTCGCTGCATCACGGCGATAATAACCGCGCACCATACCGTTAAAGTCCATACTTGAAGGTTGACCAACATAGGCCGCTATTTCACTTACTTCGTTTAATTGCCATGTGAGTGTTTGGATTTGTTTAGTAAATGCAGCTGTGCGCTCCAGATTAGTCCCCTCTGGCATATCTATCAGCACTTGCAGCTCATTTTTATTATCAAAAGGGAGTAGCTTTAAAGGCACCAAACGCATCACGGGTAACATGGCGCTAATAATAAATAATGCTAGGGTTAGCCACAAAACAAGTTTTGCTCGCCCCTTAGAAACCAATAATGGGCTTAATATTCTTTGATATGCACCAACTTTAGGAGCAAGCTCGGAGGGTTGTTCGTTATCAGGCTTGAGTAACTTCATCGCAAGCCAAGGGGTTACAAAAAATGCAACAATGGTAGAAACCATCACGCTAACCGGCACATTAAATGCCATAGGTGCCATGTACGGCCCCATCATGCCGGTAATAAACGCCAGTGGAATAAACGCCACCATTATAGTGAGCGTAGACATAAGTAAGGCATTTCGAATTTCGCTCATTGCGCCAACAATCTGCTGTTTTTTATCGCCTTTTTTATTCAAAAAGCGGCTAATATTATCAATACCTGTGATTGGGTCATCTACCAGTAAGCCTAATGATAAAATAAGCGCAAATAATGTCACCCGATTAATGGTGTAACCAAATGCAAAATCTAATGAGAGAGTAATGCCATAACAAATAGGCACAGCCAGCCCAACCACCACGGCAGGACGCCAACCTAAAAACACGCCAACAAAAATTACCACAGTAAACACTGCAAACACTAAACTTGATGTGAGGTTATTTACTTTTTCATCGGCAGTTTGGCCATAATCTCTGAGCACTGTATGGCTAACTTCTGGTGGCAGTAAAGTATTTGCAAGTTCATTCATCATGGTATGAACATCATTTGCAACAGCAACCGCGTTAGTCCCTGCTTGCTTAGCTACGCTTAAAGTAACCATAGGCAACTGCTGCTGGTTTGCCGATTGAGCAAGCCATTGGTAATGCTTAGCTTCACTTGGGCCATCAATAACGTTTGCAACATCAAGCAAGTAAACACTTTTGCCATTAACAACATTCACTACCAGCTGTTCTACAGCAGATTGACTTCGTAGAACATCACCTGCTTGCAATTCAATTTGCTGCTGACCATCAACCACACTGCCTACTTGCGTTAGTTGATTAGACACGCTTAATGCATAAAAAACGTCATTTACGGTTGTTTGGTGGGCAGCCAATGCGCTGGCATTTAAATTAATGGTGAGGGTTCGTTTACGACCAGCAATGACTTTTACTTCACTGGTGTGTTCAATACGCTGTAAACTGTTGGCTATTTCGTTAGCAAAGCGGGTTAACTCGTAATCACCATAAAGTTGTGGGTCTTTACTGTAGAGGCCTAACATCACAATAGGCACGTCATCTACTTCTATTGGACGAATTTGCCAACTTTCGATCACCGATGCCATTGTATGCTGATAACTATTTAATTTTGCATAGGTATCTAAAATAGCTTGTTCGCGGTTGTGCCCTACTTCAAAACGCAGCGTAACCACTGTACTGTTAGTTTGTGTGGTTGAGTAAATATGCTCAACTCCCACCAGCTGAGCCAGTAACTTCTCGAGTGGTTGTGTTACTAACCTAGCGACTTCAGGCGCCTCAACGTTAGGTACTGATACATAAATATCGAGCATGGGCACAGTAATTTGTGGCTCTTCTTCTCGAGGTGTTTGATTTAGTGCAAATACCCCAAGTAACAAAGACATCACAAAAATAACAATCGGAATGCGACCACTTAAACTACTTTTTACCGCATTGTCTATTAAGCTCATCGCACTTAGCCCTTACAAAATAACCCATACAAGGTACCAAGCAAAACGACTGCATTTTCATCAATGACACGATAATAAATTGTTTGGCTCTCGCGGCGCGTAGCCACAATGTTTGCTTTACGCAACGCTGCTAAGTGCTGAGATAACGCAGACTGCGCTAATGGCACAGCTTCATTGAGCTGAGATACGCTCATTTCTGAATCTTGCAAAGAACATAAAATCATCAAGCGATTTTTATTGGCTAAAATTTTTAATAGCTGCTCGGCTTGTTCTACATTGCCGGCCATGGCAGTAAAGTCAATATTCATACTATGCTCTTATTCTAAAATAGAGTCTGAGTATAAAACGTTAGATTAGAAAAGTCTAATATTAGATTTTACTAATATAGATAAATCTAATATAGTAACTGTACTGAACTAAATAACTGGCCTACTATAATGAAGCTAAATAACGCACTCAGACTAATCGTTGGCATAATGATTATTGTGTCGCTTTTATTGCAAACTTATCACGATCCTAAGTGGATTTACTTTACCGCTTTTATCGCAGTAAATTTAATTCAATCAGCTTTTACTAGCTGGTGCCCAATGATCACTCTATTACGCAAACTTGGCTTTAAGGAATAAACACCATGCTTACCCCTATTCCAGATTTACTAAAAATAATTACTCCTAATCAGCGTCGTATTGATGCCGAACAAGCAAAGAAAGAGCTTGAGCAAAATAAAGGATTGTTGATTGATGTACGAGAACCCGCTGAACATGCCACCAAAGCAGCTATAGGCGCTATAAACATTCCTCGCGGGCTACTTGAAATGAAGCTCATGGAAATAGAAAAAGACGCAGCACGCCCTATTTACTTACATTGCGCTAGTGGTGCGCGCGCAACATTAAGTGCTGAAGCGCTGACACGCGTAGGCTACGAAAACGTGACAGTTATTACCTGTAAAGCAGAAGATGTTTGTCAGGCATTTTAAATGCTAAGAATTAAATTACTCGGCGATCAACCGATCGCTGAGCTTTGTAACATAATCCAAATTAGAGAATTACAATGCTCAATTAAAATCAAAGATTGAAATTAATAAACTTCAACGCTAGTGTATAAAAAAGGAACACCCTCTAAGGAAGACTTTATGAAAAAAGTTGCCGCTTTATTACTATTTTTACTCGGTATTGCTCACTCTGTAAATGCTGATGACAGCATTACCTTAATGGTATGTGAAGATTGTAATTATGACAGAGCCTCTGAACTAGCAAAAAGCAATGCACCATTAGCTCAATGCCACACTAGGCCCTCTGATCAAAAAGCTGCTATTGCTGATCAAACATGTGATTCAAATCCGCATAAAGTTATTATGATGGATGTCTCTGGTAACAACCACTTTGCATTTTTTGTGGGAAATCATAGTAAAAATGAGTCAGATAAATATATAGAAGCTACGATATTAAATAAAAATGATCTTATTGCTATATCTAAACAAAAAGCAATTGATGGGCATTTCTCAACACTTAAACACACACTTCAAACTGAACTAAGCCTAATGCCACTTTATCAAATAAGTCAGTCTTCTCATCTAGATAGACAAAACAACTGCCCCTCCCATGTAAATAATGCAGTAAAAGCTGTATTTGAAAAATATACATCATCTCGAATTCAAAACTGGGTAAATCATAAAATTGAAAATAGTATTAAAAATCCTGATAGCTTTTTTACATCAAAACCGATCATAGTTGGTGAGACCTTGTATCAGAGTCCTTGGAGTGAGGTGAGTAAGAATTTAAATTTAGAAGTTAATCTTAACAATGGAAGCGACGGGCAATACCGTGTTATTTTTTTAGCGAAGTGGATAAAAGAATTAGGTGCGTTTAGTTTATCGGTAAACCCTTATTTAACTTATTTAGACGGTATTGCATTAAATCACTATAAAATATCAGCACCATCAGTCTCCCAATGCTTAAAAAATGCTTTAGATAGAAATCTGTCATCATCAATGTCCTCGTATATTTCGAACGCTAATAATGGAGATACTTAGGGTTAGCAGTTGTAGGCGTCATCGGATGGCGCCTACAAATAAACAAGCCAAAAGCAATCCTTACTTAACCATATTCCCTTTAGCTCCCTATATGACCTAATCATTTTTTCTCTTCCAGAAGTGTAACTAGCATTTGCTCGATATTTTTTACGCTATAGGTAAGCGAGCGGATGAGCTCTACTTGGCTTTGTGGTTCATCGTTATTAGATTGGGCTGGCTGATCTGAAGTGAGGTTATCTTTTTGCGTTAAAATGGCTTCACGAAATTCACTGGCATTAACTACCCCAAGTAACGATACTAATGCACCGTGACCAGACTGCCCTGCAGTTTCAAAGCTTAAGCGGTATAAACCAAATAGTCGCATTAATGGCCCCTGACTCAACCCAACATCAGTGATTTTTTCAAGCGGAATCGATTTTTCTTCTTTAAACAAAATACCGCGCTTAACTACTAACTTGCGCTCTAATAAGTTAGCTGACATAGCCGCAAGCATACGCCCAGCCACGATCCAAATTATTAACGCTACAATTGGGATTAATGGGATCCCAACCAAACACACTAAACAAGTAATTACTCCTAGCGTGATCCAGTAAGATTTTACTTTAGGGTTAAAACTCGCAGTTTTAAGGGCTAACTCAGACATTCAGAACCTCCTTGCTATTTTTGCTATTGAACTTAAGTAATATTGCGACTGAATGCAACTATAATAAAAAAGCCGAGTATAAAACTCGGCTTCGGCTATCTTAGTGAAAGCTTATTGTAAGTTAACAATAATAAAAGGCGCTTCGAGATCATTTGCATTAACCACAAAGCGATACTCTCCTTCGGTTTCAATTAACAAGCTCAAGTTATTATTAGAAGCCGCTAAAGGTGTTTCACTCCCTAATATTACTTCTGAGCTATCTCCACCAGCTCCTAAATTGACAGTGCTCCAATCACTGGTAGCAACTTTAAACTCATATGCATCACTTTGTGCACTTAGCTGTTTAGAAAAAGTATATAAACCATCACCTGTGTATGTGAATTGATCGCCTGTCCCCCACAAACTATCTGCCTCATTTAAACTGCCACGTAAATACAACGACACATTTCCAAATGGCCCTATTTTTACCACTGTTAATGTTGGGTTTTCTTTATCTGAAGCATTAAACGAGAACAAATAGTTATCTGCGGTGTCTGCCGTAAAGCTAATATTAGCTCCATTAAAACTAAGTTGTTTTTCTACTCCCAATTGAACAACAGCCTCTTGCTCTGAATTAGCACCAAAATTCACGAGTTCCCAACTCTCTGAAGCAACTTTGAAACCAAAGCTTGCCCCAGCTGTCAGCGCCTTCATAATTTGATACTCGCCACTGCCAACATATTCAAATTGATCAGAGAGCCCCCACTCATTTAAATCACCACGAAGATACACCTCAGTGCTGCCATAAGGGACGATATCTGGCGCACCAACAGTTGCATCAGCACTCAAGCCAGCGCCTTGGCTCTCGCCTTGTGGTTTAACAAACACAGCCATAGTGTAAGCAGGCACAGTGAACGTGCCGTCGGTTTCACTGGCCGTAAAACTCACTTCCGTCATGCTACTATCTACACTGTTTTTAAGAGTTGGGTGTAATTCAAACCCAGTAGCCGTGAGTACCGTGTGTGAAAGTGCTTGCTGCGTCGCATTAATAACAACAACAACAGCATCTACTGCGGTATCTAAATCAACGAGACCTTCACCATCGTCAATGCTCATTACAATCAAACCATGTTGCTGGTTTTTACCAACATTGTGAAAACCTACACGGTCAATAACATCTTGCTCTGTGGTGAGTCTAAATAACGGGCTTGCGCTACGGATAGCTAAGAACTCTTGGAATACATCACCTGCATAGGCAATGTCTTGTGGCATCGCCTGTGCATCTGCATTAGCTGAAATAGGCATTATTTCAGACCATTTTTCTTGGTTCTTCTCTGCGTTAGGTAGACCAATGTTCCAGTTATTATTCTCTTTGGTTAAATCAACAGCATTAAACCAATCACCGGCATTATAACTATCACGATCCATTGACTTAGAACGCAGTAAATCAGCACCCAGTTGCATAAACGGAATGCCTTGGCTCATAAGTGGAATAGACAACGCCATGTTGTGCGCACGCACACGTTGCTCAATACTCATACTTGATGCATGCTTATATTGCAACTGATCCCACAGTGTTTCGTTATCATGCTTTGATACGTAGTTAATGGTGTCTGCTGGGTCTAAAGCATAAGCCGTCGGCTGCGTATTCCAGCTAAAGCTATTACCTTTTGCCGAATTACCTTTAAAGTCTTTCAGGATATAGTTTTGTAAATTACCCGCCAGTGATAAACGCAGAGTATCTTGGTCTGCTAAATTAGCATCTGTAGGTTCATTTGCAAATAACGCCCCACCGCGCACAGCTTCACGGATGCGGTCATTGAAAGTCCCCACTTCGGAGCCTGCCATATCAGCTTGCTTAGCTTGAATAAACAAGCGGTTATTAGCCACTTCCTCAAAGTTCCAGCCTTCGCCATAAAAGTAGTTATCTGAGTCAACCGCTTGCACCGCTTCGCGCGCTGCTAAAATTGATGATTTAGGCATGTGCCCCATAACATCAAAGCGAAAGCTGTCGTAACCAAAATCACGGGCAAGAATGACCAATGAATCGCTAACAAACTTGTCCATCATCACATGTTCAGTCGCGGTGTTTTCACAACATGTTGAGCGCTCTATCGTGCCTGATACTTCATTGTATCTGTGGTAATAACCAGGCACGAGTTTATCAAACACTGACTTTTCCCAAATGCCTGATGAGGTTGTGTGGTTGTATACCACATCAAGAACCACACGAAGACCGACTTCTTGCAGTGATTGCACCATGGCGCGTGTCTCTTTAACCCGAGCAATGCCCTCGCTGCTTGATGCATACGAGCCTTCAGGAGCAATAAAGTGATGCGGGTCGTAACCCCAGTTAAAGCCGTCTAAATCACGCATCGCGCTGGCAAGTGCTTGAGCATCATCAGAACCCGGGAAGTAGCTTTGCATTAAATCAGCAATGATGCTGTTTTTATCTTCGATTTTACAAGCATCGGCGGTATCGTCTATTCGCTCACATAACTTACCTAGGGTGTCAGTGATTTCAACGCGCTTATCCGCATCTTCCTCAATGGTGCCAATGTCTGTTACAGGGAGTAAATGAAAGTGCGTTAAGCCTTTGTCAGCTAGTTGCTTAAGGTGCTGCATAGGGATGCTTTCAAGCTCAGTAAATGCTAAATATTTACCTCTGTTTGCTTCACTCACTGACTCATCACGTATACTAAAATCACGCACATGACCTTCGTAAATTATTGCATCCTCAGGGTTAGTAATTGTTGGCACAATGCGCTCGTCCCAGCCCTCTGGTTTAGTGTCGTCATCATTTAAATTGATCAACTGCGAATACAGGCCATTACTAGATACATTCAGTGAGTAAGGGTCAGTGCTCCATAAACTTTCAATCGCTTGAGTAGTAGGGTGGTAAACATCAAACGCAAAGCGGTAATAATGACGGTCGTATTTACTATCTAAGCTCACCGACCAAATACCGGTATTGTTGTCTAACGTCATGGCGGTGCTATGCACTTGTGCTTTATCGGCGTCAAATACATTGATCATCATATTGCTAGCGGTTGGTGCCCATACTGAAACATCAATTACATTGTTATTATAATGCACGCCTAACATGGCTTCGTTCGCGTCACTTTCACCTTGGGTGTACAGCGCATCCAACGCTTTGGCGGTTTGCACAAAACTTGCTTCAAGTAGCTTGCCATCAGCATCGTAGCCTGCAACGGCTAACTGCTGCTTAATGAGTTGCTTGGCGGTTTCGCCATCCCAATTACCTTGATAGGCAGTCCAATCTGTTAAGTGCGGTACTTTCGCTGCCTGTGCATCGGTTAAACTCGTTGTCGTTAATTCAACGGTTTTACCATTTAAGCCTGTATCAACATCAACAACCAATTCGGCGGCAGCAGATGAATGCAGCTTAATGATTTGTGTAAGCTTATTACTTGGCTTATACAGTACAGTATTTAAATCAATCCAGTGAGCTGATGCACCGTCAATTGCAACTGGGCGCTCACCAAGGCTTGCAACTGGGTATTCAAATACAGATGGCTCACCGTCAAAGGTGAAATTCATACGCACAAAACGCTCGTCGTCTTGCATCAGTGGCATGGTTAAATCCGCATCACCATGTGCTTTGCCTGAGCCTTCTGTGCCAATATGAATAATAAAATTAGCACACTCGGTGTAACCGTCTTTTAGTGCCACAATCCAGTAAGCACCATAGTTAGGATCAATACCGTCGTATTCGTGACCATCGGACCACTCTGTAGCATCAAACGGTGGCGCGTAAGCATCACAGCCGTCGGTATTCCATGAGTGTAATCGATAACCTTCGTACCCTTCATTTTCAGGGCGCTTATAAAATAAAATAGCCTCGCCTTCGCCTGCAAATACCACAGGGTCTGGTAAGTCGGGGTTATAGCCACTGGTACAGCTTTCATTATTTGCATCTGGAAATAACGGTACGTCGCAAGAGATAGGCTCTGGGTCAACGCATTGAGTGCCTGCTGAGTTAGGCACTTGTGGTACATCGCAAGTCAACAAGGCTTGACCTGCTTTGACATCGCTACTGCCTGAGCCACCACAGCCAAACAGTAGTGTTAAGCTCACCGCTAATAGCAAATGAGTCAATTTAGTTATTTTATTCATTATTTATGCTCCAATTTGCTATTAGTGGCTATAGGTAAAACCTAAATAAACCTGACGACCAAAGTACTGGGTAGTACCGGTGATATTTTCATTGCCAAAGTAACTTTGGGTTGGTTCATCGGTAAGGTTATTAACCTGCAGCAACATGCCAAATGAGTCAGTAAATTGATAAGAGGTTTGAAAGTCGACCACGGTCTCAGCATCAAAATTGACCACCTGCTCATTGATCGCCACTTGCTCTGAGACAAAGTCTGAGCGGTAACGCACATTAAGGCGGGTTTCAAAATTATCTAAGCTGTAAAATATAGTGCCGTTTAACACGTTTTTAGACAAACCAGGTAAGCCTTGTGTAACCGTTTCACCACCTAAGCTAGTGATCGATTCAACTTCGCTTTCGGTGTATGAGTAGCTCCCGTTAAAACCGAGGCCATCAAACGGCGCGGGCAAAAACGAAAGTACTTGCGTGTAGGCAAGTTCAATACCGCGAATATAACCACCATTGGCGTTATTTACCGCCGTTGTGTAAGTGCCGTTAGTTGTGGCAACTTGCTCGCCGCTGACGGGGTTTTCTATATAGTCTGGAACGTTAAAACCGTTACCTTTAAAGTCAAACCCTTCAATGGCGATGGTATCGATAAACGAATCAATGTTTTTATAAAAACCTGCGATCACTAGCGCACCATCTGACTCATCAAAATAATGCTCGTAAGAGATATCGTATTGGTCGGCATAAAATGGTTTTAAGAATGGATTATTGGTACTTGAGCCGTTAATTTTACCGGTGGTTTCATCAGCCTGCGCACTGGCATCTCCTGCTAGGCGATTAATCGGTGGTCGCGACATCACTTTAGCCGCCGCAAAGCGTAATTGCGTGTTATCCGTTAGCTGAAAGTTTAAATTAAGGGATGGCAGATAATCGGTATACGTTGTGCCAAGTACATTAGGTAAATAATTTTGATTTATGATGCCGATGCTGTCGGTAATGTTTTGCGCACCCAGTGCCAAATCACCATTAACGTTTTCTAAAATAGTGGCCGATTGGTCGGTATCTACACGGCGAATACCAATATTACCCAGCACTGGCATAGTGCCAATTTCAGTATTAATATTGAGCATGGCGTAAGCTGAAAGCACTTCCTCGTATACCGAACCACTTTGTAACATAGTCCACGAGTAGTTAGTGGTGTAACCTTGTGGATCTACTACACCATCTGCGTTACCCCAGGTGGTCACCGGTGTAGGCGCACCTTCTGGGAACCACGCATTGAGCGCTTTATCTACATCAATCGCTAAATAGGATGGAAAGTAGCTAAACTTGCCTTCCCAATCAACAACATTTACCATGTCATTGGTTAAACGCAGTGGCGGCTCAGTTGCTGAGAAATCACCGTCATTGCCGTATTCAAACACCGAACGATTGTTGCTGTATTCGCGATCTGAATAACGCGCACCAAATTCCACAGAGCTAAACCAGCTGTTATCCAACTCGTATTTAAAATCAAGGCGATAAGCTTTTACTTCATCTTCATTTTGATAAGGGTAAATACCGTACTTACTGACCATTACCCGGTCGATATCACTAAATGCAGCGGCTTGATTAAAGCCTACATCTGGTAAATTAAGCCCATTAAGTTGGTAGTTTATAGATACGTTTTTATCTAACACCGGCTCTTGCGCTGTAGCATCTTCGGCAACTAGCGCCCACAATAAGCCATTGCGGAAATTACTTTTAGCCCGTGACAACGACACATCAACATTAACGTTTAAGCGCTCTGTCACTTGCCAATCGGCGTTAACACCGTAGCTGTCTACTTCATCAAAATCTTGATTATCATCATTCAGAATTTCAACGCGAGTGTAGCCTTTTGAAGTACGATTAACAGAGGCGCCAACCACTGAATTACCCTCTAGCTGAGCGTTTGTATAAGTGGCCGTTGGGCCGCCTAACTTTACTCGTAAACCACGGGCAAATGACTCAGTATCAAAGCGTGATAAAAACACGTCTCCTTTTAATTTAAAATTATCCACCGGCACCCACTCAATCGCCGCCATATAACCGTTACGGGTTTCTTCACCCCCTAAATGCTGGAGCTCAAAGCCTTCGCTGATATATTCGTTTTCTGGTTTTACTTCAGGGCCATTAGTATCATTAGCAACACCGTCGACATCTTTATGATCGTTATAGGCCAGGCCAATAAATTGTGTTGCTACGCTTGGTTGAAATAACCGTGCATAGCCAAGGGCGACACCTAAAGTATCGTCAAGATACTTACCTTGATAGGAAAAGCTGATGCGATCGCCAAACTCAGTGGCATCGTTCACCTCTGACGCTCGGTCGTTGTACATACCTCTGGCGTTAACCACAAACTTGTGTTGCTGATCATTATTAAGCGGGCTGGCTGTTTGCAGCTCTACCGTACCTGCCACGCCGCCTTCAATTAATGACGCCTTTGGTGATTTATACACCGCAGCTGAGCTGATCAACTCAGACGGGTATTGATCAAACTCAATACTGCGACTGCCGCTAGTTGATACTTGCTCGCGACCATTCAAAGTTGAAAATACAAAGCCACCGGACATACCGCGAATATTGATTTCTGCCGCTTGGCCGCCGGTTCGTACCGCAGAGATCCCAGGCAGTCGTGTCAGTGCATCTGCCATAGATACATCAGGCAAAGCGCCTAAATCATCCGCCGACAACTGCTCTGATACCGTATCGGTAAAGCGTTTTTGATTAAGTGATTGGATTAAACTACGACTAAAGCCACGCACTTCAATGACTTCAAGGTCTTCTTCTAGTTGTGGTTTTTTTACAGTGTTTGGTGCGTCACTTTCAGCCGCAGCCAATGCATTGCAGGTTGCAAACATCGCGAGCATTAACGCACTCAGTTTGAATTTCCCCATGAGTTTCCTACCCTATTGATTTTATAATTGTGTGCTGTTTATTTTTAATTTGTGGATAAAATAAAACCAATAAAGTGTAACCAAATAGTAAATTAAGTGTGATGAATACGTATGCAACAGCAAGGGCAATAGCTAGCAAGGAGAGGAACTTAGTTTCGAAGTGTTGCGATCATGTAGATAACGTGAAATAAATTAACTGACCAATAGAGTAACTGAGTTTTACAACGTTCGCATATAGGGGAGTTAAAAATTACTAAAACAGTTTTTAAGGTAAGCGGTAAGGATTGCTAAAATTGAATAAACTACACCATAAGCACCACTCTTATTGCCAACCCTATAAAAACCATCGCTAATATTTTATCAAGCCAAGGGGATGATTTAGTAAAAGCAAAACGCTTTTTTGAAAGCTCTGTCAAGGCTGCAACAAGCAAATACCAGCCGGTATCAATCAACAACACGGTTAAACACATGATCATACCAACCTGAAAAGTTAAGTTTACAGGGTCAATAAACTGTGAGAACAAGGCTAAAAAGAATACAGCGAGTTTAGGGTTCAAAAATGCGATAGCAAAGCCATCTTGCAAAGCCTGTTGAGCGCTACCACTTTGCTGAGCCACTTGGAGCTCTTCAGCGCTTGGCTTTGCAAGTAGTATTTTAATCCCTAAATAAGCTAAATACGCGGCGCCTAAATACACCAGTACTTGATACACAGTGGGAAATTGCATCATTAATGCGCCGAGGCCAAGTAACGACGCCGCGGCATAAAAACCGACCCCCACACCATGACTCAGCGCTGCCAACATGCCGTTTTTCATACTGCCATGAATACTGTGTTTTAACACCACAGCTAAACTAGGCCCTGGCGACATTGCGCCCATCATGCATACCAGTGCTAAGCTAAACCATAATGATAATGCCATTAGTAACCCTTATATTTCTTCATTTTCAATAAGTAATGCGTAACCATGCACCTGCCCATAAAAGCCTGTCAATGGCACTAATGCGTTTATTACTTTCCAGCCATCTTAGTTTAATTCCTGTATGCGATCATTTAGTGCGACTATATCTACCCCACCCAAAAAACGGGCCTTTCTGAATTCGATTACTTTTTGCATTTTAATCCTTGTTGAACTTATAACATGTATTCAAAATCGTAATGGTGAATCCCTTGCTCAATCCGTATTTTCATATTGCCTGTTAATCCTGCGAGCTCATCAGTGCCTGAGTCGGGTACCACTTTTAAAATCAAGCTATCTTGGCCTTTATCCATAGTGCCAAAATGCTGCAGTACAAAACCACCTTGCAAACCATCAAGTTCGCCTATTACTTGTTCAATAGCCACATAACCGGCACTGCCTTGGGTGGGGGTCATGGCGCTGAGCATTTCACCTTGGCTAGTTGCGGTTAGGCCACCAATAAATTGTTTATCAATCGACATACGACCTAAATTAACGCCTTGCTGCCCGTGTGCATACCCTTCTATAGGCGCTAATGTAACGGTAAACTCGCCTGTTACCTGTTTAGTTGTCATAATCTTTCCCTATTGATGATTTTTAATACTATTGATTTTTAATCTATTGATGCCATATCTATACCTTAATCATCAATAAGAATCTACTATGCCTACAGACAAGCCTGCTTCAGATAAAGCCGCTTTTAGCGCTTTATTCCCTATATTCAATTTTATTAAGCCTTATAAATGGGTGGTTTTAGGGGCTCTAGTTGCATTACTTGCCACCGCAGGAGTTAACTTATCGCTAGGGCAAGGCGTTAAATTTGTGATTGATCATGGCTTTATTGCCGGCTCGCAAGCGCAGTTACAACAAGCTGTTTTGGTATTAATTGGTTTGATCAGTTTATTGGCAGTGGGTACATTCAGCCGATTTTATTTAATGTCGTGGATTGGCGAGCGAGTCAGTAACGACATTCGAAAAGCTGTATTCAATCGTATTGTTACCTTGCATCCGAGTTACTTTGAAGAAAATCGCAGCGGCGAGCTGATGTCGCGTTTAACCACCGACACCACATTACTACAATCTATTATTGGCTCGTCATTTTCTATGGCACTGCGAAGCGCGCTAATGTTAGTCGGTGGCTTAATTATGCTGCTTGTTACTAATTTAAAGCTTACCTTGGTCGTTGTGGCCTGCGTCCCTTTAGTGCTGGTGCCTATGTTGGTTTTTGGAAAAAAAGTACGCAAACTAGCAAGCTCCAGCCAAGATGCTATTGCCGATATAAGCACCTACGCGGGTGAGATCATTCAAAACATAAAAGTGGTACAAAGTTATAGCCATGAACAGCAAGAGCAATCTGCTTTTGCGCTTGAAACCGAAAAGGCCTTTAATGTGGCTAAAAGCCGAATTAAACAACGTTCGTTTTTAATTGCAGCTGTTATTTTTCTTACCTTTAGTGCTATCAGTGCCATGCTCTGGGTAGGCGGTAGTGATGTGTTAGCAGGCACTATGACGGGCGGTGAACTCGGCGCGTTTGTGTTCTATGCCATTATGGTGGCCATGTCGGTAGCGACCGTTGCAGAGGTTTATGGTGAACTACAGCGCGCCGCAGGAGCCGCAGCAAGATTGCTTGAACTGCTCGCCGTTGAAAGTAAAATACAAAACCCCGAAATTCCACAAGATGATGAGTTACATGCAACAACCAGCAGCAGTGCAATTTCACTTGAAGGTATTAGTTTTAATTACCCTTCTCGCCCAGATGTAAGCGCATTAAATAATATCAGCTTAAATATTGAAACAGGTAAAACTGTGGCTATTGTTGGCCCTTCCGGTGCGGGTAAAACTACCTTATTTGAACTATTGCAGCGCTTTTACGATCCAGCCAGCGGAGCGATTAAGTTTCATAATATAGATATTAAACAGTTGTCGTTAAACACCTTACGCAACAAAATGGGCATGGTGGCACAAAACCCGATTTTATTTAGCTCTGATGTCATGCATAACATTCGCTATGGCAACCCAAGCGCCAGTGACGAGCAAGTTTATGCGGCCGCCAAACATGCACATGCTGATGAATTTATAAAACAGTTACCACAAGGCTATAACAGCTTCTTAGGTGAGCAAGGTGTTAGGCTTTCGGGTGGACAAAAGCAGCGTATTGTACTTGCCCGCGCCATTTTAAAAGACCCAGAAATACTGCTACTCGATGAAGCCACCAGTGCACTTGATGCACAAAGTGAGCATCATGTTCAGGCCGCACTTGAGCACTTAATGCAAAATAGAACAACGCTGATTATTGCCCATAGACTAGCCACGGTAAAACACGCCGATATGATTGTGGTGATGGAAAATGGCGAAATAAAAGCCACAGGCACTCATCAGCAATTAATGGCAAGCAACCCTTTGTATCAAAAGTTATGTGAATTACAGTTTAATCTAGATTGATTGCAATTTAGTCGCTACTTTTTATCAAGCCATTTATTCATTGCGGTATCGTAAGCCTCAGTTAGCTTGGTTTTATCGCACTTTGCACCAGCAATATAACTATCTGGCAAGTCATTTTTTGGCATAACTCCAGCACCAACGGATACCTTTTTAAAACAGCTATCACCTCGTCGATAAGTGGTAAATTGCATATTTTTCTGCTCTATTTTTAAAAGCGGCTTCACCTTCCCTGCATGCTCTTTTGGGACGGTAATACGCTTTTTCTGAGGGTCATTCTTTGCAGTATCAGAATAGCCAGTTTGTTGCTGTAAAATACTATTGAGCCCTTTTTTCAGGTCGATCTTTTTATAAGACGTTGCGGTTACAGGGTGGGTATTTATGGAGGTGGTACTTACCGGCTCAGTCGTCTTCTGTGTTTTTTTATTAGTCGCATTCAGTGGTTTTGATTGGGTTGCATTAACAGGCTCAGTTGGGGTTATTTCTGTATTAACATTTTTATTAGCGCTTTGCTGAGTGGCTTGTTGTGTTACTTTATTTTTGGCAGGCACATTCACCATATACGCTTTAATTGGCGTTAATTGCGGCTGTTTAATTTTAGGGGCTTTTAAGGTAGTTAAAAAAAACAAAACTAACCCATGTAAACATACCGATAAAATAATTGCTGTACGCCACTTTGTCATAAACATGTCCCTATGAAGAACTCCTTATGACAACTAACTTATTTAAAAGTGCCCTTTAAATAAGTACACAAACCGCGCGCAAACGCGGTTTGTAACTACAAAAGCTAACCTTGAGTGTTTGGTACAATTTGAATTTCTACTCGGCGATTTTGCGCACGACCATTCGCGGTATCGTTAGTCGCTATTGGGCGTGATTCGCCATAGCCACTCGTGCTTACTCGAGCAGCCATAATTTGTTGGTTTACCAAGTAATTTTTTACGCTTTGTGCACGCTGCTCTGAAAGAGTCATGTTGTAACTGTCTTTGCCCGTGCTGTCGGTGTGGCCTTCAACACTTAAGTAGGTTTTTTCGTATTTATTCATTACACTTGCTATCGCATTTAGAGTGTCATGAAAGCCTGATGAAATATAAGATTGATCAGTCGCAAACGTAATATTAGAGGGCATCACTAAGCGTAAGTTATCGCCTTCACGAACCACTTCAACTCCCGAACCCGCTAACTCATCACGAAAAGCAGCTTCTTGTTTATCCATGTAATCACCTACAGCAGCACCCGCCAGCGCACCAATAGCTGCACCAATAAAAATACGTTTATCTTTGTGGTTACCTGTAGCTTTACCTAAAATACCACCGGCGGCTGCACCTATAGCAGCACCTTTACCTGTGTTATTCATTTCACAGCCAGAAAGTAATACAGCAACGACAGTGACACTTAAAAGTGATTTAGTTAACGTCATGGTGATTTCCTATTCATTTAGAATTTATTATTGCGATTATGCAAATATATGTATGAACCAACAATGAAGAATAACGTATAAGCGTTGATATTGCCTATCAAATAAGGAAGTAGTGATAGCGTTTCATAATAATGTCATACTTGTTTGTGACAATTTTACGATTTATCAAAAGGCGATTGCCACTATGTTAATTGCGATTTTTAGACAGTTCTTTTTGCTTGGCTGCATGAGCTTTGGCGGCCCTGCCGCGCATTTAGGTTACTTTAAGCACCACTTTGTTGATTCGCTTCGCTGGTTAAGTACAGCGCGTTACGCGCAGCTAATTAGCTTAAGTCAAGCTCTACCAGGCCCTGGGTCAAGTCAGGTTAGCTTTGCTATTGGCGTAGAACGTGCGGGTGTACTCGGTGGTATCGCTGCGTTTATAGGCTTTACCCTGCCTTCTTTTTTGATTATGACTCTGCTTGCTATTAGTGCTCACCAATTTAACGCCGTTTATTTCGCAGTTATTACTGGGTTAAAACTATTTGCCGTGGTTATTGTTGCTGATGCGACCCTTAGTATGTCGAAAAGCTTTTGCACCAGTGCGGTACTTAAACTTCTGGCAATAATGAGTTCTTTAGCACTGATTTTATTTCCTATGTTGGGCACTCAAATCGCCATTTTAGTAACCGCTGCCATTATCGGTGCTTTATGGCCTTTACTTAACTTAGCTAAATCTACAGAAAATGTTAGCAGAGAAAAAAACAACATCAATTGGATTGCTCTTGTCTTATTTGCACTACTACTTGCCATCAGCTTTATCCCACTTGGCGAAAACGCTGCGTTATTCGCGCCTTTTTACCAAGCAGGTGCCATGGTATTTGGTGGTGGACACGTTGTATTACCTGTTTTGCAAGCGGGAGTTCCAACGCTGAGTAATGATCAATTCTTAACTGCGTACGCCAGTGCCCAAGCCGTTCCTGGCCCAATGTTTACTATCGCCACCTACTTGGGGGCACAATTGAACTCTGCACAACCATTAGTGGGTGCGCTAATCGCAACATTATTGATATTTTTACCCGGTTTTTTACTGATGTTGGCATTTCAAAAAAGCTGGATAAACTTGGCCAGTAACCCTCGCTTTGCCAGCTCAATTGCAGCGCTTAATGCTGCTGTAGTTGGTTTTTTGGCTGCTGCATTATATTCACCCATTTGGACTTCAGCCGTAAGCAATGTTTGGCATATTGCATTAGTGATTGCTGCATTTGCATGGCTACGTATGAAAAAGCCACCTATTTGGTGGCTATTATTATTGTTTATTGGTGTTGGCCTTGGACAGCATTATTGGGCACTTTAATGCTGGGTTTACCTGCCATATTCGCCCCGTCAGCTGGGCTTAATTGCCCACTGACACTTTGATAAGCGCGCAGCCCAAACACAGGTAATACGGCCAGTAAATGGTCCATAATTTCAGCTTGTAAGTGCTCGTACGATATCCAACGTTTGTCTTCACTAAAGCAGTAAAACTCAATCGGTAGGCCATGGTTAAGCGGTTGTAGTTCACGCACCATAAGTGTGAGCGAGGTATTGATTTTACTGTGTTGTTTTAAGTAACCCTCTGCATAGCGACGAAATAGCCCTAAGTTCGACACCGGATCGGGAAGTGTGCCTAGTCGAATATATTCTTGCAGTGGTATAGCCGCTTCTATTTGCGCTTTAAAATCGTCATCAACTAAAAAGATGCTGTTCATATCAATGTTTAAAGAACGTTTAATACGTCGCCCACCAGATTCTTGCATACCGCGCCAATTTTTAAACGAACCGGCCACCAGCATATAAGTGGGTATAGTCGTTATGGTATTGTCCCAATTACGTACTTTTACGGTATTAAGTCCTAAATCAATTACTTCGCCATCGGCGCCGTAGTTATCGACTTGGATCCAGTCCCCATAGGTCACTAAACGATTAGCGGCAATTTGAATGCTGGCGACAAAACCTAATATGGTGTCTTTAAATACCAATAACGTTACTGCCGCTATGGCACCAAAACCAGAGAGAATATAAGTCGGCGATTTTTCAAGCACAATACTAACAATTAATATTGAACACACAATAAAGGTGATTAGCTTCACTACTTGAATTAGCCCTTGAATAGGCACTTCGCGGGCAAAGTCTAGTTGGTTATAAATAGCGCCAGCAATGCTTACTATGCTGCTAATAATAAAACCTATATAAATAATTAATAATGCTTGGCCAATGGTTTTAAGGATCTCTTGAGCAATTGCATTAACCGGATAAACACTATCAAATGTGGCTAAAAAAAGTACACAACATAACAAGCAAGCAATTCGTTTATTCAGCTTAGTTAACATAGGTGTCAATGAACCAATACGCTCAGGAGAGAGTTTAGTCACCACCTTTTGAATACCCGGTAACATTAAGCGACGAGTAAATAAGTAAACAAATAATAATGAAAGAATGCCAATTGATGAGGCGGTGATGGCACTGAGAAAAAAAGCATCGGGGACTTTTTCAAACCAAGGAGTAATTAGCTCCTGTAGGTGTGTTTTGCTCATGGTATTTCAATTTCCTTACTGGGTGTTAATTCAGTACTAGCTTGCTGAATATGAATAGCGCTTAATTGCTTATCTTTTACTGTCCATAAGTTATTTAAGTATTGCTGAAATTGGGCCCTGAATGCCTTATCGGTTTGGTAACTGCCAATCATCTGTGTATTTATTGGCATAACCTCAATAGTAATATGAATAGACTCCAACTCGCCTTTTAAAATATTACGACACACATGATCTGACTGACCGCTATACACTAAACTGGTGTTAAGCATAGCGTCAAACTGCTCGTTTAAAACCTCTAAGGCAAAAGCAGTTCCACCAGCCTTAGGCTTTAATAAATGCTGAAAAGGGCTTTGTTGATGCAGGTGCTTTTGCGCAGTAAAACGCGTACCTTCTACAAAGTTAACTATGGTTGTAGGATGATGACGAAAGTTACGGCAACTGCGCTTAGTACGCTCGACATCTAAGCCTTTTAAATTCGGATTTTTAGCCAATTGCGCTTTGGTCACTCGTTTCATAAAGGGCATACCCATCGCCCACGCACCAGTGCCAATAAATGGCACGTATTTAAGCTCATCTTTTAAAAAAAACTTAGGGGCTGGTAATGCATTTAACGAGCTTAATACCGCAATATCAAGCCAGCTAATATGATTACTGATTAGCAAATACCAACTGTTGGCATTCACCTCCCCACTAATATTAACTTTAATATCATTACAGCCTAGCCACAGCCCTAAGCGGTTACCTTTGCACCACCCTTTATACGCACTGTGTAATAATTTACTCACTACAGGTATGGGCAGCACTAATTTAACTAACCCTAGGGTAAGCACTAATGCGCCAAATATTATTAAATTAGCAAATAAAACACAGCCAACAATTAAGCCATTTAACCAATTAGGTAACCATTTTTTTAGCATAACTGTCAGCTCATTTTGTTATTTTTGTTTGAGATTAACCAACGTCTGGTTTTTTTCTTCCCACACGCGATTTAATTCACTTTGAAAGCGTACTCTAAAGTCAGGATCATTAGTGTAATCACCAATTAAGTCGTCACTAACGCCTTTTACTTCAACCTGTACATCAATGTGTTTTACTTTACCGGCTGCAAAATCCATAAAGGTAGGAATGCCCTCAGGGTAATGAATAGTGACATTTACCACTTTAGAAATTTGCTCACCCATGGCTTGCATTACAAACGCCACACCACCCGCTTTCGGTTTAAGTAAGTGAGTAAACGGGCTATTTTGACGCGCATGCTTTTGCGCTGTAAACCGCGTCCCTTCAACAAAGTTAACCACACTGACTGGCATTTCTTTAAATTTTTCACAGGCTTTACGAGTGGTTTCTAAATCTTTACCACGCAACTTGGGGTTCTTTTTTAATTGGCTTTTACTAGTGCGGGTCATAAAAGGAAAGTCGAGTGCCCACCAACACAAACCTAAAACAGGCACGTAAATTAACTCTTTTTTCAAAAAGAAGTTTAAAAAAGGTATTTTTCGGTTAAACACCCGCTGTAACACTAAAATATCCACCCAGCTTTGGTGGTTAGCAATGACTAAGTACCAATCTTTTAATTTAAGCTCTTCAAGGCCAATAACATTAAGTTTTGTTGGCGTTAATAACGTTTGATTTAACGTGTTGAAGGTCACCCAAATAGAGGCACATTGCTTGGCCGTCCAGCTCATTAATTTTTGAAGTCCCTTAATTGGGATTAACTTAACGATGCCACAAATAAAAATAGGCACAAACCAAAAAAGAGTGTTTATTGTATAAAAGAAAATACTAAATACACTGCGAATAACTGACATTACTTCTATTCCTTTAAATATCGCGCAGCCACTAGGACCACGCTTAACTATGCAACTAAATTAATCTTCAAAATAGGTGTAGCCCTCAAGCCCTGCATTGAGCTCGGCTAGATACCCTTCTTTACAGTGTTCTGATACATCAAGTTTATTAATTTGAGTGGCAAAGTTATCAGCTAATAACTCGCTATCATAATCAACAAATTTTAATACATCCTTAACGCTGTCACCTTTAATGGCATTGGTTAATACATATCCTTGCTCATTAAGCTCAACATGGACTGAGTCGGTATCACCAAATAGGTTATGTAAGTCACCTAAAATCTCTTGGTATGCCCCCACCATAAACATGGCAATATGATACTGCTGACCTTGTGTATATTCAGGGATAGGTAAACTAGTTTCAATACCTGCACCTTCAACGTACTCACGTATTTGCCCGTCAGAATCACAAGTAATGTCTTGGATAATCGCGCGCTGAGTAAGCGGCTGCGTTAGGTTTTCGATGGGCATAACCGGAAATAACTGCTGAATACCCCATACATCAGGTAATGACTGAAACAATGAAAAATTCACAAACAGTTTATCGGCTAGTTTTTCGTTTAAATCATCCAGCACTTCGCGGTGAGCTCTTGCATTAGAGCTTAATGAAGCACGAACACGATGTAAAATAGTAAAGTAAAGCTGCTCTATTTTCGCCCACTCTAGCATGCTCACTAAACCATGCACGTATTGATCGTGTGCTTCGCTAAATAAGTGCATGGCATCATGATATATTTCAAGTGCCATACGTGGGTTCAAACGTTGTAAGCATTGCCACATTTCATCTAGCACTAATGCGCTGTTTTCCAATGGCGGTTTTGGGTTTAAATGATTCGGTGCTTTTTCTACATCAATGACATCGGTGATCAACACTGCATGATGAGCCGTTAATGCACGGCCAGATTCTGTAATAATCGCAGGATGCGTTAAGTTATGCTGATCGCACACATCGGCAAATGCATTCACTACATTACGTGCGTATTCTTCGACTGTGTAGTTCATTGAGCAGGCACTACGCGAGCCTGAGCCTTCATAGTCAACGCCAAGCCCGCCACCCACATCAACCGTATTTAGCGGTACACCGTATTGAGTTAATTCAGCAAAATGGCGAGCACATTCGCGCAAGGCACGATGAATATCACGAATATTGGCGATTTGAGAACCAATATGAAAATGCACCATTTGCATTAAATGCAACTTGTTATGTTGCTTAAGTACTTCCACTGCACTAAGTACTTGCCCTGCGGTTAAACCAAACTTACCTTTTTCACCACCGGTATTTTGCCATTTACCTTTACCAACCGAATTTAAGCGAATGCGAATACCAATAGCAGGCTCAATACCTAAATTATCAATTTCTTCAAGCAATGTGGTTAGCTCAGAGAGTTTTTCGACCACAATTTTAACGTTGTGCCCCATTGCTTGACCAATACAGGCTAAACGTAAAAACTCACTGTCTTTGTAGCCGTTGCATACAATTGTAATAGGCTCTTTCGCCACCCCTAAAATGGCCATTAGTTCAGGCTTAGAACCGGCTTCAAGCCCCACTAAGCCACTTGGGTGAGCTAATAACTTACTCACAACAGAGCGCTGCTGGTTTACTTTAATAGGATAAACACAGGTGTATTTGCCGTTATATTCTCGGTTAGTGCGCGCTTGAGTAAAGGCATTGGTGAGCGTATCGACACGATTTTTTAAAATATCAGTAAAGCGCACCAGTACGGGCAATGTTAACCCTTGTTGCTTAAATTGCTCAGTAAGCTGACTTAAAGAAATGGCAGGTTTTGTTTGGTCGCCATCAGGATAGGCTATCAACTCACCTTGTGCGTTAATATCAAAATAACCATCGCTCCAATGAGCAACATTGTATGTAGCACGTGCTGTTTCTAAACCCCAAGTCATGGCAACTCTTCTTTATTAAATTAGGTGTAAAGGGGCATTTTAATACGTCACTATCTGCTAAGCTAACAAAAATTGAACTTTCCCCTCTTTATAGCTAACTTTATTCGCTAAAGAGAGTAAAATTTGATTGAGCAATAGGCCAAGCACTGGCAGAATTGCCTCCTTTTTTTCATACTCAACCAAAAGTGTAACAACAACTATGGCAAATTTAGATCAAAGTAAGTGGTTTACTGAAATTAGCGACCGCGATGGCAGCGCATTTTCATTACGTATTAACAAAAAGTTAGATGAAAAACAGTCTCCTTTTCAAAAAGTAGAAATGTTTGAAACCACAGACTTTGGTAATTTAATGATCATTGATGGTTGTACTATGGTAAGCAGCCGTGAAAACTTTTTTTACCACGAAATGATCAGCCACCCAGCATTACTGGCGCATCCAAACCCAAAAAACATAGTTATTATTGGTGGCGGCGATTGCGGTACATTACGTGAAGTGCTCAAGCACCCAAGTGTAGAAACTGTTACACAAATCGATATTGACGAAGTGGTTACCCAAATGTCGTTAAAGTACTTCCCTGAGTTATGTGAATCAAATAACGACCCACGTGCTACTGTGATGTTTGACGATGGCATTAAATACATGCGCGAAGCAGCTGGTGAGTCTATTGATGTAGTGATTGTTGATGGTACTGATCCGGTAGGCCCAGGTGAAGGTTTATTTAACCATGCGTTTTATACTAGCTGTTTAAACGCACTTCGCCCTGGTGGAATACTGGTACAACAAAGTGAATCGCCATTAATGCATATGCCACTGTTGGTTGAAATGCGCGAAGCTATGCTAAATGTTGGTTTTAACGATTTACAAACACTCCCATTCCCACAACCTATTTACCCAAGTGGGTTATGGTCAGTGACGCTAGCTCGTAAATCTGAGGTATTTAATGGCTTTAGAGAAGACGGCGCAGCAATAATTGCACAGCATAGTGAATACTACAATGGCGGCATTCATCACGGTGCACTCGCAACACCTAATTACATGAAACGCGCTTTTGATAAAAAATAATAAGTTATAAATACAAAACAGGGCTCGCTAGAGCCCTTTTTTATGTGTTTAATTACATTGAATACGTTTGCAGTCATCTCGTAATAACCCCACCTTCACTTTATGCTCATAGTCTACAATTTGACATAAAGGACACACAATGAGATTACCTTTACTGCTAGTTGCTTTACTTTCAAGCAGCGCTTTTGCAAAAGAAGCCATGCTGGAATCGCCTGATCAAAGAATTAAAATCATCATATCTGATCAATCTTCATCTCCTTACTATTCTATTAGCTTTAATGGTAAACCTGTTATTGCGCAGTCACATTTAGGTTTTAGATTTAAAAGCCAAGCGCCATTTGATGAAGGTTTTGTTATTAGTGAAGTAACCCACTCACAGACAGATAGCCAATGGCAACAGCCTTGGGGTGAGCGCCAAACCGTTGTCGACAAGCACAATGAAATTGCCGTTACCTTTAATAAACCCGCCCCCCACGGTGGCACATACACAGTGCGATTTAAAGCCTTTGATAGCGGTGTGGGATTTCGCTATGAAGTCCCTAAACAAGCCGATTTTGAAAAAACAGAAATTACTAAAGAGCTGACCGAGTTTGCCATCGCCGGTGCCGATAAAGCCACCGCATGGTGGATACCTGCTCGCGGTTGGAATCGTTACGAATATGTCTACAACACCACAGCCTTACAAGATGCTGCACTCGCTCACACCCCTTTTACCTTTAAAAATGGTAACGGTGTACATGTCAGCATTCATGAAGCAGCCCTAGTCGATTATGCGGGCATGGTGCTTAATCAACGTCGCCCAGGCACTTTTAGCGCCGATTTAACGCCATGGTCAGATGGTATAGCAGTCAAAAAGCACGGTGCATTTAATACGCCTTGGCGCACCATTCAAATTGGCGAACATGCGGTAGACTTAGTTAATTCAGATATTATTTTAAATCTAAATGAGCCAAATAAGCTCGGTGATGTGTCCTGGGTTAAACCAGGCAAATACGTAGGTATTTGGTGGGGCATGCACATCAATGAGAATACTTGGGGTAGTGGCGAAAAACACGGTGCTACCACAAAAAATACTAAATACTACATGGACTTTGCCGCAAAATACGGCTTTGATGGTGTATTAGTGGAAGGTTGGAACACCGGTTGGGATGGCGACTGGTTTTTTAATGGCGATGTATTTAGTTTTACCCAACCATATGATGACTTTGATATTGAGGAGCTTACCCGCTACGGTAAGCAAAAAGGGGTGCAGTTAATTGGCCACCATGAAACCTCAGGTAACGTAACAAATTATCGTAATCAAATGGAAGACGCTTTTGCGCTTTACGAGCAATCAAATGTAAGCCAAATTAAAACCGGTTATGTGGCCGATGGTGGCAATATTAAACGCATTGATGAAAATGGCATTGCCCGTTTTGAGTGGCATGACGGCCAATTTATGGTTAATGAGTACTTATACAACGTTAAGCTAGCTGCAAAACATAAAATAAGTATTAATACTCATGAGCCAATAAAAGACACCGGCCTTCGCCGTACTTACCCTAATTGGATTGCTCGTGAAGGTGCTCGCGGCCAAGAATTTAACGCATGGGGCACGCCACCCAATCCACCTGAGCACATTCCAATGCTTGCTTTTACGCGTATGCTTGCAGGCCCAATGGACTTTACGCCAGGTATTTTTGACATGAGTTTTAATGGCTTAGGTGGCGATACAAATCGCCCGCAAACAACGCTGGCAAAGCAATTAGCACTTTATGTCGTAATGTACAGCCCAATTCAAATGGCGGCTGATTTACCTAAAAATTATTTAGCTAAGCCCGATGCTTTTCAATTTATTCAAGACGTACCGACCGATTGGCAACAAAGTATTGCGCTTGATGGGGAAGTAGGCGACTTTATTGTATTTGCACGTAAAGAACGTAAACGCGATCAGTACACCGGTAATGACTGGTACTTAGGCGCTGTAACTGATGAAAACGCCCGCACCATTGAGGTTAAACTCGACTTCTTAGATAAAGATAAACAGTTTGAAGCGCAAATCTACAAAGATGGTGTTAAGGCAGAGTGGAAGAACAACCCTTACGATTTAAAAATAGAAAAACGCACTGTTACCGCAAATGATAAACTCACACTAAAATTAGCCACCAGTGGTGGTACAGCCATTCGTTTTAAAGCACTATAAAATGGTTAAAGCTATCCGCATATAACGGCGGATAGCTTTATTTAGTTTTGATTAACCACTTTAACCGGTAAATATATTTGCGCACTTAAACCACCTTCAGGGCGATTAGAGAGCACAACCTTGCCATTATGCATGTCTATAATGCGTTTAATAATAGCTAAGCCTAAACCACTGCCTTCACTGCCTCGTGCAGCGTCACCTTGCTTGAATGGTTCGAACACTGATTCTAATTCACTCTCAGGAATACCTGGGCCATTATCGTTAACCGCAATAATGACGTACTTTTTATTGCTATTAAAATAACTTTGCACCTCAATATCCCCTTGCGAGTAACGCAGTGCATTTTCAATCATATTCGTCACTACTCGCTTAATAGCCACTGAGCTTATGGGAATATTACCTAGGTTAGGATTGCTTTCAAACGTAATAACACGTTGATGCTTTAATTCACTTTGTACGACTTCGGCTACTAACGCATTGATATCTTCATAGCTTTGTTCTTCACATTGATGATGGCGTAAATATTCAATAAACTGATCGATAATACCATTCATATCTTCAATATCGTAAATAATACCTTCGCGTAAATAATCATCTTCATCAACCATCATTTCTGTGGCTAACCTAATACGGGTAAGCGGTGTGCGTAAGTCGTGAGAGACACCGGCCATGAGTAATCGACGATCATTTTCAAGGGCTGCAATACCTCGCGACATTTGGTTAAAAGCCCGCGTTACCTCAATAACTTCACTTGAGCCTTGTTCTTGTAACTTAGTACTAAAATCACCAACACCTACTTTTATTGCCGCTTGTTGCAGTGCTTTTAATGGTCGGTTCAAATGCCTTGCAAATAACCACCCGCCTAATACACTTAAGAAGCCTATACTGGATAAGTAAAAAGTTAGAAATTCAAGATTACTTTCTTTAAATCCGGTTAAGGGAACTTTAACCCAATAGCCCGGTGCTTGCGGGGCTTCCACCCAATAAATAAGTGGTTCGGTTTGACTAATGCGTACCCGAGAAAACCCATTCAACTGCTCTGACATACTTCGCGATAGCCCTGAATACTCACGACTTTGTCCTAAGCCATTGCGCATCGCTTCACGCTGAGTCATCACCTCAATACCGGTTATTTCAAAAAACTTTTCTGAAACTTCATCGGTTACTTCAACACCATCTTCCCAGTCAATAAATACAGTTTTAATTTGCTTAGCAAGCATCAAATTAACTTGCTCAATGGTGGGTTTAACAACATATAAACTTACTGTGACGTAGGATACAATTTGGTTAATCAGCAACAAAGCTGCCACTAAAAAAACAGTTTGCCCAAACGCACTACGTGGAAACATCCCCATAATTATTACTTTTCACCATCAGGAACAAACACATAACCTAATCCCCATACAGTTTGAATATAACGCGGGTTAGCCGCATCCACTTCTATCATATGGCGAAGGCGTGACACTTGCACATCAATACTACGCTCTAGCGCACTGTAATCACGACCTCTTGCCAAGTTCATTAATTTATCACGACTTAACGGCTCTCGAGGGTGAGATACCAACGCTTTTAATACGGCAAATTCACCACTTGTGAGCGATACGGTATTATCCCCTTCGCTCATTTCTCGTGTGGCTAAATTTAAGGTAAATTTACCAAACTTGATTAAATTCTCTTCTACTGAGGGCGCCCCTGGCACTTCTTTTGATTGACGACGTAAAATTGCTTTTATGCGGGCAAGTAACTCACGTGGATTAAACGGTTTAGGAATATAATCGTCAGCACCGAGCTCCAAACCAATAATGCGGTCTACTTCATCACCTTTAGCGGTCAACATCACAATTGGGATTTGGTTTTCTTTTTGACGTAACCGTCTGCAAATAGAGAGCCCGTCTTCTCCGGGCAGCATTAAATCAAGCACCATTAAGTGAAAGTTTTCACGCTCAATAAGCCTATCCATTTGCTGTGAATCGGCGGCTGTTCTAACAATAAATCCTTGCTCTACTAAATAGCGCTCAAGCAAACTGCGCAAACGTTTATCGTCATCAACCACTAATACTTTTACTGTCTCTTGTCCCATAATCTGTTGCTTATTTTTATAATTTATTAATAGTTAATATAAATGAAAAACTTAATAATAAAAAACTAATTAAGTGCTTAGATTGTTACTGAACATTTCAAACCCATTGGTGGCTATTTTATCTCGACAAGCTGCCTTTATTTTAATACCGTGCCACACATGAAACTTAAACAAGAATACGGCGTGAAAACAAACTTAATTACTCGCGAAGGTTATTTACAACTTCAGCAAGAACATGACCATCTTTGGAATGTAAAACGCCCAGAAGTCACTAAAATTGTGAGTTGGGCTGCAAGCCTTGGTGATCGCTCTGAAAATGCAGACAAGGTGTTATAACCCCACAAAGAATACTATTTTCACTTTTAACAAATAAAAACAATTACTTATATTTAGTACGCATACTATAAACCATACTAAATTACCGATACAGAAAGTAATATAACTTTATACTGTTCCTTGCTATTGGTATTTATTATGCTACTCCATGATTCAAGAGATAAAGTTTCATGTTCCAGACTGGTGTGAGCGAGAAGCAGACGGTCGAGTAAACTCGTTTTTGGACATAAACGTGTTAGAGACTAAGGACGGCTCTGTGCCCAGACTGTGTGAAAACTCTGATCACCTTTTGGTCTAAGTATGTTCTGCTTATGATCTATTAATCTATACATTTAGTT
>NZ_JALNTH010000043.1:0-52810 GCF_023161935.1 Pseudoalteromonas sp. 2CM28B
CGGGGTTCGGGGTTCGGGGTTCGGGGTTCGGGGTTCGGGGTATTTAAAAACCTTGCGGTTAACATCGCAAGGTTTTTTTATACCTGTAGCAGCGGGTTCACCCCGCGTCGTTATTAGGTATTAGGTATTAGGTTCTAGGTTCTAGGTTCTAGGTTTTAGGTTTTAGGTTTTAGGTTTTAGGTTTTAGGTTTTAGGTTTTAGGTATTTAAAAACCTTAAGGTTAATATCGCAAGGTTTTTATATCCGTAGCAGCGGGTTCATCCCGCGTCGTTATTAGGTATTAGGTTCGGGGTTCGGGGTTCGGGGTTCGGGGTTCGGGGTTCGAGGTTCGGGGTTCGGGGTTCGGGGTTCGGGGTTCGGGGTTCGGGGTTCGGGGTTCGGGGTTCGGGGTATTTAAAAACCTTGCGGTTAACATCGCAAGGTTTTTATATCCGTAGCAGCGGGTTTACCCCGCGTCGTTATTAGGTATTAGGTTCTAGGTTTTAGGTATTAAGCACGTCACCCGTTGCTCGTTACCCGTTACCTGTTACCCGTTGCCCGTTGCCCGCTACCCGTTACCCGTTACCCGCTGCCCTTTGCCCTTTGCCCGTTGCCCATTGCCCGTTGCCCGTTGCCCTTTGCCCTTTGCCCTTTGCCCTTTGCCCTTTGCCCTTTGCCCGTGAACTTTAACCTTTAACCTTTAACCTTTAACCTTTATTATTTCTGACACACCTCACAAAAAACGGTGCCGCGTTGACCTAGGCGAATTTCGGTTAGTTCGCTCTCGCAATTTACACAGGGCAGGCCTTTTCGGCCATACACTAATAGCTGCTGCGCAAAGTAGCCAGGCTTACCGTCACTTTGGGCAAAGTCTTTTAACGTTGTGCCGCCTTGGGTAATTGCAGCGGCTAAGGTGTCTTTTATAATTGGGATTAACGCTTGGTAGCGCTTAAGGCTTACCTTACCGGCTTCTTTTCGCGGATCGATACCTGCTTTAAATAATGATTCGTTAGCATAAATATTACCAACCCCCACCACCACGGCGTTATTCATAATAAACTGTTTAACGGGCACTTTTTTATTGCGAGATTGCTCATAAACACGTTTAGCAAAAAAGTCATCAGTGAGTGGCTCGGGGCCTAATTTAGCTAGTAGCTTGTGCTCTTCATTGGGTGCTTGCCATAAACAACAACCAAAGCGACGAGGGTCATTCAAACGCAGTGCTTTGTCGTTCGCTAAAATAAACTCAACATGGTCGTGTTTTTTAAGTGGCTCGGTTTTATTTACAACGCGCAAGTTCCCTGACATCCCTAAGTGCAATATAGCCGCCCCAAGCTCACATTCTAATAGCAAGTATTTTGCGCGGCGTTCAATACTGCTAACCACCAACCCCTCAAGTTGGTATACCTCATCGGGTACAGGCCAGCGCATACTGGCATTATGAATGTTTACCTTAGTCACAACTTGGTTTAGCACATGGGGGGTAATGCCCATGCGGCTAACTTCTACTTCTGGTAATTCAGGCATTTATAAAACTCACTTATGAAAAGGTAAAACTAGGAAATAATTGCTTAGCAGTGCTTAAATCAAGCAACATTAGTCGCTGACTGGTTTTATCGAGAAGATAATACTGACCATTTGCTTCATATAATAAGTACACCCAAGGTAGGGGCTCACCCGCGAGTTCAAACGTGGCTGCCGATAGTGGCTTATTCATATCAAGCGCATCAGGTGTGGTGGTGGTCATCAGCGCGGTATTTTGCCATAAATAAACAAGCTCACTAAGTTGCTGCTCTGAGCTTTGCCAACTAAGCGGTACATTTTTTTGCAAAGCAGTAGTACGCCAACTAGTGCCAATACGCTCAATTTTTTGGTCGCTAAATTTAAGTGTTAATACAAAACTTTGCACAGGAAGTAGTGGCTGCAATTGCGCCTGTGTTTCATCATTCCCTATGTTTTTATGCAGTCCATTTAAAAAGAAGATCATAATCAACATCGAAAAAATAATAACATTGTTCCAACCTTTGCGGCCGAGTTGCATGTGGGTCTTCCAATTAATAATATCGATTTAAAGTGTAACCAAAACTTAATTACACTGTCTATATGTTAAAACCCAAAGACTTTGCTAGAATATCGGCAAATTTTAAGGAGTTTAGTCATGTCAATGTATGTAGTGGGCCATAAAATCCCAGATTCAGATTCAATATGTGGTGCAATTGCACTGGCGTATTTAAAAAACCAAATTGATGAGCCAGCAATCCCAACTCGCCTAGGCGAAGTGTCACCTGAAACACAATTTATTTTAGATAAATTCGGTTTTGAAGCGCCTGAGCTAAAACTTAGCTACGCTGGCGAAGACGTTTATATTGTCGACCACACAGAGAAAACCCAAGCGCCTGACGATATTGATCAGGCTCGCGTTGTTGGCGTGGTTGATCACCATAAATTAGGTGATTTAACCTCATCAACTCCGCTTGAGTGTTGGATCCGCCCTGTTGGTTGTTCAAACACCATTATTAAGATGATGTACGATTTTTATAACGTAGAGATCCCTAAAGACATTGCCGGCATTATGCTTTGCGCCATTTTAAGCGACACGGTTATTTTTAAATCGCCAACCTGTACCACAGCCGATATTAAATGTGTTGAAGCGCTTGCAGAAATTGCAGGCATTGAAGACTTTAAAGAACTAGGCATGGATATGTTCCGTGTTAAATCAGCCGTTGAAGATACGCCAGTACGTGACTTAGTAATGCGTGACTTTAAAGACTTTAACATGAACGGTAACCTTGTTGGTATTGGTCAGTTAGAAGTTATTGACCTTGCGGTATTTGACGAGATTAAAGCCGACCTTGAAGCCGACATCGCCAAGCTTAAAGAAGAAGGCGGTCGTCATTCAGTATTTTTACTACTAACCGACATTATGAAAGAAGGCTCACAAATGCTGATTGCATCAGACGATGCCAGCCTTGTTGAGCAAGCCTATGGTGAAAAGCCAGAAGACGGTAAAGTATGGCTAGACGGCGTATTGAGCCGCAAAAAGCAAGTAGTACCACCACTACAAGACGCTTTTAAGAGCTAGGTTCGAGGTTCGAGGTTCGAGGTTCGAGGTTCGAGGTTCGAGGTTCGAGAAATTTAAAAACCTTGCGGTTAATATCGCAAGGTTTTTTTATACCTGTAGCAGCGGGTTCACCCCGCGTCAGGTATTAGGCTCAAGGTGCTAGCTCTCTGTCCGCAGCTCTTGGCCCGTCCGTTACGGCATAAAGCCCCACCTACATTAAAATACCTGCTATATTTACTTATAAAATAAAGGCGTTAGGCTCTAAGTGCTAGGCTCGGGCTTCAAGCCGTAACCCGCAGCCCGCAGCCAAAACATAAGGACATAAAATGCAAATACTTCACCATGGAGCAGTCAATGGCGTAACAGGCTCATGCCACCAGCTGATAATAAACGATCAAAGCTCTTTTCTAATTGATTGCGGATTGTTTCAAGGAGAAGATTCTGTAGATGATCTAAGCATTGAATTTAATATAGACATAGTTCGCGCGCTTATTGTTACCCATTGCCATATTGATCATGTTGGCCGCATTCCCTATTTATTAATGACTGGATTTAAAGGACCAATATTTACCTCTGTCGCATCAGCAAGTTTACTGCCGTTAGTCATTGAAGATGCATTAAAAGTGGGCGTCACACGCGATCAAAAAATAATAGATGCCTGCTTAAGGCTACTTAAACAACAAGTTGTAGCTGTAGACTTTAAAGCCTGGTTTGATCTTCCTTGTAAAGGTGAACACATAGCCAAAGCCCGACTTCAACGAGCTGGGCATATTTTAGGCTCTGCTTATGTTGAAATAGATATAAGCACGCCTCCTTATAAAGCGAGCAATATTCATAGAGTGGTTTTTTCAGGTGATTTAGGCGCGCCCTATACGCCTTTACTACCCGCCCCTAAAGCCCCTTATAAAGCAGATACTTTAGTTATTGAGTCAACCTATGGGGATAAAAACCACCAAGGCCGCAAGCAACGTACGCAAACCTTAAAAGCCGTGATTGAACGCGCCGTTGCCGACAACGGCGTAGTACTTGTGCCCGCATTTAGTATAGGCCGTACACAAGAGCTGTTATACGAACTTGAACAGCTAATTCATGCCTCTACAAAAAATTCACCTTGGCGCACAATACAAGTAATACTCGACTCCCCCATGGCGGCTAACTTTACTCAACAGTACCGAAAATTTAAATATTTATGGGATGAAGAGGCAAAACAAAAAGTAGCCAAAGGCCGCCACCCACTCGACTTTGAAAACCTCACTACAATAAATACCCATAGTGAGCACTTAGCGTTAATAAATTACTTAGCCACCCGTCAAACACCTGCCATTATTTTAGCAGCAAGCGGTATGTGCACCGGCGGGCGAATAGTTAACTACCTAGAGCGATTTTTAACCGACAAAACCACCGACGTACTCTTTGTAGGTTACCAAGGGCGCGGAACATTAGGACGCGATATACAAACCTATGGCCCAAAAAATGGCTATGTAGTTATTAATAATACCCGCATTAATATAAACGCCAAAATACACACCATAAGCGGTTATAGTGCTCATGCCGATCAAGCAGGTCTCATCAAATTTGTAACCGGTATGCGCAAAAAGCCCCGCCATATAAAAATAGTCCACGGCGATGATGACGCTAAAAATGCACTCGCAGCAAAATACAGGGAAGTGTTGGGTGATGATGTGAAAGTTGAAATTGGGAAGGGATAGGTTCGAGGTTCGGGGTTCGAGGTTCGAGGTTCGGGGTTCGGGGTTCGGGGTTCGGGGTTCGGGGTTCGGGGTTCGGGGTTCGGGGTTCGGGGTATTTAAAAACCTTGCGGTTAACATCCGCATCGCAAGGTTTTTATATCCGTAGCAGCGGGTTCATCCCGCGTCGTTATTAGGTATTAGATTCATGGCCCGCTACTCGTAACCCGTTGCTCGTTACCCGTTACCCGTTACCCGTTGCCCGTCACCCGTCACCCGCTTCTCGCAGCCCGTCGCCCGTTACCCGTTACCATTGTTGTGATTCAATATCTTTATTATCTACGCTCATTTCTATTTGTTTGTTAAGTAAGTTAATTAATAAAATACTGCGCATATCGCCATTGGGCTCTTTGTAAATTGCTTGAATACCTTTAAAAGAATCGTTATTAACGCTCACTACATCACCCGCTTTTGGCATCGTTGACTCAACAGTTTGTGAACATTCACTTTGTAATTGTTCAATTAAACTTATGGGTACCACTTGATAACTCGCACCATAAGACACAAACCCACCAATACCGCGGGTATTTTTTACAGCAGAAAAGTTACCACTTTTTAATTCAAGGCGAACAAATAAGTAATTAGGAAACAAAGCTAACTGCTTAACAGTGCGACGACCTTTAATGAGCTTTTCTGTTGTTAATTTGGGGTAAAATGCCTCAATCCCTTGGTTGGTTAAATTAGCTTTTGCCCTTTCCTCTTGTCGTGGCTTACACATGACTAAATACCAATTTTCCATACTATATCCTGTAACCTTAGCTTAACGAGCAATCGTCAGCATTTATCTAACCGAACGCGCTATTGTAAACTACTCACAGACTTGATGCGAGGTAGATAGTTAGGTTTGAGAAATTTAAAAACCTTGCGGTTAACATCCGCATCGCAAGGTTTTTTATGCCTGTAGCAGCGGGTTTACCCCGCGTCAGTATTAGGGTTTAGGCGCGTAACTCGTCGCTCGTAACGTATCGGAGTTTTTCAAGGGGAAACACAAGAGAAAAGTGATCGCGGTAGGAATGAGCACTACAAACCAATGAACTGGTTTTACGGGTGAAGTCGATTGATAGGTATAGTGTAGTGTTTATGCGTAAAAGCCCCAATGTCACTTATGTAAAATATCAATGTTTTTACATGATGACCGTTTTTAATGGCCTAACTCAATAAGGAATGGCGAATACGATAAATATTCATATTATGTAAGTGAAGCTTTATGAGGCAGGCGCGGCAAGCCATCGCTTGAGAGATTGAGTAAACATGACCACCTAAATCGGCAACCATGCCGCCATTAAAATTCGGACCCCTTTAACGTTAAATCTTCAAACACTACCCTAAAATCATTTTCATTGGTTATCTGTCGTGAAATTTTGTGCTCAAAATAGAGTTTTTGCTTAAGGTTTTACCGCATAATTTATTGATGCATTGTTTTATTTTCTCCCAGAGATTTGCCCCTTTATTTCGTCAGTTAAACGTTTACAAAACACCTAATCAAGTGCATAAAAAAGACTTGGAACTTTCGCCCCAAGCCTTTCATTAAAACTGTCACCTATTTCAGAACGTGACAGAAATCGTTATATAACAGTGATAACCGTATTTAGATCATCGATTAACTAATCTGCGGGTAAAAGCGAATACAATTAAAATTAAACTGAACCAGCCTAAGCTACCACTATCACTATCACTATCACTAGAGTCTTCAACGGGTTTTTCAACAACAGGTGCAGCCACTACATTAATGTTAAATTGTTCTGTTACAGGCTGTGAAATTTCACCATCGGTAACAGATACGGCAATAGTTACCGTACCAATATGTGCATCACCAGGCGTACCTGAAAAAGTTCTAGTGTCTGCTTCAAAACTCAACCAGCTTGGCAACTCTGTACCATCTTCTAATGTTGCAGAATAAGTCAGCTCATCGCCTTCATCAGCATCAGTAAAAGTTTGCGCATCAAAGGTAAAGCTATACGCAAGACCCGATTGTGCTTCCTGATCTGGAATTGCTATGTTGACTACGGGCACCCTGTTCTTTTGAATAACAACAACTTGGGCACTCGCATTAACAGTTTCGTCATTAGCTAGCTCAACCACTACTGTTACCGTTTGCTCGGCAATATCGACAGGCCAAATTATCTGACCAGCTTGAGCAGCCAATTCAGTTGCAAGATTTAATTGACCACTAGCATGAACTAGTTTGACATTTAGCCCATCATTTTGGTCTAGTCCTGCAACATCCCAAGAAACTCTTAAGTTTTCACCATTAAAGACAACGTTTTCAGTGTTGATTAAAATACTTGGTACTATGTCAACGACGACATCAAACATTACTTGCTTACTATCGATTGTAATATCAAATGATTGAGCTTCAACATTTTCGCCTGAAACGTCTAAACGATATAAACCTAAAGGCAAACCGTTAAAGGCAAATCGTCCGGCAAGATCGCTTAAAGTGGTGTTAACTAAATCAACCTGCATACCTTCAGCCGTGAATAGTGATAAATCTACATTAGCTACTGCATGGCTGTTAGCAGAAACAAATCCAATAAGGCTTGCTTGGTGTGTATTAATTACCACACTTTCAGCTGTGCTGATTTGATCATCGTCTGTTATGACAAAAACACTATAGTAGTAAATCGTATCTCTAGATGCCGAAGTATCATTACATTCGTTAGCAACTTCACCACAAATCTTCAGGCCATCATTTGGACTTACAGGGAAATCATCTGTGCTTCTTACAGTGATCACTTCAGCAATATTTGGCAAGTTAGGTAATGTCCATGTAAGTTGAACATCGCTACCGTTTGAGCTGGCTTGCAAATAGCTAATAGCCTGAACGGCCACAGCGGTTTCACCACTATATGTGGGCTCAACAATGGTATTGTCGATAACTGCGCGCACATCACTATTAACTTTAATAACAAAACGCTCATCGCTAGTTATTTCTTCGTAGTTTATGACTTCTAGTGTGCCACTTTCTGTTGTGCGTTTTACAAAGACTCTAGCATTGGGGAATTGCTTATAACGTTCAATTTCTACTTCAAACTCACTTGCGCGAGACAAGTAAAGCTTTTCAGACATAAGTGAGCGACTGACATAGCTTACATCTTGTGCCATTTGCTCAGATAAAGGCATTAAACGAGCTGGTTCGTCAGTTTGCTTGTTTTTCACCGAAACAATACGAGCACCCTGCACGACGACTTGCGTATGAACTAAAGAGTTCATAGTAATAGCCGCTTTATTACTATTTCCTTTTACATTTTGCTCAGTAACACCTTCCTTACTGGCATTCAAATAAAACGCATTTTGTGCTTCTTGTGCAGTGCTATGAAGCTGTAACTCATCATTAGTAACACTAGCAAATCTGGTCATTGAACCACTGTTAGCATACGGGTTGTACGCCACAAAATCACCGTATTGGCTTTGCACTGTGCCTGTTTTTTTGAAGTCAACGACAAAATGCGGGATAGTGCTTAACGCATCGCCAGTAAATTCTAATTGGCTATAACTGCTTGGAAAGTTATTATCATGCGTTACAAGTACGGTAGTGTTGTTATATTTAATTAGTTGGGTTGCCACGATGGCATGACCACCTTTTACAGTGAAGTAGAACACCAGTGGGGATGCTTTATCATTAGTGAAGTGTTTAGCATAATAGCTACTTAGCTGCTCAACATTGCTAAAACGTGAGAAACTGGCACTACCGGCGCCACTATTTGCTCCGCTTCCCGAGTATGCGCCTTGGGTAACAAAGTAATAAGCAATTTGCGCCATACTTTGCACAATATCATTATTGTTCGTTGCAACATATTGACTCACGTCTTTAGGTAACGGTTTTGGTGTTTGCGTTTCACGGTATTGCCAATGGTCATTATAGAGTGCGGTAATTGTTTGCGCAGAGCTACCCTCAACAATTGAGCTACCCCAAGCTGATGCTTGTGCGCTGTTATTAAAGTTACTCGCCGCTGAAGTGGCTAATCCATAACACACTCCGCCGAAACTGCGATTTTCTCGAACACTTTTATCAATGCCGTCATATTTACCGACAATTTCATAGGCTTCATCTCTACGATGTTCAGGTAAAATAGGCGTGATACCATCAGCAACATTAAGTAAGGTACCATGCACTTCAAGTTGCTCGAGTGAACAGTTTCCTAACACCCAGCAAGCAATGCCTCCGTCAGCTAACATGGCATCACTCCAACCACCATTTTTAAAGGCATAGCCATGTTGGTCAACATTAAATGAAGTACCATAAACACTCAAATTGTTTAAATCCTTTATAACTTCACACTGCTCAGCTAAACAAATAGACATGCTGGCATCTTTAAGTACATAAGGTGCATTATTCAGGGTGAAGTCTACTTTAAAAGCCTTCTTAGCAGCGTCAACTGAACATTCCCCTGGTAACTGCTGGTTACTATCTTGAACGATAAAGCTGTGCTGAGAACAAATATCCTCTAATGCACCACCACTTTTAGCAACTAGATCACGAAAATACACAGTAAAGGTATTTGAAACCTTGGCGCCACGTTTTTGATAAACTTTATCGGTTTCAAACTCAAAATTAAAAAGAGATTGCGCTTGGTTGAACCAGACATTGTCAATAGCAAAACCGGCGCGCTCTTCTGTTTCTATTGCAATACGGAAGCTAGCAATGCTCTCACCACTAATTTCAAAACGCTCAATACCATAGATGGAATCAAAACGCTTACCTAGAAGCTCGCCATTTTCGTTATACCAAGAAATAGCCGTTGAGCTGAGGTCATCAAAATAACCTGCATCAAGGGCAAACGTATTTACTGTTAAGGTTCTACTTGGATCCGCTGGGTCGACAAAATGCCCCTCAATAGCACCATTAAATCTTGGATAGCCCGATAACACCGGCGTAGTTGGGTTAGCACTATCTGAAGTGATAAATGGTGTATCTCCAGAGAAAATAATTCCTTTATCAGCATACTGGTCTGTTATGTAAGTGTTTGTAGCAAACTCTGAAAAGGTAATTATACCTTCCTGTGCCTCTGCCTGAACTTGGTTTTGTTTACTGAATTGTTGTTTTTGAATAGTTGGTGAAGAAGAATAAAACTCTTCACTATAAGCTTGTTGATTGGTCTGTGCGTTGGCCGAAGTGACTAAAAGACTATAAGCTAAGCAAGTTGACGCGAAAGTAACTTTATTACATTCCATAAATATTCCCTTTTATCAATAATGAAACACCCCTAAATAAAAACATGCAGTTAACTTTTATTTAACATCTTGGAGCCTGATTAGGATATATCAGTATACTTTTTACAGCAAGCGTCGACAGAATATTTAGTTTTTGAGGTTGGCTTGGGCTACCCAGCTTTCGCATCTTATCGTGTGGGTATCTCTTACACTTAATTATTCGCTTTTTAATCGTGGCAAAAAAATTCAGCAACCGCATTATCATGATAATGCGGTTGACGCCTGAAGCGACTAAGTGATTTTAATGATCAAAGCTTAATGAGAATAAGCGATCAAAGTTAATGCAATTGGGTGTTCAAAGCTGGAGAGAATATGCAACTGTTAGATTTGATTGAGCTCTTGTTTGTTTAGCCCAACTGGTTAATTCGAGGTTCTAGGCTCGATGCCCATACCCCGTCGCTCGCACCTCGCACCTTAAAAAAATGCGCGGCATAAAGCCCCGCCTTGTATCTCTCTGTAATAGATGATTAGCTATCATTTATTACATCGGAAGTTAGTGAGCTTGTAGCCCCGCCCAGTACTTGATACTGAGCCGTAGATTAAGCCCTAGCTTCCAATTCTCAACAAACTGAATGGTATCCAAGCACTCTTAGATTAAGTTGATGCTGTATGTACAAGGGGAGTAAGTAGAGATGATGTTTATTGGTTTTGATATCAGTAAAGATAAAGTTGATTTATGTTGGCTGAGAGATCCAATCACTAATAAAAAGAAAACAAAAGTATTTAAAAATAACCACCTAGCTTTCAAGGAAATTAAGCAGTGGCTTTTAAGTACAACCAAAACTATAGCTGAGGAAATCGTTATCACGGTAGAGCCAACCGGTGTTTACCATGAGCCGTTAATGTACTTTTTATACCAGCAAGGATTCAATATTATTCTCGCTAACCCTAGCAAAGCAAAAAAATATGCTGAGGCTCTAAATGTTGTTCATAAAACAGATAGGTCAGATGCGATAATGCTTGCAAGCTACGGTTATGCTAAGCAATCAACCGTTAACTTCTGGCAACCTGAAGCAAAGGAAATTAGAGAGCTTAAATCCTTACTGCGTCGACTTGATGCATTGGAGTCCAATAAACAACGAGAGCAGAATCGATTAGAAGCAAGTGAGTTTAATGCGACATCTGAGCGAGTCACTCAATCATTAAAAGAAACGATTAACTTTCTAGATGATGAGATAAAAAAACTTAAGTCAGATATTGATAGTCACATAAATAGCTTTCCTGACTTAAAGAAGAATAGAACGTTACTAGAAACAATCCCCGGTATTGGGCCTGTTATGTCTCGGGAGCTGACGTATATATTCGCCGCTAAAAATTTCAGCAGAGCTAAGCAAGCTGCTGCCTACTGTGGCTTAATACCGCGGCTGCATGAGTCTGGGAAAATGAAGGGCCGTACAACTATGAGCAAGCTAGGGCCTTCAAAAATAAGAAGTAAACTTTATATGGCAGCAGTAGTCGCTGGGCAGTGGAATTATAAGATACAACAGCAAAAAATAGCCTTGCTGAATAATGGCAAAACGTCGATGCAAATCATTGGCGCCAATATGCGTAAACTCATTCATATATGTTTTGGTGTAATAAAAAATCAAGAAGCGTTTAAGCTCCAAGAAAGTTAAATACGATCTTGAAGCCTATAAAGAGAGATGGTATCTACAAAACATTCTTACCACAGAGTACACCGAGGCGCTTCGCGCTACACAGAGAAGACAAAGCAAATAAAACATGTTTTTAATCATTTTCTCTGTGTGCTCTGCCCCCTCTGTGGTAAATAAAATCTCTTCAAGATCTTTTTGCACAAAGAGAAGTGAATGAGGAGTAAATGAGAACATAAAACCATTAGCCCAACTGGTTAATTCGAAGCTCTAGGCTGGAGGCCTGAAGCTCGTCGCTCGTAGCTCGTCGCTCGTAGCTCGTCGCTCGTAGCTCGTTACCCGATGCCCGTCGCCCGTCGCCCGTTACCCTTTAACCAACTTTTTCATATGTTCAGTAAACTCATCACCTAAACTTTCATGGCGCATGCTGTATTCTACAATAGCTTTTAAGTAACCGAGTTTATCACCACAGTCATGTGAGCGGCCGCTCATATGAAACGCTTCTACCGTTTCCTGTGCTATTAGCGCGTCAATCGCATCAGTAAGTTGAATTTCGCCACCAGCGCCAACGTGTGTTTTAGCTAGTAGCGGCCAAATATTTTTACTTAGTACATAACGGCCAACAACAGCTAGGTTTGAAGGGGCAACATCAACATCTGGCTTTTCAACCATAGCATTAATAGCGGCGCTTTCACCTGGGGTTAGTTCTACACCGTTAATATCAGCAATACCGTATTTGCTCACATCTTCCTGTGCTACAGGTTCAAGCATAATTTGGCTAGCTTGCGTTTGGTTAAAACGCTTGATCATCGCTGCTAAATTTTCAGTTTTTTGATTTGCCGTATAAGCATCGAGGATTACATCTGGCAGTACCACTACAAAGTCGTCATCACCCACAATTGGCTTAGCGCATAAAATAGCGTGTCCTAAGCCTTTAGCTTCACCTTGGCGTACATGCATAATGGTTACATCGGCTGGGCAAATAGAGCGCACCTCATCTAGCAAAGTACGTTTTACACGTTTTTCTAGCGTGGCTTCTAACTCAAAACTGGTATCAAAATGGTTTTCAATGGCATTTTTAGAGCTATGTGTCACGAGCACAATTTCTTTAATACCCGCCGCCACACATTCATTTACTATGTATTGAATAAGCGGTTTATCAACCAAGGGGAGCATTTCTTTAGGGATAGCCTTAGTCATTGGCAACATACGGGTGCCTAAACCGGCAACAGGAATTACAGCTTTCAAGGGTAGTCCTTTAATTAAATCATTTTAATATTTTTATAAATTACCAGCTAAATAATATATCTAAGCTGAACATTTTTAATCTTTTTTGAGTAATGTTTGAGTAAAACAACATCATCAAAAAAAGAAAAAGACCGAGTTCAAATTAGGCTCGGTCTTGTTTAACGTTTAGTTATAACGTCAATTTTTTATATCTTAATCGAAGCTTATTATTTGTTATAAAACGCTTTATACCAAGTAATAAACTCAGCAACGCCCTCTTTAATGCCTACTTGTGGTTTGTAACCCGTTGCGGCAAATAAGTCTTGGGTGTCGGCATAGGTTTGGTATACATCGCCGGGCTGCATTTCACGGAAGTTTTTCTTGGCTTCTATACCCAACTCATCTTCAATCGCTTTCACAAAATCCATCAAACTAATGGGTGAGCCATGACCAATGTTATATACAGCGTAAGGGGCTGAACTTGAAGCAGGCGTACCTTGCTCTACAGTCCATTGCTCATCACGCCCTGGTAAAACATCAGCGATACGCACGACGCCTTCAACAATGTCATTTACGTGGGTAAAATCACGCCACATATCACCATTGTTGTTAATATCAATGGTGTCGCCATCTAATATCTTTTTAGTAAAGATAAACGGTGCCATATCTGGGCGGCCCCACGAGCCATAAACGGTAAAGAACCGCAGGCCAGTTGTTGGAATATCGTATAAATGCGAGTAACTGTGCGACATCAACTCATTAGCTTTCTTAGTGGCAGCGTACAATGAAACTGGATGATCAACTGAGTCAGACGTCTCAAAAGGCACTTTAGCATTTAGACCATAAACAGAGCTCGATGAAGCATAAATCAAGTGCTTCACTTTTGTTTGGCGACAACCTTCAAGAATATTAAGGTGGCCAACTAAGTTAGAATCAGCGTAAGCATGTGGGTTTTCAATTGAATAACGTACACCAGCCTGTGCCGCAAGATGAATTACACGGTCAAACTGCTCTTGCTCAAATAAACTTGCCATTGCTGGGCGGTCTGCTAAATCAACCTTTTTACACTCAAACTTCTCATGCTTAATACGATCAAGGCGCGCAAGTTTAAGGTTAACGTCATAGTAATCATTTAAGTTATCAATACCAACTACTTGATGCCCTGCAGCAGTTAGTTTTTCTACAACCGCACTACCTATGAAGCCTGCAGCACCTGTTACTAAATATTTCATTTCTATCCTTAATATCTCTTAAAGACCAAAGGTCAAAAATCTAACTTTAAAGCTCATATTTAATTTTCAGTTAGTCATTAACCTGCTTCTTTTACCTTGAATCTTGAGCCTTTATCTTAATCACTGCCAAATAGATCGCGCGTATACACTTTATCTGCAATATCGTTCAGCTCTTCAACCATACGGTTTGATACCACGACATCTGAAATTTGCTTAAACTCGTTTAAGTCTTTAATTACACGTGAGTGGTAAAACTCGCTCTCTTCAAGTACAGGCTCGTAAACTACAACCTCAATACCTTTAGCCTTAATACGTTTCATAATGCCTTGAATAGCAGAGGCTCTAAAGTTATCAGACCCTGTTTTCATTACTAAACGGTACACACCTACAATTTTAGGGCTACGCTTAATAATAGAATCGGCAATAAAGTCTTTACGTGTAGTATTAGCATCAACAATTGCACCAATAATATTATTTGGCACATCGGCATAATTTGCGCGCAGTTGTTTAGTATCTTTTGGTAAGCAATAGCCGCCATAACCAAACGAAGGATTGTTATAGTGGTTACCTATACGCGGATCTAAACTAACACCTTGTATAATTTGTTTACTGTTTAAACCATGCGCTTCAGCGTAGCTGTCGAGCTCATTAAAGTAAGCCACTCGCATAGCTAAGTAGGTGTTTGAAAATAACTTAATCGCTTCAGCTTCTGTTGAGTCGGTAAATAATACGTCAATATTTTGTTTAACAGCGCCCTGCTTAAGTAAATTAGCAAATATAGTAGCACGCTCACTTTGCTCACCCACAACAATACGTGATGGATGCAAATTATCATAAAGTGCTTTACCTTCACGCAAAAACTCTGGCGAAAATATTAAGTTTTCAGCATTTAATTGCTTTTTAATATCTGCTGTAAACCCAACTGGTATAGTCGACTTAATTACCATAATAGCATTAGGGTTATGTGCCATAACATCTTTAATAACAGCCTCTACGGAGCTAGTATTAAAGTAGTTATTTTCTACATCATAGTCTGTAGGTGTAGCTATAATTACATAATCAGCGCTTTTGTAAGCCAGCTCTTTATTTGTCGTTGCAGTAAAGTTTAAATCGTCACGCATTAAAAAATCGCTGATTTCAGTATCTACTATAGGTGATACTTTATTATTTAAAAGAGCTATTTTTTGCTCATCAATATCTAATGCAACCACTTTATTGTGCTGCGCTAGTAACATAGCGTTAGAAAGGCCTACATAGCCTGTGCCTACTACTGTTATATTCATTAATGTTCCCTAGTTATATTCTGAATATTTAACTGAAATTCTCTGGCCGAATAATTTAAATAATAGAAAATCTACTTATTAAATTATTTTAACAAAGTGATTTTAGATGGGTAAACTAAAACTCCGCTAACTTTTTGAGGGAAGTTCAGGTAGATTACGTTTGCGCCTAATAATGTTGGTTACCTTATAATAATTAACTAACAGAAAAAGATATAAAGCGAACAGAAAAATAAAACTATAAAACATTACAAATTCAGGAATGTTATATATTTCACCAAATATACCTATAACAGCAAAAGCCCCCCCTATGAAGCTTATTAATACCAAGGTTTGCCGTGAAGTAAAGCCTAAGCGCTGGCAAATATGATGCAAATGCTCGCGGTCGGGTTTAAATGGCGATTTACCTTGTTTAACACGGCGTACCATTATAGCAACCATATCCATTAACGGCACGGCAATTAACCACAGAGCAGTAACAGGTCGAATCATCGAGTTACCCGGTGTTTGGCTTGCACCAATTAGTAGCCAAATAACAGTAAAGCCAATCATCATGCTGCCTGCGTCACCCATAAACACTTTTCGTTTATGGCCAACCAAACCTAGGTTCATTAAAATATAAGGTATCATGCATATAACAAGTAATAAGCATAAATAGCTCAAACTCTGCTCACCCGCCAATAAAAGTAATACGCCAATGCTCGCAAAAGTCACTATTGATAAGCCACCTAATAAACCATCAATACCATCAACCATATTAAATGCGTTAATACAGCCAATAACAGCAAAAACAGTAACGATCCCACCAAACATACCAAGCTCAATAGCTCCAAAACCCAACAAGTTACCTAGTGTATGTAATTCTGCGCTTGCAAAGTAAATCATGGCAACTGAAATAAACGCCTGCACTAGCATGCGTATTTTTACACTTAAGTCAAAGCGGTCGTCCAAAGCACCAACAGTAGTTAATCCGCAAATACAGAGAATGTATAAATTGGCGTGATTAATCATATTAGGGTGTGTATAAATATAATTAACTATAGTTATGCAAATGGCAACTCCTCCCACTAATGGCACATTACCGGTATGCATTTTTCGCCCTGATGGTTTATCCACCAAGCCAACCTTGCGAGCTACTTTACGCATTAAAAAAAGTATTGCAAATGCAATAAAAAAGGTGAAAAAAAGGTCTAAAAACATATTGCTCTCTAAAGTGTTTAAATGGCTAAATCTTATGTAATTACAACGGTAAAGCTTAAGTTCTTCGCCTAATGAACCGTAAAGCTTTATGATCTTTCAAAATACGCCTACTTTATATTTACTTTTAATTATTATATATCAAAATAGGCACACTCTTTAGCAGGCTACTCAATAGTAATAAATTAAAGCCACCGCTATAACTTACCATACATTTTACATTAATAAGTATCACAACCCATAAAAGTAAAATTGGATCCCCAAGCTTTAAAAAAGCTTACTTCATTGGCTTTGATTTTTAAAACTACCCCAAAATAAACCGCTAAACGTCCAAAAAAAGTACGCGACTTTGTGGCCATCCAACGGTGAATTCGCTAAAGAAAACACTATGGCACCAATTACAAAAGCCAAATAACCTAATGTAACTGTTTTGTCATTATTAGTGAGGTTACAATTTTTATGAGCAAGGTGCACAGCTTTGTAAGCAGAAAGAAATAAGAAACACAACAAAGACAAATAGCATAATAGGCCAACGACACCATAATTATACAAATAATAACCATAACCATTTTCGATTATAATGTAATTAATAGGGTAGCCTAACAGTATATTTTCATCGAGGGTCTTCTTAATGTAGAACAGCTGATTCAGCCTTGTTTGGGTTGATGCATCTGCCCCCTCACTTGATAAAGCTACAATAAACCTATGTATATTACCAAACTCTTCTAAATTAGCAGCAACATATACTCCTAAAGCCAAGACAATCAAAAGCAAAGATAGTAGGAATATACTTGCATGTTTTTTATTTCCATATCTATATGACATAGGAATAAAAAAAATAAATGCAGCAACATAAGCTAAGTAAGCTGCTTTTGATTGGCCAGCTAAAACGGTAAGTAAAATCAAGCCTAGTAATAAAATAAGGTTAAGGTTTGCATCTCCTTTAACTAAACTGAAGTAAATCATATAAAATATTGGCATTAGAGCAAAACCGTAAGAATATGACCAAACAAAAGGCCCTCCTATCCTTAACCCTAAACGCCCAATCCCTTCCCTGTTTGTTATGCCAAACTTCATAATAAGCTCAGGCAATAATAACTGAGCAATAACAAACAGCAATATAATTGAAACTAAACAAATCAAAGCGCCCCTTAACTCTCCCAGAGTAACCTTAAAACGTCTAGCAATATTATAGCTAACTGTAAAAACGAAAAAATATGCCAGATAACGAAAATGTGCTAATGCTATTTGAATATTAATAAACTCAACTTTAGATATAACCGTAATGAGAAAAAATACAAACAGTATAAATAAAACAACCGAAATAGTCGGAATTTCAACCTTTCTCCGCCCTATCAAGAATAAAATAATAAATAAAGGAAACAGTAAATATAAAAACTTTTGACCTGCATGCAGCGATAAACCACCAATATAGGTAGGAAAAAATACAATAATTGAAAATAAAACAAAGGCAATCGTTGAGTTTAATTTATTACCTATCACTAATTAAATCTCGTAAGAAATAAACTAAAAAAACTGGATAATATTTTACGACTCTTTTTATAACGTGGCTTTCAGTAAAAAACCTATATAACCAACGCAGATTATATTTATTTACCCACCCCGGATAGTAATCAATAGTTTTACTGTTGGCTGTTTGAGAAATAAACGCTCCACAAGTAAAATATAATCCTTTATTTAAAGTTGCCAACCTTCCTGCAACAGACTCCTGTTTAATATTTCCTAAACCAAGGATTACAACATCTGCATTGGCATCTAATACACATTTTATAATTTCTTCTTCGCTCTTATAACCATCTGTATCGCCTTTCCAAACTAGTCCAGGAAAACGCTCAGATAAACGCTCTTTAAACTTGCTTGCATCGCCAGGTTTACCACCAGCAATAAAAACAGATAGATTGTTACGCTGGCAATAATCGAATACTATTGGCGCTAATGATGTCATATCGAATGATTGACGATAAAAGTTAATACTTTTGGGTAGAAACGTTTTTAACACTGAAATTAAATAAAAACCATCGGAGCGATAAAAGGCAACATCAGTAATATCCGAACGCTTCCTCAAAAAAAGATAGTTAAATGGGTTTACATATATATAGGCACCCGGTTTAAAATCATTCTCATTTGCTAGCTTTTTAACATCTACATATTTTGTTTTTAAGAACTTTGATATCTTCACAATTTACCGTTTTCAAATAATTTAATATAATTTTCAGCTGAGTTTTTAACACTAAACATCCAGCCACGCCTAACAAGTACCTCTGTATCTCTATTTTGTTCGAGCTCGTATATAATACCGTTAGCCAACGCCTCAGGGTCTTGCATTGGAACTAATGTCCCATATTTACCGTTATCTAATATCTCTCGAGGCCCGGCGATACAGTCAGTTGACACAACCTTTTTACCTATAGCTAATGCTTCAATCATCGCGTTAGGCAACCCCTCCCATAACGAAGACATTACAAATAAATCAGATTTTTTTATGTATTTGTATGGGTTATCGACAAATCCAACCAAGTCTACATCATCCTGCAAACCTAAGTCGCAGACTAAAGAGTTGATTTTTTCAAGAAGCTCACCACCGCCTAATATTAATAACTTATAAGAGGTATTATTAGCATTCATTTTTTTCAACAAATAAAAAGCTTTTATTAGGGTAAAATAATCCTTTTGCACATTAAGGCGTCCAGCAGCGACTAATACTGTGTGTTCTTTAGAGAAGAATTCGTGCTCTGCCGGTTCATTTGATAAATCCAATAAGTTTTCTGATACTACTGGGTTATAAATAGTAAGCGTCTTTCTCTGCAACCCTAAACGATCGACAGTCGACTGTACATCTTTTGAAACGCAGAGAACTTTATCAGCCTTAGGGTAAAAATAACGAATAGCAAGCTTACGAATTAGATTGCTGTACCATGAATTAGCAATCAAATTGACAGGAACTGCTTGAATTATATACCAGCGACAAATATCAAGTAATTTGCCCTTATGTTTAATCGCTTGGATAAACTGCTGCCCCATACAACAAACAACTATATCAGGGGTTAAGCTGATTAAAGCGCTTTCCAATGAGTCATTTAGCTGCCTTCCTGCCTTACCTCCTAACACGTGTAATTTTACTTCTGCAGGAACCATATTGATATTTTCGCCAGCCCCTTGATTTATTACCAAGTTTAGATCTATAAAACGTCCCTCACTCTGCTCTACTATGCCTTTCAATAAGCGCATGGTTCTACGTTGAACACCACCACCTTTGAGATTATCTAGATAAAAAACGACTTTCATAGTTATTGTGCTCTGATGTATTTGCTGTGATTAAGCCACAAAGAAATAAGGTAAACCCTATAAATTAAACTTGCAGATACGATTCCCTTTCGCGAATTAAGGCCAATATTTTTATATAATCTATTTAATAGCAGATTAAGCTCCACAGAATCCCAATACTTACAATTACACACTTCTGCATAAATAATCTCCTTATTCTTTAAAACTATACCTCGTGAATCAAAGCTCCAGCCCATTTTTCCGATTTTATTAGAATCTAAATCCATTTTATCCATTAATAACTTACGTAAAATCAACTTATTTTCTAACGTTTTTTCATTAAGTAAATATCGCTTAGGTATTTTCCCAAAGTACTTAGCTACTTCGCTATCTGCAAATGGGAGAATCGCATTACTTTCAACATAATCAGCAAAATTATAGAGCTTTCTTATCATTCTTTCTGAAATAGACCTAGTAGCATATATATCAGACTTTAACTCTGTACCACTATAACTACTACGCTTATCCGATTCACTTTTCCAATATTGATAAACACTACAACTAGATGGATATACTCTTAAACTATCTTTATAGGTCAAACCTGTCATTCCAAATAACTCAGCTGGAGTTCTAAAGAATGGAACAAGAGTACTTTCTGAATTAAGACTGTCACGAAAGCCACTAAAATTGGATAAGCCCCTTGAAAAAGGTAGAAACAACCTCTGCCTGCGATCTAAAGGCGATAGCATGTGACTATCATTCCCATCTCCAAAAATAAGATTTGATTTGGAAAGTTGAGGCATCTGAAGGCTATATAGAGGGTATGCAAGAGTAACATTATCAACGCATGGAAAAGGGGAGTTTCTAAAAAAGTCTTCTATTTGATTTTGATAATTAAAATCAATCTTTTCTTCTTCCTTTAATATCTGATGCTTAAAACCTAATTTTTTCGCGATTTTTTTACTAATTTCACTTTCGTCACCACCTTTCTCTGAACGATGAGTTACTAAAGTAAATTTATCTTGTAATCCAGACTCAGCCAATGCCAAAGCAATAGTGTTACTATCTTTACCCGCACTATGAAATAAGAAAGACTCCCTTTTATTATCCAATCGAGAAAGCGTTGCAGAAGTAATTAATGATAATATTTCGTCATATTTTGGTTCTGTTTGATTTTCATCTCGGTATTTATCCATAAATGGAAACTGATGACTAAATGTTAAATTAAATTTTCCATTTTTACATTCAACTTTAAGGGTGTCGCCAATACTCAGTATAAATATATTTTCATATATAGTACGGGGAGGAGGCACGACGGCGCTTTGAAGTAGAAAGGAAAGGCTGCTCTCATTTATTTTTAAAGGTTTTTTGACTTTATCACAATCAAGCAATTCAGTAATAGAATCACTAACTAAAAGAAAGTTTTTGTTCTCTGCTAAATATACATACTTTGGATTATGACCTGCCAAGTCCCCTTTCAATATTATCGTTTCATTAATTTTAGACTTTATAGTCCGTATGCCACTTTCCATTCACAACCTACAATTAAAATTATAAATCAACTTAGTTCAATACAAGCTAACGCTTTTAAATAATTAACTAAACAATCCATGTAACAAACTGCCACAAAAACGTTTTGTATAATATTTTTTCGTTTTAAACCACTGGGTAGCTAAAGCAATATAACTAAACAAGCCCATATTACTTTAAATCATTCTTGTATATTGTTAGGTAAAAATATTTTCACTCTGCAATTATGAAGCTATTGCTTTTCAAACCTCTTAAAATCTTCAAATTGAGTTACACGAGGATGTTTTTTATTAAATTTAATGTTAATGACATCAATACCTCTAGATATGATGTAAAAAAAGCGGTTGTATTTAAATTCAGCTTGAGGCATTTCTATTTTTTTTAACTCATCCATTGAGTTCTGGCAGCTTTCATTTGTAAACATAACAATGCAATTAAGATGCTTTTGTTTTAGTTCTAACCGTTGTTTTTTTTCCATACTAATAAATTCATGGATAATATCTTCAACCTTAAATAATGATAAATCTAACCCTTTTAAGTTATATTCATGCTGCCAAACATCACAAAAGTACCCATAAGTCTTGGGAGCAATCATATTTTCTACACCAACTATACATGGAACGCCCAACGCAGAAGCCTGTATAATCGCAGTGCCACTACCAATAAAAAGGTCATAATTAGCTATTGTTGTATCGAATTTAGAATAATCTAAAGTCCCTTTTAATAAGATTTTATCTTGCAAGTTGGCTTTTTTTATTTTCTCTTGAATTTGCTGCTTTAATGGCCCATCACCATATATATCAAATTCAACATCAATTCCTTTATCTATTAGCTTTTTAACAACATCTATCATATAAAAATTATAGGTTTTAAATTCTACCAATCGGCCAACAGCTACAATTTTAAGTGGTGTGATTAAATCACCTGAAAGTGCTACCTCTTTCTTGTCTATCACTCCCAACCTAAATGTATTTGACTCCCCAAACTCTTGTTTTTTATGCTTAATGTATAGCTCACGGTTACCCTCAGAGAAAAAAAGTAACGACTTTTCGGGAAGATAATTAAATATGAAATCCCTATTTAATTTTTCGTGCCAAGCGACATTTCCCCCACCCCAAAGATATTTGATGTAATGATAAAAGCCTATTGTAACAGGAAGTTTCCTATCTAATATTTGAGATAATCTGTAGCCAAGTAGGGCATGCATACCATCAAAAGCGTGGATTTGATCAACTTTCATTAGTTTATCTAAGAGTGCTTTTGGTTTAACCGGTGACAGAAGTGGAAATCGGCGACAAAAAAATGAAAATCCATAAAAAATATCCTCGGGATAAATCACGCTAGCATATTTTTTTATTTCAGATAGCAACTCGTCATTACTTCTTTCAGGCTTCGATAATAACAAAATAGAAGTGTGTAGGTTTTTATGGAATCGCTCTTTCGCCATTCTTACAAAAAATGTTTCGATACCACCTACGGATAAGGTTCCATAAATAAATAACATTTGCTACCTTTTCTCTAAAAAAAATTTTAATATATTTACATTCTCAGAAACCCTGCTTCTATAAAGCAAGCAAGTAAAAACAAATAAGAAAACCCACATTAAATAGAAGTGTCCTAAGTTTGCTTTACTTAACACCATTACTAATGTGCCAATAACATAAGAAAGAATGAGTATGTACATTTTTATCCGTGGTATTGCACACCACAACCTTGCGCTAAACTCAGTTTTAACTATAAAGAAAACAAAAAATGCTAACACTGTTGCAAGCGCAGCACCAGTGGCGCCATAATCAGGTATTAGTAAATAATTCAATAACGCATTTACCAAAAATGCTGAAATTGATGCAAACATTGAATATTTAGATCGACGAGTTATACCAATACCAACTCCAGTAGTTTCACTCAACAAATAAAACAACGGCATTGCGACGCATGCAACAATTAAATACTCAATAGCTTGATATTCTTTTGGTAAAAACCAAGGTACTATAAAGGAAAACACACCCGCTAAAGACCATATTAACGCAACAAAAATAATCATATTATCAATAACACATTGTACTTTTTTTTGAGCTATCCCTTCTTTAGCCCATTTGTACAAAATTGGATGCCAAATATTAGAAAAAATGCTAGATACAACAGATACCGCACCAGCTAGAGCCACAGCTACTGCGTAAATCCCTAACTCATCAAAACCAGACAAGCTGCGCAAAAAAAATCGGTCCATCGTTGTTAACCCCCAATATGCAATACCACCTGCAACTAATGGGAGACTAAATTTAAGCATTTTTATTAGCAACACAATACTTACATTTTTTTTGAGAGCAGGTAGCCAAGTATCTCTGGTTAACCATAAAAACATCATTAACGATGATAAAACAGCCAGCGTATTCATTATCATTAATGTCTTAAATTCAGCTTTTAAATTTAACAACATGATTAAGCCGATAAAAATTAATAAAAAAAGTTTCGGTGTGATTTTTGTAGCAGAAAAAACCAAGCCACGCTCTTGCATTCTTACTACATGTGCTAAAAAATTAATAAAAAAACTAGCAAAAATCCCTATAAATAACATGAAAGAAAGTAGAGTAGAATCAATCTCAAACAGCAGCATCGAAATTGAAAATGGCAGTGCTATTGTAATCACACTTACTAATAACAAAACTGCTAAACCAGGGATAACACTAACCTTAAATAAAGCTTGTTTATCGTCTTCTTCATGGTATTCACGAACATATGCCTGATGCATAGCTAAACTAAATAATGATACAGCTAAACTAAGTACAACTTGTAACATAGTTAAACGGCCAACATCTTCAACCGTAAAGAACCACGCCACAAAAGGCAAAGTAATTAAACTTAAAGCAGCAGCACCAATTGGCCCAATTGAAAACTGCAGGATTTTTTTTAAATTCAAGAAAAAAACTCCAGCACACGTTTAATAACTTCTTGTTGTATTTTTATAGGCATTCCATAATAAAGAGGCAAACGAACTAGTTTTGAGCTTTCAACGGTAGTAAAGTTATCATCACCAATAAACTCGCCAAACTGTTTTCCTGCAGGGCTTGAATGCAGTGGGATATAATGAAAAGGAGTGATAATATCGCACGTTTTCATAAAGGATATAAATTTAGCTCTTTCCTCGCTAGTACCTAATTTAATATAAAACATATGTGCATTGTGTTTTAAATCATTAGGTATGTGTGGGAGCTGCGCTGGTTGCAATATTTTACTAAACTCAGTGTAATAGTTATTCCATAGTGACAAGCGAAAGTCATTTATCTCACTAGCAGATTCTAATTGAGCATATAAATATGCAGCCTGCAATTCACTTGGTAAAAAACTCGAACCTATATCTTGCCAAGTATATTTATCAACTATGCCATGTAAAAATTGACTGCGATTAGTGCCTTTTTCACGGATGATCTCAGCCCTAGCAACTAGCTTGGGGTCATTAATTAATATTGCTCCGCCTTCGCCACCCGATGAATAGTTTTTGGTTTCATGAAAACTATAACAGCCGATGTGCCCTATCGCGCCTAGTGCTTTATTTTTATAAGTAGACATTACGCCTTGTGCTGCATCTTCTACTACCCACAAGTCATGTTTTTCTGCGATAGCGAGTATTGTATCCATTTCACAAGCTACACCTGCGTAATGTACTGGCACTATTGCTTTTGTTTTAGCCGTAATAGCAGCTTCAATGAGTGTTTCATCAATATTCATTGTGTCCGGACGAACGTCAACAAATATAATTTTTGCACCACGTAATACAAACGCATTCGCTGTAGATACAAATGTGTATGAGGGCATTATAACTTCATCACCAGGCTGAATATCGATCAGAATAGCGGCTAGTTCTAACGATGCTGTACATGAGGGAGTTAGTAATGCTTTTGTTGTGTTGAAGCTGTCTTCAAACCATTTTTCGCATTTTTTAGAGAAGTAACCATCGCCGCATAACTTGTCTGATGCAATCGCTTGCTTGATATACGCTAATTCTGTACCTACTTTAGGAGGAATGTTAAATGGTATCATTTTTATCTCAATTTTATACTGACTGATAGCGTTATGCATGCAAGGTAGTGATTTTCAACATTAACACTAACTTACTAAGCAGGTGCAATCATACATGCTTATGGTAATCTATATTCGTTTCAATTATTTTAAACCCAAGGTTCTGATACAAAGTAAGAACCCCATTATTTGCAGCGGATATAGTAGTAAGTATCTTACTTAATCCTTCGCTTTTAAAATAACTAATTACTGAACCCCAAAAAAATGGAGAGTGCATTTCAAAGCCTTTTTTACTCCCTCCTAGGATTAAATCAACCTGTTTTCGATCATTTACTTTGTAAATCATAAAGGAAATTATATCACCGAGATTTGACTTATTGACTAAACACGCAACATCTTGATTGGCAAGGTCATTAACCCATTGGTACATTCTAATATCTGAGAGGTGCTTCTGAATAAACGGGTCTTCATGGAATCTAGAGAACTTAAACATATCACGTGCTATATCTGCAATATCCTTAAATTCACTTTTTTTTGCCTTATTAACCGGCAGCATCCTTCTTGAGTAGAGAGGCGGTAGTGTATATTCATGTAATTTACCAAGCGCAATTCTGAAGCTAGTTTCACATGCGATATAACCACTTTTAAACAATAACTCTTTAACTACAAAATTATTAGCTGGAAATCTACCATATATAAGATCTGCATTACAAAAAGAGTTATCATTCAACTCTATTTGAGTACTCTCGATATTTTTCGTATCAATCTCTAATATCTCAAATGTTCTTAGTTTGAGTGCAGACTCATCCCATGGGGTATAACGTCCTCTAATCATACTTATCCCCTCAAGCAGTGCTACCAGCGTCCACTGTTAACGTTGTCCCCGTTACACCTGCTGCGTTAGCCGATAGTAAATATAACGCTGCAGATGCAGCATCATCTACACTTGCTAATCGGCCTATACAACTTCTTCTTTTAATCTTTTCAAGCTTGTCACCTTGAAGACCATCCGTCATGCTAGTTTCCATATAACCTGGTGCTAAAGTATTAACCGTTATCCCTACCTTGCCAAGCTCACGTGCTAGTGACTTGGTAAAACCTCCTAGTGCTGACTTAGTTGCGCCGTAGACGCTTAAACCACTGAAGCCAGTCGAACCAATAATAGAGCCAACATTAATTATTCTACCGGCCTTGTTAAGCAACATTGCGCGCGAAACATATTTTGTGAATAAAATAGGGGCTTCAATATTAACTTTAATGCTTTGAGCAATGTCACTCTCATGCATTGTACCAAGCACACCATCATTACCTATAGCGGCGTTATTTATTAGCCCGTAAGGCCGCCCATGCTCTGTAGTGATTTTTTTTACCAGCTTAGATATATTCGTTGTATCTGAGAAATCATACTCATAAAAAAACAATTTATCCGAGTGCTTTAGCTGTAACACTTTAAACTCTTCAGTTAAAGTTCTGCTCACTGCGATTACTTTGTAGTCGTTAGTTAAGAGTTGATGGCATAACGCTAAACCTAAGCCTTTACCCGTACCTGTTACAATAACTGTTTTTTCCACTTTAAAACCTTATTAATTTACCCGTTGAATTAGTAGCAATAGTTTCAACAAATTTCAGCAACACCGGTACTTCGTGTGTTTCTAGTTCATCTTTACATAATCTTAAAATATTCGTTTTTAGATCTTTAGCGCTTAAACTTTTTGCAGAGTCTTCTAATACAACTTCCGCACACACTATCGTACCTAACATAGAGTTACTTTTACCAAACACTCGAGAATAACTGACACTATTACATTGATTTATAATCGCCTCTATTTTTTCAGGCATTACTTTATTACCACCAACGTTAATGGCACCGCTACTTCGACCTAAAAATATCACACGCTCATCAATACACTCGACAAGATCACCCGTGTTTATGAAGCCCTGCTCATCAATATCTACATGCCCAGCCAATAAAGCACTATTAGAACGTTCACTTCTAATCCAAAGCTCTTTGTTTATTATTTTGAGACTTATACCTAACTCACTATTTGCTAATAAGTAATTAGCAGGAAAACCTTCCTTGTTATCCTTAACAGCAAAACCAACACCAGCTTCGGTTGAAGCATATATATGTGTTATTTTAGCCGTAGAATACTGATGCTGAAGAGCATTAAGTATACTTTGAGTGCTTATTTCTCCACCTAAAGTGATTTTTTTAAGCTCTAATGATGAAGCGTTTTCTGTCATTAGGACTTTACGCCAAAAAGAAGGCGTTGCAGATACTGAGTTTACTTGGTTAAAACTAAATATATTAACAATGTCACTAATTGAATGTTCACTTTCGCTAATTGTAAGCACTGAGCCTGCAGCGACAACTTGTAAATATACTTGCAAACCTGCAAACCTATTCAAGTCATAACATAACCCCCAGTTATAAATACTACCCAACTCAATGTTTTTTTGAGCAGTACTTATTAGTCGTTCTAAACTAAACGACACTAACTTAGGTGTACCTGTAGTTCCTGAAGTAGCTAAAAGCCAGCCATGTGATTGTTCAATTACACTCACAGTGTTCAGCTTTTTAATAACGATCTCATTGTTAGCTTTTAAAGTTATGATATATTCAATTTCAGCGTTTTCATAAAAGCTACTGGTTGTATCTTCATCTAAATCACTTGCTTGTAAAAAAATAGTTTTAGCTAAACTATCAATTGCAGGTAAATATAAAGCTAAAGAGAGTCTATCGTTTGAAGTAACAGCGCAATTCTTGTCTTTTAAAAAGCTATACCTATCAATAAACTCAAAAGTAATCTCATTTAATTGTTTATAGGTTACTGACCTATTTTCAGCTTTAATAAAACAGCGTTCCAAAGGTACTAAATTTATATAATCTAAAAGCTTATTAAGCATTTGCCTGCTCATAAATTGCAACAAACTCACCAAATGTAGTCGGGTACACTGGCTCTTCCATTATTTGGAAAGGATCAATATCAAGTTCTTCTTCAAGTAAAGCTACTAAAATAGCAAATCCTAATGAATCAAGATCTGTTTCAAGTAGTATTTGATCATCTTTTATATCTACATATGTTTTTTCTTTATCAGTTTGCTCTAATGCTTCATTAAATTTTTCTAGAATAATAGCTCTCATAATTTACCCTTATATATTAAAACTCATTATAATATTCAATTGCTAATAAAACACAATCATAAATAAACTCATGTATTTCATAATTTTAATTAATATTTTTTGTTTTTTTGCTACTTTTTTGTTTTAACCATCAAAAATGACTATTCTATATTTATTAATAACAAAAAAGCCGCTTTTCTTAGCTCATTATAGTAAGAGGAACCAATTAACTTACCGCCCTTACAGTTTGCTCTCAATAATTTCTAATAGATATTTTCCATAGCTATTTTTGATAAAAGGTTGGGCTAATTTTGCAACTTGTCGCTTTGACAGCCATCCATTGTTAAATGCAATTTCTTCTAAACAGGCTATTTTATAACCTTGACGTTTCTCGATTGTTTCAACAAACTGCGCGGCTTCAAGTAAGCTTTCGTGAGTACCTGTGTCTAACCAAGCAAAACCCCGACCAAGCATTTCTACATTAAGCTTACCTTGCTCTAAATACATTTCGTTTAAGCAAGTAATTTCAAGTTCACCACGGTGTGATGGCTCTACTTGCTTAGCCATTTTAACTACTGAGTTATCGTAAAAATATAGCCCTGTTACTGCAAAGTGTGACTTAGGCTTACTTGGTTTTTCTTCAATAGAAATAGCTTTTAGGTTTTCGTCAAACTCAACCACACCAAAGCGTTCAGGATCTTTTACTTGATAACCAAATACAGTAGCACCTTGGCCGTTTTTGGCATTTTCAACAGCGTGCTTTAACTTAGGCGTAAAACCTTGGCCATAAAAAATGTTATCACCCAATACTAGGCATACATCATCATCACCAATAAAGTCTTCACCAAGTATAAAAGCCTGCGCTAATCCATCGGGGTTTGGCTGTACTGTATAGCTAAGCTCAATACCAAATTGTGAACCATCACCCAGTAAACGCTTAAATGAGTCACTATCCTCTGGGGTGGTAATAATAAGCACTTCTCGAATGCCCGCCAACATTAATACCGATAGCGGATAATAAATCATCGGCTTATCATAAATTGGGAGTAATTGCTTAGATACGCCCATTGTAATCGGGTAAAGGCGAGTGCCTGAACCACCGGCAAGGATAATTCCTTTCATGTTACCCTCCTTTATTTTGCGTATTTATTTCACCTAAACGTTCACGTTGGTAAGAACCATCTTGAACATTCTGGCACCAGCTTTGATTTTCTAAATACCATTCGATTGTTTTGCGTAAACCTGTTTCAAATGTTTCAACAGGAGCCCAGTTTAGCTCTGCACTCATTTTAGATGAGTCAATTGCATAGCGACGGTCGTGGCCTGGGCGATCAGCTACAAATGTTATTTGCTCTGAATATTTAGACTCATTAGGTACTAACTCATCTAAAATACTGCAAATAGTTTTTACTACTTCAATATTTTGTTTCTCATTATGACCACCTATATTATAAGTTTCACCAATTTCACCTTCGGTTACTACTTTATAAAGTGCACGTGCATGATCTTCTACATAAAGCCAATCGCGTATTTGGTCACCTTTACCATAAATTGGTAATTCTTTACCTTCAAGTGCATTCAAAATAACTAAAGGAATTAACTTCTCAGGGAAGTGATAGGGCCCATAATTATTTGAGCAATTTGTAATTATAGTAGGTAAGCCATAAGTGCGTAACCAAGCACGAACTAAATGATCACTCGACGCTTTACTTGCTGAATATGGGCTGCTAGGTGCATAAGGCGTTTGCTCTGTAAATAGTGGTAACTCTTCATCCAGCACACTCTCTTCTATCTCATCAGGATGAGGCAAATCGCCATATACTTCATCGGTAGAGATATGATGGAATCTAAAGGCATGTTTTGCTGGTTGTTTAAGTGTGTTCCAATACTCACGGGCAGCTTCTAGTAAATTATAAGTACCCACGATATTAGTTTGTATAAACTCTGCTGGGCCTGTGATTGAGCGGTCCACATGGCTTTCTGCTGCCAAATGCATTACAGCATCAGGCATATGCGTTTTAAAAACTCGGTCTAATTCTGTACGATTACAAATGTCAACGTGTTCAAAACAGTAACGGCTAGACTCGTCTGCATTAGGAAGAGATTCTAAGTTTCCCGCATACGTTAACGCATCAACGTTGATCACACTATCTTGAGTGTCAGAAAGTATGTGACGAATAACGGCGCTACCAATGAACCCTGCGCCACCAGTTACTAATATTTTCACAAAAAATGCCTTTATATTTTGGAGATTATCTGTGGGATAGCTGGTTTTATACAGCCCGAAACATGATTTATTTCAACTAAGTATCTCAGTGATATTACACCCCACTGAGACACTTTTTTCCATTTTTAGACAGTCAATTTAGACTATCTCATTGTAATTGCTTGTTTTTATACTTTTATTAAAAAGTGCCCAATAGGCCTTCTAGAAATAGGTTCTAGGATTTAGAGTTACCTACATAGTGTCTGATCAATACTATCATTACACTTAACATACCACCTAGCATTGTACCAAGTATTGCAATTAGTGCGCGTTTTGGCTTGAATTTTTCTTCTGGCACTAATGCGGCGTCAATGGTTTTAAATACGTATTCGTCGCGTACTTTAGCAAACATAATGGTTTTAGTTTGCTCTTCAACTAGCTTGTATAGCACAGCACGAATGTCAGCAATTTTGGTTTGCTCTAGCTGCTGTGTTAAAAAGTCGGTACTTTTTAGTGCCTCTAATACATCGCGCTGTTTCATGGTTTGGTTAATATCTTTAATTAACCAATCTACCCATTGCTGAGCAACATAAGGAGAAACATGCTCTATTGATATTTTAACCATACCGGTTTCTTTATCTGTGCTGGCACTAATAATTTTACTAAATTCTTTATATGCCTCTTGCATTGATGGCTTTGGCTCAAAAGGAGCTTTTACTTCACGCACCCATTTATTGTTTTCAGCATCGTATATTTCATTATCGTATACAATGGTGTTCGTTTGCATATTCCATGTTTTAGCGGCCATTAAATCTGGGAGAATGTTATGCTTTTGAATAAAGTCGCTGGTAAACTGGCGTGACTTTAATACCTCAATGGCTAATTGGGCTTTATTACTTGAGCCACCACCTAAGTTAACACCCGCTAAACTCGCTAAACCGCCAAACTGCCCTGCCAATGCACTTAAACCACCGCCACCTTCTTGCTCTGCAGGGGCTAATAAGGCCTCTGATTTATAAATATTAGGTTGGTTAATAGCATAAATAACCGATGCAACAGCAAACAGGGTAGTTATTGCAATTATTATCCACTTACCTTGCCATATTACCGCAAAGAGCTCACGTAAATCTATTTCATCGTCAGCGATGTTGGGGTTTTGCATTGGTGTATTATTTTGCATTGGCTCGTTATTTTGTAATGTACTTGGGTTGTTCATATGGGTCTCGTGGTTCTAGTAAGTGGCTTCGGGCCGCGAGCTATTGGCTAAGAGCTATTTTTAATGACCGTTATTAATCTGCTTAGCATCTTTGCAATAACCTCACATTCTTCGAGAATATAACCTGCTTTTAAGCTATTGATATATCCTAATTCTGAAGCAATCATAACTTGTGTTTTTAATTCGCCTATGGAGCCTTTGGCAATCCATAAAAAGCGAGTTTTTTCTTTTTCAAAACCTCTTTCCATCCCCTCTGCAATATTGCTAGGTACAGAAACAGAGCATCTACACATTTGATCTTTTAGACCATAATCCTGGAGCTGCTGAAAGCTTTTATAAATTAATAAACTTAACTTAAATGCTCTTTGCCAAACTTCTAGATTTTCGTATTTCATTTTTAACTCTAAAGTAATACTTTAAAGTAAAAATGTAGCAGGTTTTAGCGTTTTTACAGTTAGTTAATTTTAGAGCTTCGAGCTTCGAGCTTCGAGCTTCGAGCTTCGGGCTTCGAGCTTCAGGCTTCGGGCTTCGAGCTCTAGGCTCTAGGCTCTAGGCTCGTCGCTGTAAGCTTATCTAGCCCTTCAGGCACGCTTCCGTTCCAGTTCGTCGCAGAGCTCCTCTCGCTCCAGCTTGAAAGCAAAACTATTTGCTTGTCTAGCCCTTCGGGCACGCTTCCGCCCCTAGGTTGCAGTTCCTACGGTCTGATAAAAAAACAAGTTTAGGTTCTAGGCTAATGCTCATAACCTTTAAGTAAAAACCTGCGGGTTAAAGTCCCGCTTTAAAAATCATTTTGAACCACAGAGTACACCGAGGCGCTGCACGCTACACTGAGAAAAAAGTCTGCTGACAACTGACAACTGCTATTTTCCTCTATGTTCTCTTTACCCTCTGTGGTGAATAAAATCACTAACAGACGCACATAAAGTCGCTGCTACGTTTGCGAGGCGTAAAGCCCAGCATATAAAATCATTTGAACCACAGAGTACATTGAGGCGCTGCGCGCTACACTGAGAAAAAAGTCTGCTGACAACTGCTATTTTCCTCTATGTTCTCTTTACCCTCTGTGGTGAATAAAATCACTAACAGACGCGACATAAAGTCGCTGCTACCTTTGCGAGGCGTAAAGCCCCGCTTTAAAAAACATTTTAGCTGCGAGCCACGGGCTACGAGTTTCGAGCCCTAAGCCCTTAGCTAATAGCCCACAGCCCGATACCCGTTGCTTATAACCCTATATTACAGGCTACCTATCGCGGCTACTGCTACACCTAATTGATACAGTATTTGCGTTGCTGTGCTCCACAGCGTTAGCTTATCCATGTGCCCAGTGTCCATAGGTACTACTATGGTGTCGCCTGGCTCTAGCTGGTCTGAGTTATTAACGGCAAACCAGTTACCTGCGCTAGGTATTTTAACCGAGCCGTTGGCTTTTATAATGTAAATACGATCGTCATCAGCACGCTCTTTTAAACCACCACTTAGCTCTAGGTAGTCGTCTAGGCTAACGCCTGCTTTATATAAGTGAGTAGTTGCATAATTAACCTCTCCCACTACGCTGATAGAGTCGCGCTTACTCGGTACATAAAGCGTATCACCATCTTGTAGCACTAGTGTTTGCTGGTTTTTAGCAATTAGTGGTAGGTCGATAACTAAACGCCCTACAGCTTCAACACTGGCTAAGTCGTTAAGTAGTTTGTTCATTTCGCCGTACGAAAGCGCACTACTACTTATTGAATTTTGAAAGCTTTTTGATGCTACATCGCGGCGTAGTTCAGTAGCTAAACGGGCTAGTTGTTGTTGCTCTTGCTGCTTAACCGATTGGCGAATAAACACCGCTGCTTTTTGCTCGGCAAAGTTAGTAAAGCCACCGGCACGGTTTAATAAATCGGTTAGTGTTTCGCCGCGGCGAATGGTGTACGTACCCGGGAATAGCAACTCACCTTTAAGGGTTACTTTTACGTTTTCTTGCCAGTTAGGAATGGTAAAAATATTTAAGCTGTCTTTACTTTGTAATTTAAGGCCTTGTGCATTGCCACTCAATACTTGAGCAAGGTCTATATTAATGTGCTCAACATTTGAAGCATCGCCATTTACCATACGGGTAATTTCGGCTTGTTTGGTATAAGCCGACTCCAATAAACCACCTGCTGCTGTGATTAAATCTGCTGCTTCAGCATCTACTGTTAATGGGTAAACGCCTGGGTAAGTAACACTACCATTCACCTCAACTAGCTGAATAGCTTGCTGAGTAGACGCTTGTCGCTTTAACTTTTTAATTATTGGTGCTAACAAATTATTACGGCTATAAGGTGTATAGCTAGCAGCACTTAGCTGGTTACTATCTCCTGCTTGGCTAGCAGCTTGCTCAATTGTGGTATCTTTTTTAGTGCCTGAGCCCGTTGCTGCTAACGTTAACTTTTCATCACGTTTTTCTTCAAATTCACTAAATATAAGTATTTTGTCGTTAGCGTTAAGGATTAAGTCGTTTTCACTATTTTTAACAATAGCTAAAGCTACATCAAACTGATGCACTTCTATGTCACCATTTATGTTTATTTCGCGCACCACTAAGCCATAGCTTAAATCGGCTTGTGGGAGCAAGTCGCCACGTACCGACTTAAGTACATCAGATATGCGTTTACCTTGGTGCCATTGGTAACTACCAGGGCGTACCACAGCACCGACCAAGTTAACTGAGTTTTTATATTGTGCGCTTATGGTGTTAAAACGAATACGGTCGCCGTCTTGCGGAATGTAATTAATTTTATTTGCCGAAAAGTCTACGGTTAGTACTTCTTTACGGTTGTTATTAAAGCGCTCTACTAGTGCATTTTTAGTATAGGCACCGGGCTTTAAGCCGCCAGCCATTGCCAGTAGCTCTTTTGCTGTTTCGCCTTTTTTAAGCTCAAAAATAGCAGGGCGTTTAACTAATCCTTCTACTTTAACTTGTGCGCCCACCGAAGGTACAAATACCACGTCGCCGGGTTTTAAAATAATATCGTTACTGCTATCACCGTGAATAAGTAGGTCGTATAAATCGAAATTAGTAACTACTTTACCAGCCCGCTTAACTTGAATATTACGTAATGATGCAATATCCGACACCCCACCACTTACAAATAAAGCATGAGACACTGTAGTAAGCGACGACACACTGTAACTTCCTGGTTTGTATGCTTCACCTAATACCATAATACGCATACTGCGAAGTTGACCAAGCGAAACAAACGCTTTTACACCTATAACTTCTTGCTCTACTTTTAACTTAATTAACTGCTTTACCTCAGAAAAAGTTAAGCCAGCGACTTGTACCGGGCTCAAATCAGGGATGCTAATGCGCCCTTCGCGATCAACAATAACTTCAAAGCTCGCGCTTTCTTTACCATAAAAGTTTATTAATAGCTGATCGCCTCGGCCAACTAAATACGTATCAGGCACTGCTGACGTTTCACTAGGCATGAAGGTAGTTGGTTCACCGGCAAAAAGTTCATAACCAAATGGCTTAACTGTATTAGGGTTTTGTTTTGCTGGTTCTGCTTTTGCTGCTTGCTCTTGTTGTACTAAACGAGGACCGATTGTTAGTTCTTCAACTTGAGGTTGATTACTTGATTGGCTTGACCCAGTTATTACCGATAGATCAACACCGTACTGCTTTGCCAATGCCTGCTGCTGAGACTTTGGTAATTTTTTAAATTGCTCTATTTGCGACGCACTCGGAGTGAATGCTAATGCACTAAAGCTACATATTAATACTAAAGCACTAAATAAGTGTTTAAAAACGTTCACGAGTAGGTATTTCCCTAGGTCTACAACAAGAATTGCTGCGTATTGTACATTATTATTGGACAAATAAAAAAGGGACTTTTGCCCCTTTAGTCATTTAAATGTCATTAACCTGGTATTATTAGTTAAAAACTGTAAACCAGTGTTAGCGAGGTCTCTGTGTCGGTGCTTTCTTTGTCATCAGCAACATCTGAGTTATTGGTTATATTATAGGCCACTTTCATTTGCAGTGAGCCATTAATTTTAGTAAGTAGCGCAGTTTCTGAGCGAGTTTTGGTATTAGTATCACCGTACTCCACTGATACTAACTGAGTAAAGCGCGCGTTGTCTGAAATTTTCCAGCTAAAGTCTACTTTACCTAGCGCAATCACTTCGCCTTCGTATTCACCCGCTAGTGAGTTGCCGTTTTCATCAACCTCTTCGCTTACATCTGGGTATTTAAAGTACTTATAACCTGGACCAATTTCAGCATTTAGTTTCATGTTTGACTCGTTTAGTAAACGTAAACCATAACCCGCTGAAATAACCGACTCACTTCGGTATGCACCAAAGTAATCAGAAACATGCGACCCGTAAATAAATAAATGAGCGTGCTTTTCGTTTAATTTGTAATTACCCTGCGCTGAAATAGAGTACTTTTCGTTAGTACGCTGTTTTTCTTTTATGCCGTCGTCGTTTTCTACTTCATCTTCTTTGTAGATGCCGTCTAACTTATACTCGTTATTCCAGTTTTCTAAGTTATGCAATACTTTAATACCGCCTTTTAACGTGGTTGTTTCGGTATTACCGCTGGTAATAATAGCGCCTACTTCGCTGGTAACTTCCCAGGTTTTTTGCTCATCTTCTGATGCAAATGCATTGGTTGTAGCTGAGGCTGCTACTAAAATTGATAAAAGCTTAAGTTTCATTAAAAAAATAACCCTATAAAAAATGTATTAATACCTATTAAAAAGGCAACGCGTATATTAATAAATCGAATTTGAGCGCTGCCTTAATAAATAAGTATTTTAAAAAATTAGTCTTGCTTGTGTAAATGTACATCCATTTGCGGGAATGGAATGGTAATGTCTGCGTCGTCTAACGCTATTTTAATGTTTTCCATTAACGACCAGTATGTTGGCCAGTAATCTTCTGAGTTAACCCAAGGGCGTACGATAAAGTTAACGCTTGAATCGGCAAGTTCAGAAACTGATACATTGTATGCAGGATCTTTTAAAATACGCGATTCGTTATCTAGTACTGATTTAAGTACTTCTTTTGCTTTTCGTAAGTCGGCGTCGTAGCCAACACCAATCACAAGGTCAACGCGGCGTGTTGATTCGCGCGAGTAGTTAATGATCGCATCTGACATGATTTTTGAATTAGGCATTACAATAACTTTGTTATCGGGTGTGCGCATTTCTGTTGAAAATATTTCGATTTTTTTAATCGTACCGGCTTTACCGCCAGCTTCAACGTAGTCACCTGATTTAAATGGGCGAAGTAGAATAATTAATACGCCTGACGCAAAGTTAGATAACGACCCTTGCAGTGCTAAGCCAACGGCTAAACCTGCCGCACCTAAAATAGCAATGAATGATGTGGTTTCGATGCCAATTTGTGACAGCGCCATTAAAATAGTGGCTGCAAATACAATGGCATATACAATACTAGAGACAAACGATGAAACCGCTTTATCTACTTTTTTCTTGTCGAATGCTTTTTCGGTCAACTTTGCACAAAATTTGGCAATTCGTCCGCCCAGTAAAAATATAACAAGCGCTATGACTGCTTGAATACTGTAGTGTAAGATTAAGCCTGAATTTTCATTCAGCCAATTGAGTATTGAATCCATATTAACTCCTGATAGTGTTATTAAACAGTTTAGCGGTGTTGTTTATTGTATTGTAAATCTTTAATACATGTTTGCAACAGCGTTTTACGAGGTTCGAGGTTCGAGTTCAAGGTTCAAGGTTCAAGGTTCAAGGTTCAAGGTTCGAGGTTCGAGGTTCGAGGTTCGAGGAATTTAAAAACCTTAAGGTTAATATCGCAAGGTTTTTATATCCGTAGCAGCGGGTTCATCCCGCGTCGTTATTAGGTTTTAGGTATTAAGCCCGTTGCCCGTTGCCCATTGCCCATTGCCCGTTGCCCGTCACCCGTTGCCCGTTGCCCGTCACCCGTTGCCCGTTGCCCGTTGCCCGTTGCCCGTTGCCCGTTGCCAATAGCTTAAATATAGAATATTTATAATAAATTTAATTTTTTTGATTTTTTTGCTTCACAAGCATGGGGATATTATGTATTATGCGCGCCACACCAAACAAGGTGTATGTAGTGGCGGTTGTAGCTCAGTTGGTAGAGCCCCGGATTGTGATTCCGGTTGTCGCGGGTTCGAGCCCCGTCAATCGCCCCACTATTTTCTAAGTTCCCTCAGTAATATCTAAAGTTAGCTTCTTAATAATACCTAGCCTTCATAAAACCAAATCTAAAATAAAAATAATACACACTTATCAGTAGCCGCTGGTTCATTCCATGTTACACAGCCTATTTCCCGTATTTACGCTTTAGCCATTATCTCAAAACATATAAGTGCGCATATAACACCTCACCTACGTTTAAACCAAACACCGTGCTTGGCTTAATCTCTGCCTTTAACCTTTTGCCTTTAATCTTTAAAAAGACGCGATATAAAATCGCTGCTACATAAATTAAAAACAACTCCCGTAGCAGCGGGTTTACCCCGCGTCATGGTGCATTAAAAGACGCGATATAAAATCGCTGTTACATAATTAAAAAACAACTCCCGTAGCAGCGGGTTTACCCCACGTCATGGTGCATTAAAAAACGCGTATAAAATCGCTGCTACATAATTAAAAACAACTCCCGTAGCAGCGGGTTTACCCCGCGTCATGGTGCATTAAAAAACGCGATATAAAATCGCTGCTACATAAATTAAAAACAACTCCCGTAGCAGCGGGTTTACCCCGCGTCATGGTGCATTAAAAGACGCGATATAAAATCGCTGCTACATAAATTAAAAACAACTCCCGTAGCAGCGGGTTTACCCCACGTCATGGTGCATTAAAAGACGCGATATAAAATCGCTGCTACATAAATTATAAACAACTCCCGTAGCAGCGGGTTTACCCCGCGTCATGATGCATTAAAAAGACGCGATGTGAAATCGCTGCTACACTTTATTCTTTATGCGCAAGGACTCGCTATGAAGAAGGCTTATAGACTCAGGAAAGGGAGGGTCTCATTAACTAATCATTACTATATTGTCACTATGGTATCCCATAATCGTAATAAGCTTTTTACTAAACTTAATATGAATCGTTGTTTAATAAAACATATGCGAGAGCTAGAACGAGAACAACGAATAAAATCAATCGCATTTGTTATTATGCCAGACCACTTACATTGGCAATTTCAAATACTTTCAAACAATACGCTTTCAAATGTAGTTCGTCTTTTTAAAGGTAGAACTGCCGCGAGTTTTTATCAGTTTGAGGTTTATAGATTGTGGCAAAAAGGATATTACGATCATTTAATTCGTAATGAAGAAGATCTTATAGCTAGCGCTCGTTATATTATTGCCAATCCCTTGAGGGCAAAGTTAATAGCCAATGTTGCAGATTACCCTTACTGGGATTGCGTTTATGTTTAATATTACAGCCGATGTGTAGCAGCGGGTTTACCCCGCGTCATGATGCATTAAAAGACGCGATATAAAATCGCTGCTACATGTGCGCGGGATACCCCGCCTACAGGCTATTTTAATTTACCCGCACCTCACAGCCCGCCGTTCGTAATCTTTAAAAAGACGCGGAATAAATCCGCTGCTACATGTGCACGAGATGCCCCGCCTACAGGCTATTTTAATTTACCCGCACCTCGCAGCTCGTCGCTCGTAACCTTTAAAAAGACGCGATATAAAATCGCTGCTACATGTGCGCGGGATAAAGCCCCGCCTTCGTTCAATAAAAACACTGTGCTTGGCTTAATCTCTACCTTTAACCTTTTGCCTTTAACCTTTTGCCTTTAATCTTTAAAAAAACGCGATATAAAATCGCTGCTACATGTGCGCGAGATGCCCCGCCTTCGTTCAACACAAACACCTTGCTTGGCTTAATCTCTGCCTAAAACCTAGAACCTAAAACCTAGAACCTTTGTCTTTAACTGGTTATTGAAGGCGCTCTTTCCACTGCTCAATAGGCAATGGCTTTGAAAATAAATAGCCTTGAAATAAGTTGCAACCGCGTTGCTTTAAATAATTAAATTGCGCGGGTTCTTCAACGCCTTCAGCAACACTGTTTACGCCTAAAGCACTGGCCATGTCGATGATCATATTCACAATAGTTTTACTTGAATTATCATCAGTATCCATAATGCCATCGACAAAGTATTTATCTATTTTAAGCTCAGAAATTGGCAACTCTTTCAAATAACTTAGGCTTGAATAACCTGTTCCAAAGTCATCAATTGAAAACCTAAAGCCCTTTTTATTAAGTTCAAGCATAGTCTCTTTTACTAGTTCGATGTCTGACACTAAAGTCGTTTCGGTTAGCTCTATCACTAAGTTACGTGGCGACACTTGCCACTTATGAACACTGGCGAGCAATTTTTCCTTAAAATCGGGGGCTACAATTTGTTTAGCGCTAATGTTTACGGCAATACAGGTGTTTTTTCCTGCTCGGCTGACTTCATGCAACAACTTACATACTTGATCAACCACCCAATCGCCAATTTTAATAATGGCTTCATTCTCTTCTGCTAGGGGTATAAATTCCTTAGGGCTTATTACGCCCAATTCCTCAGAATCCCAACGTAATAATGCTTCGGCTGAATTAAAGGTATTTTCATTATTAAATTGTGGCTGTAGTACCAGTGTTAATTCATCACTTTTATCAACATTTATTAGTAAATAGCGAATCTTATTGGTACGTTCGTAACGTTTTAATGCATCTAAATCTGCAAAGTAATAACCAAATGGTGCTAGTTTTTTTGCTTGTTTTTGTGCGTATTCCAACTTATCAAACATAGAGCTATAGGAGTCTCTACTCGCATTAATAATTGTACTGCCCAACGAGGCGCTTAGTACCACATCAAGATCATTGATCTTATGTGAGAAGTTATCTAGCGCTAATAATTTAGAGTCTATACTTGGTTGTTGTTGCTCTAGGTAGGATAAGTCATTACTTACATTGGCGCTTATAATTAAAAAAGAATCGACTCCGCTTTTGTATAGCTTGTACTCGCCCTGTACCGCATTTGATAGTTTTTTAGCCGTTAAAATGAGTGCTTCGTTGCCCGCCTCAATACCGTACTTAAAGTTAAATTGCGCTAACTTGTCCATATCTAATAATGCTGCATATATGTAGCCATTATTAATGCTGGCACTTTGAAGTAAACTTCTGCATTCGCGTTCAAACCATCGCTTATTTTTTAATCCTGTTATGGGATCTGAATAGGCTAAGTTATAAATGGTATCTTGCGCTTTGAGTTTTTCACTAATATCTCTAACTACACCAATATATTCAACATTTTGCTCATTAACTGCTTTGGTAAGTGACAATTCTATTTGAAAAATAGTGCCGTCTTTTTTTCTTGCAGGTAGTTGCCTACCAACACCAATAATTTTAGCCTCACCTGTTTGCTCATAATTTCGCATATACGAGTGATGTTTAGATGCATAAGGCTCAGGCATTAAGTTGTTAATCGACAAGCCAAGCATTTCATTTTGCTTATAGCCAAACATAGTTAATGCGGTTGAGTTACAGTGAACAATAACACCTTGCTGATTAATAGTGATCACTGCATCATTTAAGTTATTTAAAATAGCTTCAAGGCGATTATTTTTATCATCAACCTTGGCCTTTAATTCATATTCTAAAGTGACATCTTCGAAAGCACCATACACTTTAATAACCTGATGATCATCATTAAAAACAGGGTGACCACTCGTGCGTACCCACTTTTTATTGCCATGAGCATCTACAAACTCAAAGTCTTCACAATAAGGAAGACCTAATGTTTGTAATCGCCTAAAGAGCTGGCTAATACGCACTTGCTCTTCACCTGCGTAATGAGCGATGGCTTGAGCGGTATTTATTTTACTATCAGCAGCAAGCGCATAAATTTTATAAACTTCAGGTGAGAAGTATAACTCGTCGGTTAAAACTGTATATTGCCAACTCCCCACTTTTGCCATACTTTCAACTGCATTAGTTAGCAGCTTTTGCGAACTTGGTTTATTTTCTAAGAAACATTTTTGTAAGTACGCGCTGGTATAATTAGCAAAGCTTAACAAGATCGATTTATAAGATTCTAAATCTTGATGCGCATTAAAATAAAGGCCAACTAACACACCGGTTAGTAAGCCATCATCATTTAAAATCGCAGCCCCAATATAGGCATTGGCATTGATTACCTGAAACAGCTTATTTTCAGGGTAATCTTGCTGTAATTTATGGGTAATAAAGCAAATACTTTGAGTTAAAAGGAGCTCACATGGCGAACCTTCAAGGCTATAAGAAAAGTTTTCAATCACCTCTGTATTGGATAGAACTAACTGCGTAGTAGCTGATTTATCCTCATCAACAGAGGCAATAAATAAGTAATCGGCTTTTATTTCTTGTTGCAATGCACTCAATTGCGCACTTAAGTTTGCGCATTGAGAATACGGTGCTTTATAGGCTGCGCCTATATCTACCGGCTTGCTATTCTTGCTCACGTTATTAACCTACTTTAAAAGAAAGACCTAGTGATGCTAATGCTTTAGAATACTTTTCTATCGTATTAGACTCTGCGCCTACACTATGCGCTTGGGCTAAGTTATCTGAAGACGCACTACTAATATTTGAAATATTACGGCTAATTTCTTGCGATACCATACTTTGCTCTTCTGCTGCCGTTGATATTTGCGTTGCTAAATCAGAAATATCAGTAATTGCCGCATAGACTTTTGAGACGATATCTTGGCTATTTCGCGCTTCTTTAACGCAGGTCTCTGCCGCATTCTTGCCAGCTTCCATTGTTTTTGACCAATTGAGTAACGTAGATTGCATTTCAGATATAGAGACTTGAATTTGCTCTGTAGCTGTATGCGTTCTGCTTGAAAGCGCACGCACTTCATCAGCAACAACCGAGAACCCTCTACCGTGCTCGCCGGCACGCGCAGCTTCTATAGCGGCATTAAGTGCAAGTAAATTTGTTTGATCGGCAATCCCTTGTATCTCTTGCATTATACCACCAATTTTTTCAGCCTCTGTTGCTAACTCGCTCGCAGAGCTTGCTGAGTTATCAACTTCAGTTGCAAGTAACGACACCTCTCGCATAGTGCCTGACATAGCTTGCGTTGCATTTTCGCAGTCTTGGTGAGCTTGTTGAACACGTTGGTTGGTTACTAAGGTATTTTTAGCGACCTCATCAATTGAATGCACCATTTCCTCAACCGCAGAGGATACCTGATATAATTCTGATGCTTCTTTTTCAACGCCAGCCTGCGCAGCTTCAGCACAAACTTTAAGCGAATCAGCTCCTTTGCTAAGACTTAAAGTACCATCAATAATACGCCCAACAATGGTCGTTACTTTACCCTCAAGTAATTTAATCTGAAAATCACTGTAGCTGAGGCTATCGCTACCAGAATAAATATGCCGAGATACGCTATCTGGGCCTGCCTTGGTTTTTTTGATTTTGCTTGGCGAGCGAATTAATTCTTCGTAAAAAATAATAAAAGGCAGAGGAACAAATAATAAACATAACCAGAACATATAGCTTGTTAACCAAGCAATTAAAGCTGCACAACCAATAAATAGCGGCAATTTAAATGCAGCTAATTTTTCACTTAAAGGCGTAATTGATTGACCGTTAATTAAACGCTGGTATAGCTTTTCTGCGCGGTGTTTATATTCTGGAAGGAGTTGTTGACGAACCGATTGATAACCTACTTTTTTACCGTTTTCGTAAATAGGGGTAACAAATGCATCAACCCAGTAATAACGCCCATCTTTACATCTATTTTTTACCGCCCCTCGCCAAGCGGTATCGCTTTTTAAATGAGCCCACATATCCCCAAATGCCGCAGATGGCATGTCTGGGTGACGAACCATATTATGGTTTTTCCCTTTTAACTCATTGATGGTATACCCTGAAACTTTACAAAAGCTATCATTTGCATAAGTGATAACGCCTCGTAAATCTGTTGTAGAAACTAATTCTTCGTCAATGCCAAACGAAACTTCCTGGTCTACCGTTGCTTGATTTTTTCTACTCATAGTGGGGTCTTCATAATGCTTCTGTACTAATTTGCGGGATGTTAATTTATAAATGTATAAAACACAATTATACATTATTACTATATTCTAATAGTTCAAAAGAGTCTGAAACTTCATATTACACCTCAGCTTAATAAAATATACATTTAAAAACATACAGTTACAAAATTACATATATGTAATAAAGAGTTATAATTACAAAAAACTCGATTTTAAAATAGGATTTGAACAAAATACGACTGAGCTAAGAATAGTTTAGACTTTAAAGATAAAGGACGCCAAAAATAAGGATAAAAAAATGCCACCAGATGGTGGCATTTACACACGGGGGTATTTCTACTTATAGAAATTTTTTACGAAAATATATATTGAAAAGGTAACATTTAGCCCATTATCTAGCAACATTTAAGCGGGTTTTATCTTACAACCATTAACTCATCGGAACAGTCTTAACCATTACACCTTAATACATACGTATTTTTCTTCTAAGTACTCATCTAAACCCTGATGCCCGCCTTCACGACCAAGACCTGATTGCTTTACACCACCAAACGGCGCAACGGGGTTTGATATAACGCCCTCATTTACACCAACCATGCCAAACTCTAGCCCTTCGCTTATACGATAAATTTGTTTAATATTTTGGCTATAAAAGTACGCAGCTAACCCATAAGGGACGTCATTAGCAAGCGCAAGTACTTCGCTTTCTTCATCAAATGGGATCACCGTTAATACAGGACCAAACACTTCTTCGTGATAAATATCCATTTGTGTAGTGACATTGGTGACTATTAATGGGTTTTGAAAACTGCCACCTAAATTGCTGTTATCTCCAATTAGCGTAGCGCCTTTATCAACAGCGTCTTTAATCAGTTGTTGCACTTTCTCTTTTGCTTTGGGGTAAATAAGCGGCCCTATGTCGGCATTTTCATCAAAACCGTTCGCAACATTGAGCGCAGCGACTTTGGGTGTAATTTTTTCAAGTACGCCATTTAATATATTACGCTGAATAAAAATACGATTTGCTGCAACACAAGCTTGTCCTGAGTTTCTAAATTTGGCCGCCATTAATCCATCAATCGCATCGTCAATATCAGCATTATCAAATATTATAAACGGGGCATTTCCCCCCAATTCCATTGAAGTACGCTTTATTGTAGATGCACATTGAGAGAGTAACTGCTTACCTACACCAGTAGAGCCAGTAAAAGTAAACTTACGTACCACCTCTGAGTCTGTCAGCATTTTGCCAACCTTTTTGGCATCTTGTGACACAAGCACATTAAATGCGCCTTTAACAAAGCCAGCCTGATCAGCTAAATAAGCTAAAGCGATAGCACACAATGGTGTGTGCTCAGAAGGTTTGAGTATAAAACTACAACCTGCGGCATAAGCCGGCGCAACTTTTCGTGTCACCATAGCAACAGGAAAATTCCATGGCGTAATACCTGCTACCACGCCAATAGGTTGCTTGAAGCTAGTTAAACGATGACTGTTATCGGTGGCGGGGATCACATCACCGTAGCTGCGTTTAGCTTCCTCTGCAAACCATTTAATAAAGCCAGCGCCATAATCTATTTCACCTAGCGATTCTTTAAGCGGTTTTCCCTGCTCTTTAGTCATGAGCTTAGCGAGTGTTTGTTTGTGCTTTATTACTAGATCATACCAACGCATCAGGGTTTCGCTTCGCTCGGTCGCATTGGTGGCTTTTAATTTTACAAACGCGCCTTGTGCTGCTGTTATGGCATTTTTTACGCCTTGCTCGTCAATATCGCTAACATCAACAATACTTTGTTCGGTGGCGGGGTCATCAACGCTAAAGCGTGTGCTGGTTTGATAAAATTCACCGTTTATAAACGAGTCTGAAAAAATAAGATCACTCAAAATATACCTCCGAAATGGGTTTTGGGCTTCGGTCTTCGGGCTTCGGGCTTCGAGCTTCGAGCTTCGAGCTTCGAGCTTCGATAAATTAAACAGCCTTATGGTTAACACTACAAGAGTTTTTATTTTAATTTACCCGCCGCTCGCAGCTCGCCGCTTGTAACCTTTAAAAAGACGCGGGGTAAACCCGCTGCTACATGTGCGCAGGATACCCCCCGCCTTCGTTCAATAAAAACACTGTGCTTGGCTTAATCTCTACCTAGAACCTTTGTCTTTTGCCTTTAACCTTTTACCTTTAACCTTTTACCTTTAACCTTTTGCCTTTAACCTTTAAAAAGACGCGATATAAAATCGCTGCTACATAAATTAAAAACAACTCCCGTAGCAGCGGGTTTACCCCGCGTCATGGTACATTAAAAGACGCGATATAAATCCGCTGCTACATGTGCGCGAGATGCCCCGCCTACAGGCTATTTTAATTTACCCGCTGCTACCAAATACAAACAAAAAAGCCGCTGTATCAAACAGCGGCTTTTAATATGATAGTCATTAATTAAAAACTAGTGTTCTTCATTAACGATGTTGAGATTGTACTTAGGTATTTCAACCACTAAGTCTTCATCTCTAATAATTGCCTGGCAACCTAAGCGCGATTCAGGCTCTAAACCCCATGCTTTATCTAGCATGTCATCTTCTAGGTCATCACTTTCATCTAATGAGTCAAAACCTTCACGGATCACTAAATGACACGTTGTACATGCACATGATTTTTCACAGGCATGAGGAATGCTAATGCCATTTTTAAGCGCGATATCAAGTACCGTTTCGCCAGCGGGCGCTTCTATTGCTGCACCGTCAGGACACAACTCCGGATGGGGAAGAAAAACAATTTGTGGCATTCTAATCTCTCTTATATATTGTCTACTGACTGACCCGTTAAGGCTTTTTTAATTGACGCGTCCATTCTGCGCGCGGCAAAATCACTGCTCGCATTATCCATTTTTTCAATGGCTGCTTTAATTTCGCTTGGCTCTTGCGCACGCTCGCGTACTTTTGCAAGTTCGTTTATTTCCACTTTCAGCGCAGCTAGTTGCTCAGGCTCAAGTAAGTCACCATCAGCAGCTAAAGAGGCTTCCATCGCTTCTATTACACGAAGCGCTTCAACTTGTTGCTCTTTAAGCATACGCGCTTGCATATCGCCTTTAGCGTTACTCATCGACTCTTTAAGCATATTAGCAACTTGGTCGTCAGACAAACCAAACGACGGTTTTACTTGTATTTCTGCTTGAACACCCGTTGATTTTTCCATGGCCGACACGCTTAGTAAACCATCAGCGTCTACTTTAAAGGTAACGCGAATATGCGCCGCCCCCGCCGCCATAGGAGGAATACCTTTTAAGCTGAACTTTGCCAGCGATCGACAATCGTCAACCAGTTCACGTTCACCTTGTAATACATGCAACGACATAGCCGTTTGACCATCTTTAAACGTAGTAAATTCTTGCGCACGCGCAACCGGAATCGTGGTATTGCGTGGAATGATTTTTTCAACCAAGCCACCCATTGTTTCAAGGCCTAACGACAACGGTAACACATCAAGTAATAACATGTCTGAATCTGGCTTGTTACCAATTAATACGTCAGCTTGTAATGCAGCACCTAGTGCAACAACACGATCAGGGTCAATTGAAGTTAGTGGCTGTTTATCAAAAAATTCGCCAACTTGAGTACGAACCAACGGCATGCGGGTTGAACCACCAACCATCACGACTTGTAATACTTCTTGGTTTTCAATACCGGCATCTTTTACTGCACGACGACATGAACGAAGCGTTTTTTTAACCAGTGGCATAGCCAGCTCATTAAATTTTTCTCGCGTTACTTCAACCATGTATTTTTCATCGTCAAACTCAAGGCCAACATTTACTTTTTCGTATTGGCTGAGTGCTTCTTTACAGGCTTTGGCTTTATTTATAAATAAACGTAATACCGAAGGAGATAAGCTTGTCACGCCGGTTTCTTGTTTTAGGTAGTCAACTAATAATGAGTCAAAGTCGTCGCCGCCTAGGCTTGAATCGCCACCGGTAGCCAGCACTTCAAACACGCCTTTATTAAGGCGCAGAATAGAGATATCAAAAGTACCGCCCCCTAAATCATAAACGGCGATAATACCTTCCTGCCCTGAATCTAAACCGTAAGCAACGGCAGCGGCAGTAGGCTCGTTTAGTAAGCGCAGTACATTAATACCGGCAAGCTCAGCCGCATCTTTGGTGCTTTGACGCTGTGCATCATCAAAATAAGCTGGTACCGTAATCACTGCCCCTAAAATATCTTGATTACCAAAGCTTTGCTCAGCGCGTACTTTTAAAGCATTTAAAATATGACTTGAAGCTTTAACTGGGCTGATTTTTCCCGCAGCCGTTTCGATAGCCAATGCACCATCATCATCGCAAAACTGATAAGGCAGTTGGCCATAGCTTTGTTCTATTTCGGTTTGCATTTTACCTAAAAAGCGCTTCACTGAAATAAGCGTATTAACCGGATCGAGTGTAGCTGCTTGCATTGCATCATTACCCACGGTAATGCCGCCAGCTTGATAACGAACCACCGAGGGTAACATCGCTTCGCCTGACTCATCTGTAATAGTGCGTGCTTCGCCGCTTTGTACGGTTGCCACTAATGAATTTGTAGTGCCTAAATCAATTCCAATGGCTAATTTGTGTTCATGTGGTGCCGCGCTCTGCCCCGGCTCAGCAATTTGCAATAATGCCATAATGCTCTTTAAACTCGTGTTGCTCGCTTTGCAGCAAGTAATTAATCGTCAAATAAACTGTCTTCAATGCGTTCAAGTTCGTCTTGTAACTTATATACAAATTTTAATTTGCGAATGTTGTCAGCAGCGTGTTGATATTGTTGCTCATCGTTGCTTGCAAGTTGCTCAGCCAATTCGTTGCTATACTGGGCTTTTAATTGCTTTATTTGCGACTCAAAATTAGCAATAGCGATATCTGGATCACTTGCAGAGGGAAGTTCTTCAAGCTCTTCGCGCAGTTCCATTTGTTGCATCAAGAACATGGGATCTTGCAGTGTTTGCTGCTCAGCGCGAATATCAACGCCCAGCTCACTCAACATATATTCAGCACGTTTAACCGGATGCTTAAGTGTTTGTAATGCGTCGTTAATTTCAGCGGTACTTTGTACGGCCATTAATTTATCACGACTGCTGGCATTAGCATGACGATCAGGGTGTACAGCACGTTGAAGTTCTAAGTAGTGCTTGTTGATCATTGCTAAGTCAATATTGTAGTCAACCGGTATTGCAAATAACTCAAAATAACGCATAACTTCTCACAAATGACAAAGCCCTACATTAACTGGCAGGGCTTATTTATATCTTAAAACAAGTTTGAGCTTAAACAGTAAAGCTTTCGCCACAGCCACACTCATCCGCTTGGTTAGGGTTATTAAATTTAAACCCTTCATTTAAACCTTCTTTAGTGTAGTCGAGTTCGGTGCCGTCGATATAAACTAAGCTTTTAGCGTCAACAATTAAGGTAACGCCTTTGGCCGCAAATGTTTCATCGTCATCGTTTAGCTCATCAACAAACTCTAGAACATAAGCAAGACCTGAACAGCCCGTCGTTTTAATGCCAACTCGCAGGCCAATGCCTTTACCACGGTTTGCTAAAAATGATTGTACGCGGTTTGCTGCCGCATCTGTCAATGTCACTGCCATGAATATCTCTTAGTTTGTATGTTTGCTTTTATAATCTGCAATTGCTGCTTGAATTGCATCTTCGGCTAAAATTGAGCAGTGAATTTTCACTGGTGGTAATTCTAGCTCTGCGCTGATATCGGTATTTTTGATAGTCGCAGCTTCGTCTAATGTTTTGCCTTTAACCCACTCTGTTACCAGCGAAGATGAAGCAATTGCGCTACCACAGCCGTACGTTTTGAATTTTGCATCTTCAATAACGCCGTCTGCCGATACTTTAATTTGCAATTTCATTACGTCACCACATGCTGGTGCGCCTACCATACCCGTTGCCACTGACGGATCGTTTTTGTCTAGAGCACCTACGTTACGTGGGTTTTCTACGTGGTCGATTACTTTATCACTGTAAGCCATAATTCTATCCTCACTACCTGCTAGGTATGGGCTCCACTAATTAGTGGTGCGCCCATTCAACTGAATCTAAATCAACACCTTCTTGGTGCATTTCCCAAAGAGGAGACATTTCACGCAAACGACCAATCGAGTTTTTTATTAGCTCAACGGTGTAATCAATCTCTTCTTCGGTGGTAAAACGGCCAATACTAAAACGAATTGAGCTATGCGCTAATTCGTCGTTACGACCTAGTGCACGTAATACGTAAGAAGGCTCTAAACTTGCAGATGTACAGGCTGAACCTGACGATACCGCAATATCTTTAACAGCCATTAATAACGACTCACCTTCAACAAAGTTAAAGCTAATGTTGACAATACCAGGTACTGATTGGTCTTGCGTGCCGTTAAAGTACACTTCGTCCATATCCGTTAAAATGCCGTCGATTAGGCGTTTACGCAACGCACTGATGTGTGCGTGATCTTTTTCAAAATCTTGTTTTGCAATTCTAAATGCTGCGCCCATACCCACTAATTGATGGGTTGCTAATGTACCTGAACGCATACCACGTTCATGGCCGCCACCGTGCATTTGTGCTTCTAAACGTGCACGTGGTTTACGACGAACATACAAAGCACCTACGCCTTTAGGGCCGTATACTTTGTGCGCCGAGAATGACATAAAATCTACTTTGGTTTGTTGCACGTCAATTAAAACTTTACCCGCGCTTTGTGCTGCATCTACGTGGAACATAATTTTACGTTCGCGACACATTTCACCAATAGTGTTGATATCTTGGATCACACCTAGCTCGTTATTTACATGCATGATACTTACAAGCACGGTGTCGTCACGCATGGTATCTGCTAATTTTTGCAGATCAAGTAGGCCGTTTTCTTCAACGTCCATGTAGGTTACTTCAAACCCTTGGCGTTCAAGTTCACGACATGTGTCGATAACCGCTTTGTGTTCAGTTTTAGCGGTAATAACATGCTTACCTTTTTTCTTGTAAAACTGAGCTGCACCTTTAATCGCAAGGTTATTTGATTCTGTTGCACCCGATGTGAATACAATTTCACGTGGGTCTGCATTAATTAAATCAGCAATGTCAGTACGTGCTTGGTCAACGACTTCTTCAGCTTGCCAACCAAAACGGTGTGAACGCGATGCTGGATTACCAAAATTACCGTCCATAGTCAGGCATTGCATCATTTCTTTGGCAACTCGTTCGTCAACAGGCGTAGTTGCTGCGTAATCTAAATAAATCGGTAACTTCATTTCTCTCTCCGCTGCAGGTCAACCTTAAAGTTGACAGCTTACTTGAATATTTTCCAACTGCTTAATTGCATCATTAACGCTGTTTTCTTGGCGAAGAGCGACCGCTTTAACGTCCGACTTTTCAACCAGTTCAGCTAAGGTAATATTATTTAAAAATTCTTCAATTCGTGCGCTTAAGTCTGACCACAATGTATGGGTTAAACAACGCATACCACTTTGACAACCAGTATTGCTTCGCTGACACCGTGTAGCGTCAACAGATTCATCTACCGCATTGATAACATCGCCAACTGAAATTACGTCAGCCTCACGTCCTAGTAAATAGCCCCCACCAGGACCTCGAACAGAACTCACTAGCCCATTTTTACGTAAACGGGCAAATAATTGCTCAAGATAAGACAAAGAAATTTCTTGGCGCTGCGAAATATCTGCAAGCGCTACAGGGCCTATATTTGCATGTAGTGCAACATCCAGCATAGCTGTAACGGCGTATCTGCCTTTTGATGTTAACTTCATAACGCCCCCCGCACAAAAGAGTGCAAATTTTAATTACCAGAGTAGATTAGTCAAGTATTCTAGGTTCTAAAAAAACTTGCAATACCCGACTGTTTTGGTCAAGTATTGGGTCTATTGTAATTACCTGAGTAATTTAGTCAAGTATTAGTAGAGCAATAAAGGGCGCTATTTATAACTAATTGCTATTTTATAGACTTATTAATTGAGGTAAGAATACCTCGTAATATGTTCATTTCTGCATCTTCAGGGCGAGCACGATTAAACAAACGACGTAGCTTAGTCATTACCATGCCTGGGTGCTGCTTAATAATGAAGCCTGTTTTAAACAAGGTATCTTCAAGATGTTCGTAAAACAATTCTGTTTGTTTAGACGATGGATATAGGGTGTCGTCTTCTTGTTGTTCCGCTTTAGGCTGTTGATTTAAAAATGCCATACGCGTTTCATAACATAAGGTTTGCACAGCCATGGCTAAATTAAGTGAGCTGTATTCTGGGTTAGCAGGAATACACACATGATAATTACACAGTTGTAATTCTTCATTAGTTAAGCCACTGTTTTCACGGCCAAACACAAGCGCTACAGGGCCGTTTACGGCTTCGCCAACAAGCTTTTCACCACATTCTCTCGGCTCTACCATAGGCCACGACAACGTACGCGAGCGGGCGCTAGTACCAATCGTTAATGCACAATCAGCAATCGCATCTGCAACACTATCAACAATAACAGCATTACCTAGTACATCAGTCGCACCTGCAGCCAGTGCGCTGGCATGGCTATCTATTTCACAAGCAGGATCAACAAGGTATAACTTTGATAATCCCATGGTTTTCATGGCGCGCGCCGCTGAACCAATGTTACCAGAGTGTGATGTGTTAACTAAAACGATGCGAATATCATCTAAGATCATTACAGTGCTACTTATCGAGTACAAAAAAATTGCGCAAATTCTAGCATGAAAACGCGCCGAGATCCTATATTCAATAGTCGAGATCTAAAAGATCAGTTCGGGGTTCGGGGTTCGGGGTTCGGGGTTCGGGGTTCGGGGTTCGGGGTTCGGGGTTCGGGGTTCGGGGTTCGGG
>NZ_JALNTH010000044.1:0-48317 GCF_023161935.1 Pseudoalteromonas sp. 2CM28B
GGAATCGAACCAGGGACACGAGGATTTTCAATCCTCTGCTCTACCAACTGAGCTATCGAGGCACTTAAACAGTGCTAATTAAAAATCTTAACGGATTTTTAATGCAATTCCCAGCTAGCTCTACTAACTGGCTATCTGGGCGTGCGGCGTATTAAACGAGTTTTGCCCCTACAAGTCAACTTTTTTTTTATTCTTTATAATCGTTTGAACGGTTTTCAAACAACTCGAGGCTATTTTCGTTAATACAGTGTATTTATCCAACAAAAGAGTTTAAAAAACGTAGTGAATTATTTTTTTTAGGTGTTACGATTGAATAATAACTTTCGGTACAGGCTTACCGTTTTAATAATAAGACCACAGGAAAACTCATGCAGAGCAAGCCCTCTTCAGCAATAAAAGGCCTACTACCTTTATTCTTAGTTAGTAACCTTATAATAACCGCATTATTTGTAGTCGCCTTTGTGCTTTATTCACAAGGCAATGCTGATAACAACGCATCTGCTCCAACCTCTACTTTATCGTTAACAAAACTTGCTGAGCGTCTTGATCAGCCTTTAGCAGAAGCATTAACAATATACGAGCAAGACAAGGTCACGCAATTACTCGATATGACCACCTTACTCAATGATGATTATAAATATACGCTCCACCGTTTTAATGCCAATAATCAAGCCGAGTTAGTTTATAGCAATAACAGTAAAGCAATTGCGCCTTTAGCTGTTAATAAATATATTAAAGAACAAAATACTCTTCATCATTTAATCTCATCAGAGGGACAGGTAATTGGAGAGCTTATTATTGAGCAAACACAGTCCTCAGTTACACCATCAAATCAACACTCACCACTAAATGCCTATATTGTAGCCTTTGCTGCACTGGTGGTGCTGTTTGTATTAGCATTCATGTTGAATAAATACATTAACAAGCGATTACATAAAAATACAGATTCACTTACTCAAGAACTAAAAGAAATTACGCAAAACGATAACTATCAAAGTACCCTAAATGAGCAACTAGAGGGTGGTTTAGAAACGGTAGCTCAACAAGTTAATTTGTTACTCAAAAAGGTGAGTAAGGTTCAAGCTGACGATCAAGCGGCAAAAAAAGAGTTAAAAAAATTACAAACAAGCCTTGAAACAGAAGTACAAAACAGAACCTTTGAGTTAGAGAAACAAACGCAAAAAGCGCTAAAAGCCAGTGAAACTAAAACCACCTTTTTAGCCACTATGAGTCATGAAATAAGAACACCAATGAATGGCGTAATTGGTACCATTGATTTACTTCGTCAAACAGAACTTGATGGTGCACAGCAACGTTTAAGTACAATTATTCGTGAATCTGCATTCTCGCTGCTAAGTATCTTAGATGATATTTTGGATTTTTCTAAAATTGAAGCAGGAAAGCTCAATATAGACCCGACTCCCTTTTCTGTTGCAGATACACTAGAAGAAGTCGCAAAGGTGTTATCGTCAGTTGCAAAAAATCGTCACCTAGAACTCGATTTATCAATTGCACCCGATATTCCTAATAACCTTATGGGCGACTCAGTCAGAGTTCGCCAAGTACTTTATAACTTATGCAGTAATGCCATTAAATTTACCAGCACCAATGGCTCAACCCAAGGTAGGGTGAAAATATCGGTTGAAGTGGCACACAACACTGCCGATCATTTTACACTCCGTTTTTGTGTAGTTGATAACGGTAAAGGAATGAGTCAGTCTCAATTAAGGAAAATATTCAGCCCATTTACTCAAGCTGAAAGCTCAATTACCCGAGAATTTGGCGGTACAGGGCTTGGGCTTTCAATTTGTAAAAGCTTAACCGAGCTAATGCTTGGTACTATACATGTTACAAGCCATGAGGGGATTGGTAGTGAGTTTACCGTTGAACTGCCTTTTTCAACGGCAGGTAAAACTGAATTTGCTCATAAAAATACACTAAATGGTAAACATGTTGTTGTTGTTAGTGATAATGCTGAACGCGGCAAGGTAATTTATCGTTACTTGTCATTTATGGGGGCCAAAATAACCTATACCCATGAGCAAAAGGACATAGAAAATCATCAAGACACAAAGGATATTATTTGGGTTGTTGATGGTATTGACGACATGAGCAGTATTAGTACCTTGCTAAGAAGTTTACTTTACTCACTAGAAGATAATAATCAGCAAATGGTGGTATTAAGTAAGCTAGATGAAGCCGTTATTAATCATAAAAATATTTTTTATATTAATGCTTCACCACTATGTAAATCTAATTTTATGCTTTCAATTTTGGTTGCGGCGGGCTTACATAAACCTAAGCAAATAAAAAAAGCTAAAAGCATGAATCATTACTTAAATTCAGAAGAAGCACTCGCTGCAAATAGGCTTGTTTTATTGGTAGAAGATAACTTACTAAACCAAGAGGTACTTACCGAGCAGTTACACATACTAGGGTATAGTGTGGAAGTAGCGAATAATGGTGAGGAAGGCATAGAGATGTGGCGTAAAAACAGCTATTCGCTCATCCTAACCGATTTACATATGCCGAAAATGTCTGGCTACGATATGGTTGAAAAGATTAGAGAGGAAGCGGCACTGTTAGAAGCAATCGATGCCCAACCTTATATTATTGCTGTAACAGCCAATGCCTTAAAAGGCGAAAGAGAGCGCTGCTTAGCTGTGGGAATTAATGACTTTATAACTAAACCGATTGAGTTAAATGCGCTTGAGGACATATTAAATCAATGGAGCGATTTAGATAATAAACAGCCAAAACAAATTAGCTCAGCTGAAAAGCCAGCCATGCCTATTAACATGGAGTCTGCCAACAAATATATAAATGGCGATGATGCTAAAAAAATTCGCTTCTTTAAAATGTATTTAGAGCAAAGCCAAGAACAAATTAAATCAATCAACTTTGCGGTACTACAAAAGAGTCAAAGTGAAATTATAGCTGCCTGCCATCAATTGAAATCTATATCAAAAACAGTGGGGGCTAATATTGTGGCTGATTTAGCGCAGTCATTTGAGGATAAGTGTAAGGCTGATGAAATCAATGCCGATGAGTTAATTGAGATGAGAGATGAGCTCGAAATTGAATATTCAAGAGCAGCACAATTTTTAAAAGAACAAATTAGAAACCACGATCAACAAGATGACTTGATTTAACTAAACTGATCATAGGTATGCACAACAAAAAAGGGCTTTTTAGCCCTTTTTTAACGATTATTTTTCTACTGGCTTATAGCCTTCAATCTCAACCTCTTTTCCTTCAAATAAAAAGCCAACCATTTGCTCTTCTAAAAAGGTACGATGTTCTGGGTCCATCATATTTAAATGCTTTTCGTTGATCAGCATCGTTTGTTTATGCTGCCACTGTCCCCATGCTTCTTTAGATATATTATTAAAAATCTTTTCGCCAATTTCCCCAGGATAAAGTTGAAATCCAAGGCCTTCAGCTTCTTTTTGTAACTTTTGACAAAATACAGTACGTGCCATGATTTATTCTCTCTAACGCTAAATGCTGCTAGTTTAACCTATTGGGCTCATTTGTTTAACCAACTTTTTAGTCGGTGCAGCTAAACCCACCTCTATTGATTGATCAAGTGGATACCATATTAATTGCTTGTCGTTCACCACATCAGGGATTTGCTGAACATTGAGCACATGTGGGTTTATGGTTAGCTCAAAATGTGAGAACACATGGCTAAAAGGCGCTAATATCTCAAGCTCACTTTTTAGCCCTTGCTGTGCTAAAAAAGTATCGAGCTCACTGTGCTCATTAAATTCAAAAAAACCAAATAATCCCCCCCAAATGCCACTACTTGGGCGTTTTTCCATGAGTACTTTGTCGTTATGTTTAATAATTAACTGATGACAACTTTTTTTAGGCACTGCTTTTTTAGGTTTAGAATGTGGGAACTCTTTAACCTTACCCGCATTAAAAGCACCACATTGTGTTTTTAACGGACATGCTTCACAGTTAAAACGACTTCGTGAACAAAGGCTTGCCCCTAAATCCATCATAGCTTGATTAAACTCAGTCACATTATTTTTAGGGGTGAGTTGTTCACTTAAATGCCACAGCTGATTTTCTACCTTTTTGACGCCATACCAACCTTCAACCATGAAAAATCGCGCAAGCACTCTTTTAACATTACCATCAAGAATAGGATGATGCTGCCCCAAAGATAAAGATAAAACAGCACCGGCAGTGGAGCGCCCTATTCCGGGTAAATCCATTACCTCTTCAAGTGTGCTGGGAAACTGGCCTTGATATTTGTCTCGCACTATTTTGGCCGTTTTATGTAAGTTGCGCGCGCGTGCATAGTAACCTAGACCAGTCCAGTGATGCAGAACCTGATCTTCATCAGCATTTGCTAAAGCAATAATATCGGGAAAGCTTTGCATAAACTTTTCGAAATAAGGAATAACAGTCACAACTTGGGTTTGCTGCAGCATCACCTCAGACACCCAAACTTTATAAGGTGTTTTAGCTAATTGCCATGGCAATGTTTTGCGCCCATGGAGATGATACCAATCAACTACTTGGTTAGAAAACCAATCAGACTGCTGCTTTTTTAAATCCAACATATTTACTTTTTTACTAATGCTTAATGGCGGCTCAGTCTATTGTAGTTGTTGAAAAGATCAAGCTATAACGCCCTAGAGCTTGTCAACCCCGCGCGGGTCAGGGATAATACGCAACCATTTTTAAACACATTGTTTTGTCAGGCCAATAATATGAGTGAATCAAGTAACAACAACCTTGAGCAAGCTAAGCAAGAAGGTAAGTATATCCGCACTATTCGTAGTTTTGTAAAACGCGAAGGCCGATTAACCAAAGGCCAAGCCGCTGCAATCGAAAAATGCTGGCCAACAATGGGGCTTGAGCATAAAAACGGCCTACTTGATTTAAACGCAGTATTTGGAAATGACAATGATGTAGTGTTAGAAATTGGCTTTGGTATGGGCAAGTCATTGGTTGAAATGGCAAAAAATGCACCACATCTTAACTTTATCGGTATAGAAGTACATCGCCCAGGCGTTGGCGCGTGCTTAATGGATGCCGACGAAGCAGGCGTTACTAATCTTCGTGTATTTGAACACGACGCCGTTGAAGTCCTTGCAGATTGTATAGGTGATGAAAGCTTATCGACCTTACAATTGTTCTTCCCTGATCCATGGCACAAAAAGCGTCACCATAAGCGCCGTATTGTACAAACTGAGTTTGCAGAAAAACTACGTTCTAAATTAAAAATTGGCGGCGTTTTTCATATGGCAACCGATTGGGAAAACTATGCAGAGCATATGCTTGAAGTAATGCAAGCAGCACCTGGTTACAAAAACCAATCAGAGACTAACGACTATGTACCTCGTCCTGATTCACGCCCGCTGACTAAGTTTGAACAACGTGGCCATCGTTTAGGCCATGGCGTATGGGATTTAATGTTCGAACGTACTAAATAACCGTTAATTTAATAATCAAGTAAGGTAAAGCGATTTATGAGCGTATTAACCAATCCGAGCCTATTATTACTTCGCAACAGCGAGGAGCTAAAAGGTAAATCAATATTGGTGGTCAACTTTGTTCAAGATGGCTTTTTAAATGAGCTAAAAACGCTCAACCCACAAAGTAAAATAACGGCTTTTAGCTATAACCATGCAAATGGTGAATTTGCTAAAAACATATCGGGTATAAATGTAGAAGTTAATCACACGATTAGCGCCGGTGAATATGATTTAGTAATTCTTTATTACCCCAAGTCTAAGCCTGAGCTATTAATGACATTAGACAACATACGCGCAGTGATAAGTAAAGAAGCTGAGCTGCTAGTCGTTGGCGAAAACAAAAGCGGTGTAAAATCAATTGAAAAGCAACTCGCCAATAAAACGGCGTTGAGTAATAAAATTGACTCTGCAAAACACTGCGTTTTATATTCATTTTCAGAAATAACCTTGAATTCAACATTTGATATTAGTACTTACCACAAAGAGTTTGTGGTAAACGTAAGTGATATTGAGTTTACTGCTGTAAGTATTCCCGGCGTGTTTAACCATGGCGGCCTTGATGCAGGCACTAAAATGCTATTAGAAAATGCACCAAATATAAAACACGGTAACGTTCTTGACTTTGGCTGTGGCGCGGGGCTTATTGCTACGTTTTTAGGGCTAAAAAATCCGGCTCTTACATTTACATGTAGTGATGTTAGCGCACTAGCTGCCTATGCAACAACACAAACGCTTAAACTTAATAACGTTAATGGTGAAGCCGTACTGAGCGATGGTTTAAACAGCATTGCAGGTAAGTTTGATTTAATTATTAGTAACCCACCATTTCATACCGGTATTGCGACCGATTACACAGTAGCCGAATCGTTTTTAAATAATGCCAAACAGCACCTAACTAAAACTGGTAAGCTCACTATTGTTGCTAATAGCTTTTTAAAATATCCACCTATTTTAGAAGCCCAATTTGATAGTTATCAAACGGTGTTTAAGAATAATAAGTTTGCTGTATACAGTAGCTAAAACTAATTATTAATCCCCTATCAAAATATAGATATGCGGTATATTAGCCGCATATTTACTTTATGACGTAGATTAACTAAAAATAAATAGTGTAATTAAGCTAATCTTTTTGCTTCACTTTTTCCTGTTTTTGCTAAACTAGTATTTATTACATTCACAATTGACACGGATGACCCTCTCGCAATGCCTAAAACTGTAGAGCAAAATAGCATTCGTAGTATATTGTTTAAAACCATCATGCTTATAACAGCCATCTGTTTGCTATTATCTCTTTCTATTTCTACTTACTTAAGTACACAAGAGCAAAAAAAGCAGCTCATTAGTAAACTTGTGCTGGTGTCAGAGATCATTGCCTTTGATGCAATGCCGTCATTACTGAATAAAAATAGACCTGCAGAAGAAAGGCGGTTAAAGCTTCTTCAACAAGTCTCATCGGTCACAAACTTACATATTTATGCGCTAGATGAGCAAACAAATAAACCAGTATTTTTTACCAGTTTTAATGCCCAAAAATCGCCACCTGTACCAATCAAAACAGACAGTATTAACGACTTTATAGAACCCCAAGTAGGTGATGAGTTTATTGAGTACATTACTCCAATACTCAATAATGATCAGTTACTGGGTTATGTGTATATTAGGGGCAGCTTGGATAACTTAAATAAGTTTATCACTAAAAAAATTATAATTGATATTGCCATTATCGCTTTAATACTTATTTTTATCTCTTTGATTATTTTAAGGCTACAAAAAAGGATAGCCAGCCCAATAGAAAACTTAAGCTTGTTACTACAAAACATAGCTAAAAATCATAACTACTACGCCCGGGCGCCTTTAACAAACTTAACTGAAATAACCAGGCTTTCTAACAGCTTAAATGTAATGCTGGCGCGAACACAAAGACAAATAGAGCGCCACGAAGAAGATAAAAAAGAAATTAAGCTACTAAACTCAAATCTTGAAGAAAAAGTAAGCCAACGAACCATCGCGCTCAGAGAAGCAAATAAAGAGTTGCTATCTACACTTGAAAAGATGCACCAATACCAAACTCAAATTGTCGAAAACAAAAAAATGGCTTCATTAGGGCAAATGGTGGCAGGTGTAGCTCATGAGGTAAATACCCCTATAGGGCTTGGGATCACCGGTTCTACTTTACTAAGGGATAAACTCGCGGAGCTACAAATTAACTTTCAAAATAAGTCATTGACTGCCAGTCAATTTGAGCAATTTACTAACGATGGCATTGAAAACTTAGACCTCATCTACAGTAGTTTAAACCGTGTCGCAGAGCTTATTTCTAACTTTAAAAAAGTGGCCGTGATCAAAGATGATGAAATCACTAGCACCGTTCACTTTCAGCAGCTCATAAACGATACATTATTGTCTATGGGGCAAGAGTTAAGAATAAAAAATCCTAAAGTTCTTATAAATTGCCCAGCAGATTTAACCGTTGAAAGTAAAAAAGGGCCACTGCAGCAAGTTTTCCATCAACTAATTTTAAACTCCCTACTACACGGATTTGTAGCTGGCGGTGACAATGTAGTGCAAATTGATATTGTGGCAACAAGCACAAAAACACAAATTACCTACACCGATAACGGCCTAGGTGTAGAGAGCAACATAAGAGCGAAAATTTTTGACCCTTTTGTTACTTCAAAACGCGGTCAAGGAGCCAGTGGATTAGGCATGCATTTAGTTTACAACTTAGTGACCCAGGCTTTGGCTGGAGAAATTGTATTAGATACTGAGTATCAATCAGGAGCACGATTTATTATTACGCTATTTTAAAAAGTGAAATAAATCCGTTGTCTGCTCTTGAATTACGACTTTATGACCATACTAAGACAGCACTCATTGAACAGTTGTATCATTAATGCTGTATTTCCACATAATTAATGAACTTAATTGTGTTTAACATATCACATACATTGATGAAAAATTGTAAAGTGATATAATTTCGTTTTGAATTAGTCTGATTATTTTAAGTATCTTTAGGTGGTTGATGGATGTATCAATTATTAAAGGGAAATGGCTTCGACTTTATAATTCAAGTTATACATCCAACGTTAAGTATCAATTAAGCCGCGGTTTTTAATAATAGTTTGAGCGCGCAGCTGTTTTTATCTAATTTGTTTTTACTTGTTAACATTTAGATATAATCCTATAATTCTAGTAGTCGGTTTTGATGATCACACCGATTTTAAAATAAAACACTCTACAAAAAGGTTAATTAAAAATGCAAACGCCAGTCATTCTGATCGTAGAGGATGAAGACGTAACTAGACTAAACCTCGTTAGTTTATTTGAAGCCGAAGGTTACAAAGTTATTGAAGCCATTGATGGCGATGATATGCATGATAAGCTTACAAATAACGATGACGTCAATCTTGTAGTTATGGACATCAACCTGCCAGGTAAAAACGGGCTTATTTTAGCTCGCGAATTACGCCAAAAACGCAAAGTTGGTCTTATTTTCTTAACAGGCCGTGACAACGATGTAGACCGTATTTTAGGTCTTGAAATTGGTGCTGATGACTATATTACTAAGCCTTTCAACCCGCGTGAATTAACTATTCGTGCTCGCAACTTAATTACGCGTACTGCATTAGGTGGTGAAGAGTCTGCTATTGAAACAAATGGCGTGATCACCTTTAACGGTTGGGAACTTGACGAAAATAGTCGCTGCCTTACTTCTCCAAACGGAGACGCGAAACGTCTACCTAAAGGCGAATACAGAGCACTGCGTTTAATGCTTGACTCTCCGGGTCGTATATTTAGCCGTGAGCAACTAATTAAACACATGACTGGCCGAGAGCTTCGCGCTAACGACCGTACGGTTGACGTAACAATTCGTCGTATTCGCAAACACTTTGAAAGCGACAACTCAACATCTGAGTTAATCAGCACCATCCATGGTGAAGGTTACCGTTTCATTGGTAAAATCGATAGCTAATTAGTTATTACTCTAATTGCTGTAAAAATAAATGAAGGGCCTGTTGTCCTTCATTTATTTTATCTGTTAACTCCTCAAGCCACACAGCTAACACTTCGTCACTTTGCTCCAGCGCCCCATGCTCCATTTGCTTTGCATGCAACTGAACATCATTAAGACCGACCGAACCAGCCGCACCTTTTAACTTATGCGCAACCGATTTGTACTCTTCTCTATCAGCAGCGTTTAACGAAGCTAACAGCTCTTGTTGGTACTGCGGATTTAGCTTTGCGAACAACTGGCTACTGCGTTTAAATACTTCAACGCCCATCGAATTTACAAAGTCTTCAATGGTTTCAACATCCAACAAGTCAGTATTAATTTGATTTAATAACGCTTGATTGACCACTCGTTGAGGAGCCTCGGTTTGCGCTTGCTTAATGCCAAAGAGTTCAGCGAGCATATTATCTAACTTGCTTGTGTTTATTGGTTTAGCTAGTGCGCCTTGAATAGAAATACCCTCAAGCTCCTCTTCAGCACTGCGTACATTGGCCGTTAATGCCACTATTGGAAGCTGATCAAAATGACTTTGAGCGCGAATTTGTCTTGCCACTTCGTCACCATTAATATCAGGCAACTGCATATCAAGTAAGACTAAATCTAAGTCATCTTCAGTTTCGACAAACGATAAAGCATCTTCACCCGTTTCAGCCCACAGCACTTCGTGTCCACGTTGCTCTAGTAGGTTAGTAGCAATTTCAGCATTAAGTGGCACATCCTCCACTAATAAAATATATAAGCTACGCCCAACATAACTATGTTCGGTAGGAGCACTACATAAATTCAGCGGAATTTGTACCGTAAAGCAGCTGCCCTCTCCAGGGGTACTATTAACCGTTATTGTGCCTTTCATTGCGCTTACTAACGCTTTGGTGACAGCTAAGCCAATACCTGAACCAATGGCATTGGTGCCTTTAAGATCTGGCGCTTTATAGTACATGTCAAAAATGCGTGTTAGTTGCTCTTGTGGAATGCCTTCACCGGTATCGAGTATTTTAATAATAAGCCAAGGGCCATCTTCACGGTTTTCTCTGGCACAATCTAAGGTTACGCTCCCTTGTTGAGTAAACTTAACAGCGTTATTAATTAAGTTCCACACCACTTGGCGTAAACGGGTCGGGTCAAGCAAAGCATATATGTCAAGCATGCCAGAACGCTTCACTTCAAACGAAAGCTCTTTTTGCTCAGCAATAAGGCCTGCAAAGTTAACTACATCGTTGATAAAGTCCGAAACATTAATTTCGTTGGCGGCAATATCTAACTGCTCACGGTCAATTTTATCTAAATCTATAATATCGTTGAATATATTACCTAGTGTTTCGGCGCTTGAAAACACGGTATTACACCAACTGCGTTGCTGTTTGTTTAATTCGGTATCCAGTAGCATGCGCGTTAAGCCCACAATACCATTAAGCGGCGTGCGTAACTCATGGCTTAATGTGGCAATAAATTTCCCTTTATCTTTATAAGCTGTTTCTAGTGCCTGCGCAGCTTCTTTACGACTGGTAATATCACGGCCAAACGCAAGTAAACCAATGTAATCCCCTTGTTCATTAATAAAGGGAAGTTTACGCAATTCAAACCACCTAATTTCACCGTTTACTGAGTACTCCACATCTATAGTTAACCCTTGGTGCGTACGCTCAACCTGCTCATCGGTTCTGAGTACTTCTGATAAAAAGTGGCTTGGGAATATTTCTTCTGCGGCTTTACCAATAAGTTCACCACTGGTTTTACCCATCACCTCTTCAAACATTTTATTACAACCAGCAAACACCCCGTTGTTATCGCGGTAATAAAATAAATCCGGCGAGGAGTCTACAATTGAGCGCAGTAACATGCCTTGCTGTGCGAGTTCTTGTTGTGTTTTTTTACGCTCTGCAATTTCACGCCTAAGCTCTTCTATTGCTCGGTGTTTGGCATGAAAAGCCATTTTACGTTCGTCAATTTCAATGTTTAAGCGGTTAATATTGTCTTTGAGGGTTTGATTTAAAAGCTTCTCTTGTTTTGTGGCACTATCTAAATAAGCATAAGAGGCATCAAGTTGCCGAATAGAGTTTAATAATATGCTGATAACTAAAGGGGAAACAACCGAGGTAAAAAATACCACGGCGAGTATATCAACCAAGTTTACTTCGCCTATGGCAACGTAATAAAACATACTTGATAAAACCAGCGATATTGTCAGTAATAATGCATAGCAAATAGCTGCAGTTTTAAACTCACCAAAACGAGTTATTGAACTGGAAAGAACTCTAACCCACGGGTTCAAAGAAGAATCAGTCATATATCAGTTTTTCTCTTAGCTAAATGCTTAGGGTCTGTTGACCTTTCAAGGTTAAAGGCTAATTTTAGCATTTTCTATCAGCTATTTTCATGTTGTGCGACAAAAACAATAAAATTTCATGTTTGGTGTTATTTGCTGCATTTCAGCAAATCTTTATTTAGTGTAAAATGCGGCGTTTTAAATATTGCAAATAACGAGTAACGTATCATGCAAAAAACTATGCCAGATATTGCTAACACGGCTGCCGCATTACAAACAGGTAAATTAGACTGGGTAGGTATGGGCGATATAGAGCTGCCTTTTATTTTTGAATCTCTTGATTTAGCTCCAGTTACCGTTAATGCAAAAGCACGCGCCTTTGTTAATTTACACAAAGAAGATGCTAAAGGCATTCATATGTCGCGACTATTTTTAGCGTTGGATCACCTCTCAACTGAGCAACAGGTCAATCCAGAAACCTTAGCACAAGCCTTAGATACCTTTATCACCAGTCATGAAGGCTTAAGTGATAAAGCACACATTGAATTTAAATTTGAATTGCCGCTACGTCGTAAGTCATTACTTAGTGGTAAAGCAGGTTGGAAAAGCTATCCCATTGTACTTACCAGCACTATAAATCAAGGCGTTATTAGTTTTGAGCTCAGCGTTGATGTGACTTATTCATCAACTTGCCCCTGCTCTGCAGCATTGGCTCGCCAATTAATTCAAAACGCATTCAGCGAAAATTTTTCTCAAGAAACACTCACTCAATCAGAAGTTTTAGAGTGGCTTGGAACAACTCAAGGCATTGTAGCAACCCCGCATTCACAGCGTTCAATTGCTAATGTTAAAGTTAAATTAGCAAATAACATTAAACAGTTTGATGTGGTTAACTTAATAAACTTACTAGAAGATGAGCTAAAGACACCAGTACAAGCTGCGGTAAAACGTGAAGACGAACAAGAGTTTGCTCGCTTAAACGGTCAAAATTTAATGTTTTGTGAAGACGCAGCACGAAAAATTAAAACGACGCTAGAGTCAAAAGAGTTTACCGATTACTTCCTGCAAATTAACCATTATGAGTCTTTACATGCTCATGATGCAGTTGCGATTGCCGTAAAAGGTATTGAAGGCGGCTATAAAGCATAATAGTGCTCATCCCCATTCGTTAATAAAACAACCATAACAACTATTTGGGCACATAAATTGCTTTAGACAAGCAGTGTCAATTTGTTGTTATGGAGTTACCGTATGGAATTCGCTTTATTATTAATATTAGTGCTAGTTGTTGGGGCATCTGTCGTTGCGTCAAAATTTAATGATGACGGCGGAAACCCTTATCCTTTTACTCGTAAGCAAAGTGTATTTACCCAAGTAGAAGGGGCGTTTCTGAATTTATTAGAGCGCGCCGTTGGCGATCAATATAAAATTGTTAGTCGCGTTAAACTAATCGATGTGATTGACTGTAAACAAGGCCTATCTGTTAAATCTAAACGTGCGGCAATGGCTAAAGCAAAAAATAAGCAGCTCGACTTTGTTTTAGTAGATAAAGAAAAAATGACCATAGTGGCTGCGGTTGACTTAGTTAATAACGCCAATAAAGATGGCCACAAAGCACAGCGCGACTGGTTTGTTAATGGCGCATTGGAAGCCGCAGGTATTCCACATATTCGTATGAAAGTGAAGGCAGGCTACCGCCCAAGCGAAGTACGCGATGCAATTATGTTTAAATTAGGTAAGCCAGCGGCATCTAAATCTTCACGACCCACGCGTGTTAGAGTTCATAAACCTGCGGTATTGTCTCCTTCTCAAGCAAAGGCACAATCAACAGCCCTTGCTGAAATATAATCAATAAGTTTATAAAGTGCGGGCTTTTTAAGCTCGCATTTTTGTTTGTTTTACCCCACGTTATTTTTTGCAGTATAATCACCGTATTCAAACTCAGGAATTTAACACTATGAATGTTGGTATTATTGGCGCAATGGAGCCAGAAGTTAAAATTTTGCGCGAGGCGATGCAAAATCCACAAGTTTTAACCAAGGCTGGTTTTACTTTTTACACAGGCGAGCTTGCAGGCAATACCGTCACTTTAGTGCAATCAGGTATTGGTAAAGTCGCTTCGACAATCGCAACCACATTACTTATCGATAACTTCAATCCAGATTGTGTTATTAACACTGGCTCTGCCGGTGGATTCGACCCATCACTAAACGTTGGCGATGTAGTAATTTCATCTGAAGTACGTCATCACGATGTTGATGTAACAGCGTTTGGTTACGAAATTGGCCAAGTACCACAAATGCCAGCAGGTTTTACTGCTCACCCTAAACTTGTAGAAGCAGCCGAGCAAACAATTGCACAAATTAGTGAAGTAAAAACCCTTGTCGGTTTAATTTGCACCGGCGACTCGTTTATGTGCGACCCTGTTCGTATTGAAAAAGCACGCAGTGACTTCCCTACAATGCTAGCAGTAGAGATGGAAGGTGCATCAATTGCACAAACGTGTTTTGCACTAAATACACCATTTGTTGTAATTCGCTCAATGTCTGATATTGCAGGCAAAGAGTCGCCGCAATCATTTGAAGAATACTTAGAAACAGCCTCTATAAATTCATCAAAAATGGTCGTAGCTTTACTTGAGAAATTAACGGCGGTTACGCTGTAAATGCTCAATAATATTGTTCAAAATCATTTGGACTTTATTGTATTTATTTGTGCGCTCCTTGCTGAGCGCTTTTTACCTTTAGTAAGTTGGTATCACCCTAACCACATACTCTCTGCTATTTTTAGCGCTATAAGCCAGCGTATTTATAAAAAAACAGACACCAAGCAATATCATTACTTAGCAGCCTCAATGGCAAGTACGCTTATACTTAGTACTGTGCTTATTATTGTAGTTTTACTGCTTCAGTTTGCCTTTTACCCCGAGCTGTTATCAGGTCTTATTTTATATTTATGTCTAGAAAACAGTAGCCTGAATAAAAAAGCGATACGCATAGCTAGGCTAGTCAAAAAAAATCAAAAATCGACAGCACGCGAATTATTAAAGCCACTAGTAGCTCGTGAAGTTATTGCACTTTCAAGCCCCGGGATCATTAAAGCCATTATGGAAAGTGTCATACTTAGAACGGCGCGTCATTACTTTGTGGTAATTTTCATATTTTTAGTATTGGGCCCCGTCGCCGCTTTAGCCTATCGTTTAATCACTTTAATTCAACAGGCGTGGCGAAGTGATATAGCCCCTAATAGCTCTTTTTTGATGCCGCTTAAACTGATTCTTTTTATTGTTGAGTACATTCCCATACGTTTACTCGCGCTGACAATTGCCTCACTAAAGACCAGTAAAAAAAGCATGCATTATATTAAGCATTATGGCCGACACTTCTATCAAACCAATACAGGCTGGTTACTTAGTGTATGTTCTGCATCTTTGGGGGTACAACTTGGTGGGCCTGCTATTTATAATACACAGCGTTTTAATAAAATGCGTGTCGGTGTAGAGCGTCTTCCCAACGCCGATGACGTACCACAACTACTCAATACACTTAACCAAACTCGCTTTTTTTGGCTTCTGATTATTATTAGCGTTGAAGTTATTAAGGCTGTTCTCGTTTTTAAGTTCGCATAAAAAAACCAGCCGTAGCTGGTTTTTTTATAATGTCCGAAGTTTTAAGCTACGGTGATATTTGCAAATTTGCGTTTACCTACTTGATAAATAGCCGTTGTGCCTTTTGCAATTTCCAATTTGGTATCGGTAATTTTGTCTTCGCCGTTAAGCTTTACTGCGCCTTGTTTGATCATACGCATGGCCTCTGAAGTACTCGCCACTAAGCCAGCTTCTTTTAGCAAGTTAGCAATTAGAATAGTGTCTTCATCAATGATAACTGTCAGCTCTGGAATTTCATCAGGTAGTGCTTTTTTCTGAAAGCGCTGAATAAAGTCATCATTAGCAGCTTGCGCATCGGCTTCGCTATGGAAACGTGCAATTAACTCTTTCGCTAATTCAATCTTAATATCGCGCGGGTTAGTGCCTTGCTCTACACGCTGTTTTTGCGCTGCAATTTGCTCAATAGAAAGGCTACTTAGCAAATCGTAGTAACGCCACATTAGTACATCACTAATTGACATGATTTTACCAAACATGTCGCTAGGCGTATCAGTAATACCTATGTAGTTTCCTAGTGACTTTGACATTTTCTGAACGCCATCAGTCCCTTCAAGTAAAGGCATCATTAGTACGGTTTGAGGTTTTTGACCTTCATCTTTTTGCAGCTCACGACCCATTAATAGGTTAAAACGCTGATCGGTGCCGCCTAGCTCAACATCTGACTCAAGTGCAACTGAATCCCAACCCTGTACTAGTGGATATAAAAACTCATGGATTGCGATAGATTGACCGCCAGCATAACGCTTTTTAAAGTCATCACGCTCAAGCATACGCGCCACAGTTTGGCGCGCTGCCAATTTTATCATCCCCGCAGCGCCTAATTTCTCCATCCATGTAGAGTTAAAAGCAACAGTTGTTTTAGCTGGGTCTAAAATTTTGAAAACCTGTTCTTTATAGGTTTCGGCGTTGGCAAGCACGTCATCACGTGTAAGTGGTTTACGGGTCACATTTTTGCCCGTTGGATCACCAATCATACCGGTAAAATCACCAATTAAAAAAATAACCTCATGACCTAAATCTTGAAAGGTTTTCATTTTATTAATGAGTACAGTGTGACCTAGGTGTAAATCTGGAGCCGTAGGATCAAAACCAGCTTTAATTTTTAGCTTTTTCCCCGACTTTAATTTTTCAACCAACTCATCTTCAATTAATATCTCTTCTGCACCGCGTTTTATCTCTGCTAGAGCGGTTTGTAAATCCACTGTGTGTTACTCCAAAAAATTCTGACAACGAAGGGGTGTAATATGCTCACGGTTTATTGCTAGCGCGTTATCACAAAGCAAATAAAACTATTTAGCTAACATAACAAATTTCCACCTAATTAGAACAACTTTTTTAACTAATCGCAGCACCAACTAAAATGCAGGGTGTACGTTCTAAAAGGGGATATAAACGAGCGATTAATAATACGCCAAAAGTGTTTATCACAAACTAAAAACAGTTTACAAATTAATCACTTCTCGTAATTAAACCGTTTTATAAGCTAATTTAATATTATGATGAAAAAGCAAAGTATCCAAGAATATAAAATAGTGTAACAGTTCAACTTTAAACACAAACAGCCTGAATACCCTACGATTTTAGCCTAATTTAACTCGAGTTTAAATCTACAAAATACTAGTATTCACAGATTATTCGTTATATCCTGCAATATAACCTATTTATTATCTTGACAGCAGAAAAAGGCACGTTATGGTTCACGTGGTTAACACGCTCCCCAAAAAACACAAAATGCTTATTCTAGGTTTGGTTTCTGCTATTGTTGCCTTAGCCTTTCTTCCTTCTGAAAAAGCCACTGCATCCAAAGACAATAGTGAAAACACACTAGAAATTGGTAAGCGCTATGAATTACAAATTAAAGTAGGTGAGAACGAAAAACTCACTGACCTAAATTCAGAGCAGGCAGCACAAAAACTTCCAGAATATGATTTTGTCGATCACCAAGTTAAAAATGGTGACAATTTAGCGATTATTTTTAAGCGCGCTGGTTTTTCTGCACAAACGCTGCATAAACTTGTAAACACCAACGCTGAAACACGTAAGCTAACTAAAATTCACCCAGGTGAAACGTTAAGCTTTGCTACCGCCGAAGACGGTTCATTAGCTCAATTACGCTACGTTATTTCTAAAACGGATACGCTATTCGTCACACTTAATGACGAAGGCCAATACGACACCTCAATTGACAGCAAAGAAATAGAAACACTGAGCAAAACAGCCGGTGGGGAAATTTCAAGTAGCTTTTGGACCTCTGCAATTGCAGCAGGTTTAAGTGAACGCCAAATCATGAACTTTGCCGATATATTTGGTTGGGACGTCGATTTTGCAAACGACATTCGCAAGGGTGACGAATTTGGCTTAATTTATGAGTCTCATTTTGTTGACGGTGAGTTTATTGGCACCGGTAAAATAATTGCCGCTGAATTTATAAACCAAGGTGAGCGTTACACCGCTATTCGTCACACAGACGGTAACTTTTACACCCCTGAAGGCCGTAGTATGAAAAAAGCCTTTTTGCGTGCGCCTGTTAATTTCAAATATATTAGTTCAAGCTTTAACCCTCGCCGCCTACACCCTGTTACAGGACAAGTGAAAGCACATCGCGGCATTGATTACGCTGCACGTACCGGTACACCAGTTGTATCATCGGGTAATGGTAAAGTAATTAAAGCAGGCTATAGCAAATATAATGGTAATTACGTATTTATTAGCCATGGTACTCAATATGTTACTAAGTACTTACACCTTAACAAGCGCCTAGTCAGAACAGGGCAAAAGGTAAAACAGGGAGAAAAAATAGGTACTGTTGGCTCAACTGGTCGTGTAACCGGTGCGCATTTACATTATGAGTTTTTGGTTAACGGCGTTCACCGTAACCCTAAAACCGTAAAACTACCTAAGTCTGAACCATTACCTCGTTCAGAGCTTGCTAAATTTAAGCCTATTGCTGATAACTTTATCGCACAACTAGAGCGCAGTCGTGAGCTACAACTAGCACTTAGATAACCACTTCACTGATTAAATAAAAAAGCCTTTGCTGGGGTTACCCGCAAAGGCTTTTTTGTGTGTGATATTTAAGTTTCAAACTTAATTTACAAGTACGTAAATTAGCTGCACAACCAAAGATATCATGACTAATGGCCAAATATACTTGCTGTATTTGGTAGCACCCTCTAGCCCCATTCTACTTTGGTACTTTTCTAGCAAAGGAATAATGATCACCAAAGCAATCACTAAGCTAATTAAAATGACAAATATATTCATATCAACACCTTTGTATTATACCAATTCGTTCAAATAATATTGAAACGGGTATTAACTCACGGCAAAGCGCAGCCTTTCGCGCTAATATATAACTCATACCAATGCTCTCGACTTAAATTAACATTAATTGCATCACTCGATGCCTTAATACGATCTACATTAGTTGTGCCTATAATTGGCTGAATCGATGCAGGATGGCGAAGTAGCCATGCCAATACAATAGCTTCTGCACTTGTGCCATATAAAACGGCAAGCTTACTAACTAAAATACTCGTGTTTACATCCGCTTGTGACGCTTTTGACAGGTCACCGCCTGAGTATAAACCTTGGCACAAACTGCCCCAACTCTGAATTTGAATGTCATGCTCACGACAATACTCAACACACCCTGGGGTAAAGTTAATATCTTTGCCATCGGCATTACCCACATAAATGCCCTCATCAACCCACTGATGTTTTTGTAAACTGGCCTCTATTTGATTTGCCACAATTGGCATATCTAAAGCGCGCTGCAAAAACCTTATTTGATGTTGAGACATATTAGAAACTGCAAAATGACGCACTTTGCCACTTTCTTTTAAACAGCTAAATATTTGCGCAACTTCCTCCACCTCCATTAATGGATCAGGGCGATGCAACATAAGCACATCTAAGTAGTCGGTATTTAATCGTTTAAGTGAGCCCTCAACAGAACGCTCAATCCAATCAGCAGAAAAATCATAACGCTGCGGGTTTTTCTCATCAGCAAAGCGAATACCACACTTAGACTGAATATACATTTGTTCTCTAAGCTCAGGGCGCTCAGCCAACGCATTACCAAAAACCTGCTCAGCTTTGCCTAAAGTATAAATATCAGCGTGATCAAAAAAGTTAATCCCGCTTTCCAATGCTGCGTCTATGCATGAATGGGCTTGCTTTAAGTGCCCACTGTTGATGGCGTCTTTATTCCAAGCACCTCCTAAACCCATACAACCAAATACAAGCTTACTAACCTTGGGTAAATATTTTGCCAGCGGTGTGTGTAACATTTGACAGCCCTTTAAAAAAATGAAGAGTGATTACTTTAAACAAAAAACCCTATACAAGAAACCGCTTAATCTAAAACATTAAATTTTAAGCAAAAAAAAGCGCAGTAAACTGCGCTAATGGTTGGATTAAATATTACTAGCCAACAAGTGCTAATAAAATACCTGCAGCAACAGCACTTCCCAGTACGCCAGCTACATTAGGCCCCATGGCATGCATCAGTAAAAAGTTGTGCGGGTTATTTTCAAGACCGACTTTATTAACTACACGAGCCGCCATAGGAACAGCCGATACACCCGCTGCACCAATTAATGGATTAATTGGGGTTTTTGATATTTTATTTAAGCCTTTTGCCATAAATACACCTGAGGCCGTACCAATAGCAAACGCCATTGCGCCCAGTACTAAAATACCAATGGTTTCCACTGTTAAGAACTGCTCGGCAGCAAGCTTAGAGCCTACCGCTAGTCCTAGAAATATGGTGGTTATATTAATAATTTCGTTTTGAGCACTGTTACTTAGCCTATCGACCACACCCGACTCACGCATTAAGTTACCTAAACAAAACATACCAACCAGTGGAATGGCGGCTGGTAAAAAGAGCGCAGTTAAAGTAAGTACCATCAGCGGAAAAATAATTTTTTCCTTTTTTGATACTTTACGCAGTTCTGGCATTTGAATTTTACGCTCTTCAGGCGTTGTAAACGCACGCATGATAGGCGGCTGAATAATAGGAACCAACGCCATGTATGAGTACGCAGCCACGGCTATAGCACCTAATAAATCAGGCGCCAGTTTTGACGCTAAAAAGATAGCGGTTGGCCCATCAGCGCCACCAATAATGGCAATTGCTGACGCATCTTGTAAACTAAACTCAAACCCTGGGATAAAGTTAAGTAAAATAGCCCCAAATAATGTAGCAAAAATACCAAACTGCGCCGCAGCACCTAATAACAACATACGCGGGTTTGCAATTAACGCACTAAAGTCAGTGAGCGCGCCCACTCCCATAAATATTAATAACGGAAAAATTCCGGTATCAATACCTACATAGTAAACATAATAAAGTAAGCCACCAGGGTCAGATAAACCTGCCACAGGAATATTAGTTAAAATAGCACCAAAACCAATGGGCAGTAATAGTAGCGGCTCAAAGTTTTTAACTATAGCTAAAAATAATAACAAACAACCAACGGCAATCATGATCAGCCCAGGAAATGTAAAGTTAGCAATGCCTGTGGCATGCCAGAGGTTTAAAATACCATCCATCCTCTAATTACTCCTTAAGCTAATGCAATCATTGCATCGCCGGTTGACACTGAATCACCTTCAGAGACAAGCACGTCTGCAATTGTACCGGTATGCATGGCGCGTACTTCGGTTTCCATTTTCATGGCTTCCATAATAATCACCACATCGCCTTCATTTACTACCTGACCTGGCTTTACTTTAATTTTAAAGATATTACCGGCAAGTGGCGCATTAAGAGTTTCACCTGAAGCAACTGATGCCGACTGCGGAATATGCTCAGAGTCTTTTAGCGTCACCTCTTTAAGCTCACCGCCTTGAGCAACCACGACATCGTATACTTTGCCATCTACTTTAACGCTGTATTGCTCAGCCTTAACGCCTTTATTGTTTGCCGCTGATTTTTCAGGTGCTTTATTTGAGCTATCATCAGCGCTGGGAACAGGTTCAAATGCGTCAGGGTTATTACGGTTTTTAATAAACTTCAAACCAATTTGTGGGAATAAGGCATACGTGAGCACATCATCAATTTGCTCATCAGCAAGCGTTAAGCCTTGCTCTTGCGCAAGTTTACTTAATTCAGCCTCAAGCGTTTCAAGTTCAGGTTTGATCACATCTGCAGGGCGACAGGTAATTGCTTCGCTGCCATCAAGTACACGCTCTTGTAGCTCTTTATTCATAGGAGCAGGTGTTGAACCATACTCACCTTTTAATACGCCAGCGGTTTCTTTGGTGATGGTTTTATAGCGCTCGCCAGTAAGCACATTAAGTACTGCCTGAGTACCAACAATTTGCGAGGTCGGTGTAACTAATGGAATAAAGCCCAAATCCTCACGCACCCGTGGAATTTCAAGTAATACTTCGTTTAGCTTATCAGCAGCGCCTTGCTCTTTAAGCTGATTTTCCATGTTAGTTAACATACCACCTGGCACTTGGGCTAATAAAATTCGGCCATCAACACCTTTTAAACTGCCTTCAAACGCAGCGTACTTTTTACGTACGTCTCTAAAGTAAGCTGCAATTTCTTCAAGGTGGTTTAAATCAAGCCCAGTATCACGCTCAGTACCTTCCACGATTGCAGCAATTGTTTCAGTTGCTGAATGACCATAAGTCATACTCATAGACGATACAGCCGTATCGAGCATATCAATACCGGCATCAATCGCTTTTTGATACGTTGCTGTACTTAAACCCGTTGTTGCATGACATTGCATGGCAATAGGAATTGAAACCGTTTCTTTTAAGCCTTTAATCAGTTTTTCTGCATCGTAAGGCTTAAGCAATCCCGCCATATCTTTAATACAAATTGAATGACAACCTAATTCTTCAAGCTGCTTAGCAAGTGTTAGCCACATATCCAATGTGTGTACTGGGCTTACCGTGTAAGAAATCGTACCTTGGGCATGCGCGCCTACCTTAACCGCCGCTTTTATAGCAGTTTCTAAGTTACGTACATCATTCATGGCATCAAAAATGCGAAATACGTCTACGCCATTTTTGTGTGCGCGCTCAACAAACTTTTCAACAACGTCATCAGCATAATGGCGATACCCCAATAAGTTTTGACCGCGAAGTAACATTTGCTGGGGTGTATTTGGCATCGCCTTTTTAAGCGCGCGAATACGCTCCCAAGGATCTTCGCCTAAATAACGAATACATGAGTCAAAGGTAGCCCCACCCCAAGACTCTATAGACCAATAACCTGCGTCATCAATTTTTTTTGCAATAGGTAACATGTCGTCTAATCGCATGCGGGTAGCTAAAAGCGACTGATGGGCGTCTCGAAGTACGAGTTCTGTTATTTTTAATTTAGCCATTGGTATGCTCCTCTAATTATTATTTGTTTTGTACTGAGCAATGGCAGCACTAATTGCAGCGATGTGCTCATTTGGCACACCTTGAGATTTAAAAGATGGTGTTCTCTGTGATACTTCAAGTTCTGGCTGAGAAAATTTGCTAGCCAGCTTAGACATAACTGTCACTGCACCAATCAATAAAGAAAGAAATACAAACACACCCACCATACCGGTTAGCATTAAATTGCCTGCAGTTGTAAGCAAAGCCCCTATATCCATAATTCTCCCCTGTTCAAAACTGAATACATAAAAAGTCAGTTTATTTAAATAAATATTCACCAATAGTAACAAAAACTACTCTTTTGTCTACACATTGTAAATTGGTAAAACCAATTAATCTAAAAGTAACATATCACCAATAAGGTTAACACCACCTAAAATAGCTTATTTAACCTATATATATAGATGGTAAAAATGTTCGTTATAAATAAAGAATATATAAAAACCCTAATATTCTGTAAAAACACATAAAAATATACCAAATGAGCTAATCCACTAAAAACTGCCAAAGCAAATGCTAATTGGTCTTACCAAAATAACGACTGTAAAAACTATTTATTATCTCATCAGACACCACTGTGAATAAGTTACAGATAAAACCGTAAAAATTACCAACCTTATATAAAGCTAAACTCAAAACGATAAGTTAAACCATTGATTTAAAACAAAATAAAATACTGGCATATTACTCGCTTATATTAAAACAACACTTTAACACTTAGATAAATCAAGGAGATGACAATGTTACGCTGGACAATTACATTTTTGGTGATCGCACTAATCGCAGCCGTTTTAGGATTTGGTGGTATTGCAGGAGCCGCAGCAGGAATTGCTAAGATCATATTTTTTATCTTTATAGTTTTACTGGTTATTTCACTTGTCTCTGGCGCTTTACGTGGTAAAAGCCCCAAGTAGATAAGAAACAACGAACTTTTTAAATTTATATACAAGGAATTACATTATGAAATCATCAACACTTAAAGCAGCAGCTATTGGCCTATTCGCAAGTGCATTTATTATGGGTTGTGAAGACAATCATGCAGAAGAAGCCGGTGAACGCATCGACGAAGCCGTGACAGATGTTCAAAATAAAGTAGAAGATGCCTGTGAAGAAGTAAAAGAAGGAGTCAACGCTGAAGAAACAAATTGCTAATTCAGCCCCCTTTTTAAAAAGCGACCATTTGGTCGCTTTTTTTTGTGTTTAGTATTAGTTGCCAAGTTGCTACCCATTAATTATAAACTCTGAACTATTAATTCTTTTAAGCTGCGCATTTACCACATAGCTTGCTAAAATGATAAAAAATAGCTTTTAAGTATAGATGCATGGTATTTACGACAACCTATAAACTCGATAAACCTTACTTTTATGAATGCTTCGACCAATCGCTGCCTTATAGTAAACGCGCGCAACCTAAATATTTTTTATTAGCACTGCTTGTTGTATTGGGATTATTTGGTATTTATGGTTTAGGAGATCATTACCTAGGTACATTTTTGCTGATGCTAGCCCTACTCGAATGCATCGCCTTTTACTATCGCCGCCCATGGTGGGTTACCAGGCAAATGCTAAGCAGAGCGTCTGGTTCTGAAGTCACTCTCACCTTCGACGAAGACGGAATAAAATCAACCAATCATTACAAAAATTACCAGTTAGCTTGGCACGACATTAACGAAATTATTACTACAGATTGTGGACTATTGTTAAAAAGTAAAAGCGGTATGCAATACATTTCTAAGGCAATACTCGACGAAGAAACGATTGATTTTATAAACAAAAAAGCCACTCAGTGAGTGGCTTTTACAAATGTCATAGTTATATTAACTAGCACATTTTATACTATGTTGATTAAGCATTGCCCGGATTAGGGTTAGACTTTTCAGCTTGTATGCGCATGTAAATTTCTTCACGATGAACTGATACGTCTTTAGGTGCGTTAACACCGATACGAACTTGATTTCCTTTAACACCCAGAACAGTAACGGTTACTTCGTCACCAATCATCAGGGTCTCGCCTACTCTACGAGTTAGTATTAGCATTCTCTTGCTCCCATGTTCCAATAAAATTATAAGATTCCGAACAAACAGTTTAATTAAAATTAGACTAAAAAGTAAGTAAAAACCCTCAATCTATTCATTTTCTGTTAAAAATGTCTTATGTAATGCACGAACAGCCAGCTCGAGGTATTTTTCATCTATTAAAACTGAAATTTTGATCTCTGAGGTGGCAACAAACATCACATCAATGTTTTCTTGTGCTAACGAATCAAAAAATAAGCTCGCTACCCCGGAATGAGATTTCATCCCCATACCCACCGCTGACACTTTCGCCACATTGGTCAATCCGTCAATTGCCTGTGCATCAAATTGCTGTTGCTCAGCCGTTAACAAATCAAGTGCGTTTAAGTAATCATTTAAATGCACAGTAAAAACATAGTCGACTTTTTCAACTTTATGATTAATTTGATTAATCATATCTATTTCGATGCCATTATCAGCAAAAAGTTTCAAAACTTTTGCAAGATGTTTGGTGCCTTGCGGCATTCCATGCACCTTAATTAAGCACTCATCTCGATTAAATGCAATACCCGATACGACATTGCTTGTCACGTCGCACTCCTCAAAACTAATTAACGTGCCTTCATCGGGTTTAAAGCTAGATAACACCCGCAGAGGAACATTGTGTTTACCAGCAGATTCTACAGAGCGAATATGTAACACTTTAGCGCCTAAACTTGCCAGCTCAAGCATTTCGGCAAAGGTGACATGACTTAAACGTCGTGCATTAGGTTCCACACGCGGGTCTGTAGTATATACGCCATCAACATCGGTATAGATCTGACACTCATCGGCTTTTATTGCACCCGCTATTTCAACCGCAGAGGTATCGGTACCACCACGCCCAAGTGTCGTCACATTACCCTCAATATCGCGCCCCTGAAAGCCGGCAATAATAGCAATGCGGTTGTGTTCAAGCTCATGTTTTAAACGCGTTGCTGCAACGTCTTCCACCCGCGCTTTACCGAACATGTTATCGGTTAATATATTCACCTGATCGGCTAACAAGCTTACCGCAGAATGACCGCGTTTAATAATCGCCATCGCTAATAAAGCTATAGAGACTTGTTCACCGGTACTCAGTAATACATCGAGTTCACGACTACTCGGGCGAGAGTCGATTTGTTTGGCAAGATTAATTAAGCGATTGGTTTCTCCCGACATTGCCGAAAGCACCACAACCACTTGGTGGCCTTGTTGCTTAGTTTTAACAACAAGGTCGGCGACCGCTTCAATACGCTCTATTGAGCCTACCGAAGTGCCGCCAAATTTTTGAACTATAAGTGCCACTTAAGCTTAAGTACGCTCAGTTAACCAAGCTGTTACGCTATCAAGTGCTGCTGTTAAATTTTGTGGCTCAGAACCACCCGCTTGCGCCATATCTGGACGACCGCCGCCTTTACCACCGACTTGGCCTGCCATGTGATTAACTAACTCACCCGCTTTTACTTTGCCAGTTAAGTCTTTAGTTACACCCGCAATTAGGCTTACTTTGTCGCCGCTGGCAACACCTAAGGCAATAACACCTGAGCCAATTTTATTTTTAAGGTCGTCAACCATACCGCGAAGCGCTTTTGATTCTGTGCCCTCAACGTTGGCCACTAACAATTTAACCCCGTTAATTTCAACCACTGAATCAAGTAACGATGCACCTGCCGCACTGGCTAGTTTATCGTTAAGCTGGGCAACTTGTTTTTCAAGCCCTTTCGACTTTTCAAGCAAGGCAGTTACTTTTTCAAGCACTGACGTATTGTCACCTTTTACAAGCGCTGCAACATCAGCTAATTGTTGCTCTTGCTCGCTTACATAAGCAATTGCCTCTGCACCTGTTACCGCTTCAATACGACGAACACCGGCAGCAATACCGCTTTCAGATACAATTTTGAATAAACCAATATCACCCGCACGCTCTACGTGTGTACCACCACAAAGCTCAATTGAGTAATCACCTATGGTTACTACACGTACTTCGTCATCGTACTTTTCGCCAAACAATGCCATAGCACCTTTTGCTTTAGCATCATCAATTGCCATTAGCTCAGTATTAAGTGCAAAGTTACGACGAATTTGGTCATTTACTACACGTTCAATTTCGCGCAGTTCTTGTTTGGTCACAGCTTCAAAATGAGAGAAGTCAAAGCGCAGACGATCTGGCTGCACAAGTGAGCCTTTTTGCGATACGTGCTCACCTAAAAGCTGACGCAGTGCTTCATGCAAAATATGTGTAGCGGTGTGGTTTTTCTTAATGCTTTCACGACGCGCATCGTCAATGGTCGCATCCACTTTATCGTTAACGCCAATACGTCCTTGAACTGTTCCATGATGAGCAAAAGCATTACCCAATTTAGTGGTATTCGTTACATTAAACTCACCACCGGCAACAGTAATTGTTCCGCTATCACCAATTTGGCCGCCTGATTCAGCGTAAAACGGAGTACGGTCTAAAACAATAATACCTTGCTGACCATCTTCTAATAACGATACCGATTCGCCACCGGCAAAAATTTCTACCACAGTGCCACGGTAATGATTACTATCATAGCCTTTAAAATCAGTGTGCTTATCTGATTTTAATTGCTCATTATAATCTGCACCAAATTTGCCTGCTTGCTGTGCTGTTTTACGTTGCACTGCCATACATGCTTCAAAACCTTGATGGTCAATGGTCATTTGGCGCTCACGCGCTACATCGGCTGTTAAATCGGCAGGGAAACCATAGGTATCGTAAAGTTTAAATACTAAGTCACCTGGGATCACATCCCCGGTTAAATCACTCAAGCTTTCTTCTAAAATAGCTAAACCACGCTCAAGCGTTTTACCAAACTGCTCTTCTTCAATACGCAGTACTTTTTCAATAATTTCTTGTTGCTTAGCAAGTTCTGGGTACGCTTGACCCATTTGCTCAATAAGTGCAGCAACCAATTTATAGAAAAACGCGCCTTTAGCACCTAACTTATTGCCGTGACGTACTGCACGACGAATAATACGACGCAATACATAACCACGGCCTTCATTTGATGGCATAACCCCATCTGAAATTAAAAACGCACACGAACGAATATGATCGGCTACCACGCGAAGCGATTTATCATCCATATCTTGTGCATTAGTAACGCTTGCAGCGGCCGCAATTAAGCCTTGGAATAAGTCGATTTCGTAGTTTGAATGCACACCTTGTAAAATAGCTGAAATACGCTCAAGGCCCATACCAGTATCAACAGATTGCTTAGGAAGTGGCAGCATAGTTCCGTCGCTTTGACGGTTGTATTGCATAAATACTAAGTTCCAAATTTCAATGAAACGGTCACCATCTTCTTCAGGTGTGCCAGGAGGACCGCCCCAAATATGCTCGCCATGATCATAAAATATTTCAGAACATGGACCACAAGGACCGGTATCACCCATAGACCAAAAGTTATCGCTCGTTGCAATACGAATAATACGATCTTCAGGTAAGCCTATATCGTTAGCCCAGTAGCCAAAGGCTTCTTCGTCATCATGATAAATAGTTACTAACAGCTTTTCTTTTGGTAGTTTTACAACCTCAGTTAAAAACTCCCACGCAAATTTAATTGCATCTTGCTTAAAGTAATCACCAAAGCTGAAATTACCTAGCATTTCAAAAAAGGTATGATGACGTGCTGTGTAACCTACGTTTTCTAAATCGTTATGTTTACCACCAGCGCGCACACAACGCTGCGAACTAGTTGCGCGTGTGTAAGGGCGGCTTTCAGCGCCTAAAAATACATCTTTAAATTGCACCATACCGGCATTATTAAATAACAACGTGGCATCGTTACCCGGTATGAGCGAACTAGAAGGAACAACTTGGTGTTGCTTGCTGGCAAAAAAGTCTAAAAACTGTTGCCTAATTTGTGCGGTAGTCATGTGCTGCATGTGAAAGTCTCACCTGTATTTACTGTGCTTGCATTGCAAAATTTATTTGATCATAGCTAAATCCTCGATACATTAAGTAGCGCACGCGCTTAGCTTTTTCTTTGTACTCGAGGTTTGCCGGTGTCGTTGAATATTTTTTGTTGTACGCTTCCTGCGCGAGCTCAAACCAATCTATTTCCAGCTCTTCAATCACTGTTTCAAGCAGTGCTCTATTAATCCCTTTACTCATGGCCTCACTTTGAATTCGCTTTAAGCCATGGCATTTAAATATGTGTTTTCTTACAAACCCTTCACAGTAACGCTGCTCGTTAATAAAATTGTGCTTTTCACACCAATCAAGCAGGTTTTCTATGAACTCGTCGGTTGCTTCTCTTTGCTGTAACTTTTGGGTTAACTCTCGGCGCGAATACTCTTGCCTTCCTAGTAACCAAAGCACATAGTTTTTTAACTTTTGTTTTAACGTATCATCCATTAAGCGTCAAAGCGCCCGCTTTGCTCGCTACTTAAAGGCTTAATGTTACTGTCATCACTTGGTGGCACAACGGGCATAAAAATAGCCTGATAAGAAACAAAGAAACTAATGTAGCAAATTGGCATTAAAATCAACAGCGGTAGTAGCGATAAGAACATCGACACCACTATTAATAATGCGCAAATAATACCATAAACACTCAGTGGTAAAATATTATAATAAAACACCATAAACGAACTTTTTAAGGCATTTAAAATACGTTGTTCTTTATTAAAGTAAACCAGCGGTACCGCATAGGCAAACGAAGTAAAGTAAATTGAGAGCGCAATTAAAAACAGTGCCACATTGGCAAACGAAATACTCTTAAGCATTTGGCTAATTGCTGTATTAGGATCTAAGTCAGGCTGCGTCATAACCGCCATCGCATCGGCAAATAAACCATTGGCGAGCAGCGCAATTAAAATACCGGCACCCATTTGATAAAGCGCTAAGCGAAATAAGCCTAAGCGATTTCCTTTTGCTGAAAAGGGCTTCAAAATGTCGGCTAACATAATTTTTCCGCCTTGCTGCTTGGTAAGCACGGCTTGATAAAAACCAGCGGTTAAAAATGGTGTAGCCAATGCTGCAGCTATTTGTAATACCGGCAAAAATAAAGACAACAAGCCAACAATGCCAATAAACAAGTGCATAAAGATAAAGGTTAATGGCTGAGTTTTGAAAATTAGCCAACCCGCTTTAAACCATTTTAATGCCGCATCCGCTTTAAAAATTCGTAATTGTGTAGACATACTTGCTCTTAATTAAAACAAAACACGCCGAGTATAACTCGGCGTTGGTTGGTATTACAGAGGTGGCGGCGATAAATGCCGTTAATATTAGGGTCTGTTGCCCTTTACGGATTAAAATTTGTTCAAACTAGGGGCGGTTTAATCGCGGCGCGAGGTTTGTAACCTAGTGGGCTCGATAACTGCTCCTGCGTTATTCTACTGGCTTACATCCATGTAAGAATAAGTAAAAACCGAGCAAAGCTTCCGCGTCCTGCTCACGCCCCTTACCTACATCCATGTTGGCAACAAAGAGTAAATCGCCCCTAGGCAGAACCCTTCGGGCAACGCCTGTTTGGCATTGATGCTGCGTTATCGCCTATTTATGGGGAATAACCACACCACATAGGCTCTGCCTTGCCTAAATACCAAACAGACTACTGCAAATTTAACCTTGAAAGGTCAACAGACCCTAAGGTTTTTTAATTTTCTTAATATCTAGCATATGAGAGCCATGCTTAATTTTAGTCTCTAAATACGCCTTGTTACCTGAAAGCCCAGCTTTAATGTGTGCATGAGTGCCCACAACAGAGTCCACCTCTATGCCAGCATCTTTTAATGCGTTAAGCTTTTTAGGATTGTTAGTCATTAATTTTACATGCTTTAAATTAAGCGCATTGAGCATTAATACAGCATCTGAAAAATCACGTAAATCATCAGCAAAGCCCAAATGATTGTTGGCCTCGTAAGTGTTCATACCTTGTGACTGCAGTACATACGCATCAATTTTATTATATAAACCAATACCACGCCCTTCTTGGCGTAAATAAAGTAAAATACCGCCTTGTTCGTGCATCATTTCAATACACTCATTTAACTGCTCACCGCAATCACAACGTGACGAGTGAAACACATCACCGGTTAAGCATTCAGAATGCATACGAATAAGCGGAACACCTTGCTCGGTATCGGCGTTATTAAACACTAACGCAACATGCTCTTGGCCATCTTTTAAGCCACTAAAGGAAATAATTTCTGCAGGAATATCACTATTTTTGCCAACATTAAGCTGGACTCTTGCTCTTACTTGCGCCACGACCAATCCAAATATTAAAAAACTACGACACGATAAAGTGATAATATCACAAAATAGGTTAAATACACCGTAGTACAAGACTGTTTATGGCAAATATATGGCGACGGTAGCGACTATTTTCAATCTTTAACCGCAAATATATTACTAGCGAGCGTTTACCTTGATTTACCTAAAATGATGACATACACATAAGGATTTGCTAATTTACCACCAACAAATAATAGGGATCATTATGAAACTAAATAAACTTGCATTACTGATGGGCTTAAGTTTATCTTTATTAAGTACTATGTCATTTGCCGAGCAAGCAAATAACGCTCAAACCGTTTTCAACGACGCGTATCAAAATTACTTAAATGCGGTTAAAACCAAGGAAAATGTGCAACAAGCCGCGGAGCAGGCTTATACATTAGGTAAAGCTGTTTACGGTGATAATTCAGATAACACCGCAAACTTAGCGATTAACTATGCAAAATCAATTAATGGCTATGGCAAAAAATGGATTGAAAAACGTTTTTCACTATATCAACAAGCCTACACTATTCTAGTTAACAACCATGGTAACCAATCGTTAGAAACCGTTGATTCTTTAGTTGGTATGGCTAATTTTGCCCCCTCTGCTCAAAAAGCGGACTATTATTTAGAGCAAGTGATAGCAATCGCAAACACACAAAACAACCCTAAGTTTGTGGCCGATATGAAATTAGAAGCGGCAACCATATTAGCCAATAAATTCAGCTACAAAAAATACCGTGAAGCTAAAAACTACTTGGAAGAGGCCGATGAGTATTACCAGGCTAACTTACCTAAAAACTCAGTTGAACAAATAAAAGCTGACTTTTTAATGGCGTCATTTGCGGAAGGTAGAAAAAGATACGACCAAGCAATTGAACGGCTTAATCGTGTAGTAAAGGTCTTTGATGAAAACTTAAGTTACGATCACAGCGCTGAGCTTACCGCACACTCAAGATTAATTGGCTTGTATGAAAAACAAGGCAAAAGTGATGAAGCCACCAAACACTGCATCGCGATTGCTAAAATGGTGCCGTGGAAAGAAAGCCAAGAGCAAACGCCGCTATACCGCGTTAACCCTAAATACCCTTCAAACAAAGCGCGCTTTCGTAAAGATGGAAAAGTCGTTATGGAGTTTGAAGTAGATGAGTCTGGCTTTGTAAAAAATCCGCAAGTACTTAGTTCTGAAGGTGGCGTGGCCTTTGAAAAATCGGCAGTAGAAGCATTAGCGCAATGGCGCTATGCCCCTAAGTTTGAACATGGAAAAGCCGTTGCAGCAACTTCCAAAGTACAGCTCGACTTTAAAGTAAACCGTTAATAACATACCAAAGGCGCGTTGAGCGCCTTTTTAGTTTATTCTACTTTAACTTAGCTAAAATGTTGTCGCTGGCGGCCTCTATTAAATCAAGTACCTTTTCAAAGCCATCATCACCGCCATAGTAAGGATCGGGAATTGCGCTTTGTGTTTGCTCGCCATACTCTAAAAACAACGCAAGCTTGTACTGCAAATGTTCAGGGCAACGTGCAGTTAAATCTGCGAGGTTTTGCATATCGGCTGCTAAAATTAAATCAAACTCGCTAAAATCACTACTACGCACCTTGCGCGAAAAAATACCTTTAAAACTATAACCACGTTTTTCACCAGCCTGCATTGAGCGTTTATCTGGCGGATTACCTTCATGGTGTCCAATAGTCCCTGCCGAGTCCACTAGCAGATCAATACCTAACTCTTTAGCGCGAGCTTTTAATACCGCCTCAGCCGTCGGAGATCGACAAATATTACCCAAACAAACAATCAGTACTTTTTTCACTTATGGCTCCCTAAGCTTTGCAAAAAATCAGTGATAAACGTTATTTTAATGAGGCTAATATTTTTTGTTCGCCTTCAAGCATGCTCTGCATAGCGGTCCCCTGTTTTACACGGCAATGTAAAGCAGCAAGCTTAGGCCAGCGCGACTTATCAAGTTGCTCACCGCCATGCTCCATATTCATTAACTGGCAGCTCACTGCAATGTCGGCAAGAGTTAAGCTGTTACCAACAAAAAACTCGTTATCCCCTAAATAACCTTCTAAATAATCAAATAAAGGCGGTAATTTTTCATTTAATGCACTTTGCACTAATACTTCATCGGTTTGCTTTTGCATTGTGGGAGCAATAATACGTTGCTGAAACACCGTAAATGTTGCAAAAGGAGCCAGCTCGTAATCTGCGTATTTTTCTAACCAGCGAACGGCTACACGTTGCTCTATAGTATCACCGAGTAAGGACGCTGAATTAGGGTATTTTTCATCAAGATATTGGCAAATAACGCTAGAATCCGCCAAACTTAACTCGTCGTCTTTTAGCGCCGGAATTCGCCCCAACGGGTTAATTTCTAAAAACCAATCAGGTTGATTAAACGGCGAGACTATTTCGAGTTTATAGTCCAGTTGCTTAAGCGCTAAACATACACGTACTTTACGTACATAGGGAGAAAGCGGGACACCATAGAGAATTATGCTCATTGTGATTCCTATAAATTAAAACTGCTTTAAAATTGCGTCATCGTAGTCATCGGCATTAAGGGTTAAATTATATTTAGCCGCAACGCTATCTAACTCGGCTTGTTTAATCGCTAAATCATCCATGGTGATGGTGTTATCGTCAAGCCGCCATAACAAGCGTGAGCCTGCATAACTATAGTGAATGGCCAATAGTGCATCGGGATTACCTTCTCGTCCCGCTGCTTTAAGCTTTGCCATTTTACGGGTAATTTTATTAAGCGCTTGTTTAAGCTCCCATACATACACCACCTCACTCATAAAAGGATGTGTACGGTATTTATTTAACAACCAGCCAATACCAATACTCGTAACAATTACGCCTAATAAGTTCCAATGAAAATGACTCCCACTTTCATCGGGAAATAATGCAATAAGCGTTTGTGAAATAGCTAAACTACCAATCGCTAAGCTTGCGGCACAACCGACTATAACGCGGTTTAAATGTTTACGATAACGAGCTTTATCTATTTGAATAAGTTGCATAGTTGCCTAAAATTAAAAAACTAAAAAATACACAGCCACCATTGTAGCTAAACCCACCACAGAGTTTCGACTCTTTTTAATAAAATACCCGTAGTTTTTGATTTAACGCCGGTTTTATACTTCTTGCAACATAAAACCAACCAACGATTTTATTTGCACCCACTTATTAGGCATAGGATAGTAGACAACAAATACGACTCAGTTTAGGACCATCATGATAAAAACACTGATTGCCACAAGTTTAATATTTTCTTCTTTTAATACTTTGGCCAATTTAAACACACCGCTAACCCCAGAAGAATTGCGAATTGAAAAAGCCAGCCAAGCGATGCCAGCCGTACTAAGCGCTTTTGCCAGCGAAGTTAATCAATTTGAGCAGCAATTCAAGTCACTATCAAGCTACGCACAAGCCGTAGATGCCGTAAATGACTACTCAAAACGATTATGGTTTAGTGCAAAAAAACGCATTGCTACAACGCAAAACTTAGATGATCGCGCGCTTTATTGGGCTCGCTTACAATCAAGTAAAATAATTCGCACCACAAAACCTGCATTTTCGCTGAGCACCGCGCAGCAAACAGTGTTATTAACGTTGCTAGAAAACGGAAGCCGAGGTCGCACAGACCTAAGCTACTCACAAAACACCACAAAAAAAATATTACTAACCGGGTTTGACCCATTTTTACTTGATAGAAATATAAACCAAAGCAACCCATCGGGCGTGGCTGCGTTACTTCTTGATGGCCAAGTCATTAACTATAAAGGGATTAGTGCTGAAATAAACACAGTGATGGTGCCTGTGCGTTATGAAGACTTTGATCAAGGCATTATAGAATCTTTACTTGCCCCTTATTACGCACTTAATAATGTTGATATGGTGGTTACCGTTAGTATGGGTAGTAAAGACTTTGACCTTGAGCGCTTTCCAGGCAAGCGCCGCAGTGTAACAGCGCCCGACAACGCCAATATAGTGTATGGAGGCAGTAAAACAGCGCCGCTCATTCCAAGCTTAAACGACCGCCCATTACCCGGTACTGAGTTTGTAGAATTTAGCTTACCCGTTAGCGCTATGTTAAGCGCAAAAGGCCCTTTTCCTATTAATGATAACCATCATGTTATTACCCTAAAAAAAGACTTTGAGCCTAACAGTTTCGATGAATTAAAAGACGCTATTGCAGTGCGAGGCGGTGGCGGTGGTTATCTGTCTAACGAAATTTCGTACCGCAGTATTCGGCTGCGTAATCAGCTAAACTCAGATATTCCGACTGGGCATATTCACACCCCTCGAATTGCCCAGTTTGAACCCGAAACCGAAGCTAAAATAGTTAAGCAAATTCAAGCTATGTTAGAGCGCAGTTTAGTCGCGATCTAACATCGTTTGCTTTTTTAGCGTTAAAACAACAATTAAATAATAAAGCATAGGAGCACTTAAGTACTTTTATGCTTTATTACTTTAAACCGCTAAAAAAGCATGCTGCAATTACATTAAAATTAAATGTGCTTTGTATCAGCTTTGGCTATTTTGTAATAAAAACTCATTACTTTAATTATTAACTAGATCTTCACAAATTGTGTTCTATGCTCATTTGAGGTTCAGACCTTATTACAGGGACATAGTAATGCTCACAATTAACCACTTTTTAATTCTTTAAATGTAACTATTCAGCCTCATCTGAAATGAATATATCAGGCAGCTGATTTTTGAATAATAACTCAAGTGCTAGGCTTGCAGATACATATTGTTTTCTGCAAGTCGATAAATAGCTTCTCAGCAAGCAGAACATTTCAGCTCCTTGCCTACTTCTAAAACACCCCGATATTTTTTCTTTAAGTAAGGTTTGCATATCCTTCGCTCATTGCATGCCGTCTTGGTCCCAAGCCCTTTCTAATTCTCGGATGTGGTGAGCATTACATAATGCATGTTGGCATTGGGTATATTGATAATATGGCTTCCAATGGTCATGGCATAGCACACCGGTAAAGTGCGGTAAAATACCGCCCTCATCAACATGCAAAGTTTGATGCGGGTTTTGTAATGCCGGTTTGACGATACCTTCTGCGCCCGATGACTTTACCAGTGCCGCTGCTTGTTCATTAAAGTTAAATAAACTGCCGGCACTGAGCGGAATACCTAGTTGGTCACTAAAGTATTCTTCAATGCAGTTATAAGGGAGTAATTGATATTATGATAAGTAAACCGCATGGGCTTTCACACCAACACCATATTGAATAGGACCGTTAACACCTTGGGAGAATTCACCAACAAACCGCTTCTTTTGCTCATTCTCAAGGATTTGAGCCTGGTATTCGGTCACCACTTCACTGATATCTATATCGACGACTTGTCGCTTTTGAAAACCCACCTCACGATAGTGACCTTTAGGTAAAAAATCTCGGTCAACTAAAATGACTTGTACCTCATCAGGTGTTTCTGTTTGAGTCAGCGTTTTACCTACTCGGTCTTTTTGTCCGCCAGCTGATTTTTCTGACTTCTCTCTCGTTGGCTTTGTACGGTTGATATCTTTTGATGGAGGAATGCTACTATTTTGACTATTAAGTCCTAATTTACTAGCTAACCTGAACTCTGGTTAAGAGATTTACTAACACATTGAATCAATAAAAGATATTTGTGTTTATTTATCTCTAGCTAGAGATTTTTAGTGAAAACAAGGCGAAATTACGCGTCAATAGCTCGCCTATTGCAAGTAAATTCAACGCAGTTAGCGCTGAAAATAGCTGCTTGAGATGGATTTATTATCCGGAGTTTAGGTTAGCTAGCATAACAACGACAACAAGAATGAGTTCGATAGACATCTGCAACGCTGGCGAGAGTGTTTTATCTTCTTGTAACTGAATTTTAGTTTGCTCAACTATTTCAGTGATATTTATGCTGTTTAAAATTCATTAAAGCTAGAGCGATAGGGTAATCGCTCTAGCTTGGCATACTGGCAGGATCAGCCAATAGCTAAAAAAGATCCTTAGAAAATAGTTTGTCTTGGTGAAGAGTTACGAAAAAATAAACAAAAAAATTACCGAATATCTGCAAAACGGTGAAATGAAAATATTATTAAATGATTATTTTATTCATTAACCTCTATTTAAAGTCTGCATAGGGCTGCGCCATATAAAACTCCCTTTTACAGCTTGGAAAACCTTCTCGCTTGCTCTAGTATCTAGTTGTCTTAGCTCATAATTTGCATTTTAATGAAATCATTTCCGTCACTGTACTTTGCTAATTTATTTTTAATTATTGGTACCGGTTTACTTACTACCTATTTAGCGCTTTATTTAGGTAAACAAGGCACGTCTACGTTTTGGATAGGCTTGATGACCTCGTGTTATTACCTTGGCTTATTACTGGGTTCAAAACTTGGCTATCATCTTATTAAATCGGTGGGTCACATAAGAACCTTTGCAGCAAGTACTGCGGCGGTTACTGCCTGTGTGGCTGCTCACGGGGTGAGTGATAATCTTTATATATGGTTAGGCCTTAGGTTTTTTGTTGGCTTAGGTATGATGTGTAATTACATGGTGCTAGAAAGCTGGCTGAATGAACAGTCAGCCCCCGAATCACGCGGCCGGGTATTCTCGTTTTATATGATCACTTCATACTTGGGGATGATTTTAGGGCAATTAGCGCTCGCACAATTTCCTGAGCTAGGTTATGCGCCGCTATTTTTAGTCTGCATGGCGTTAGCAATCGGCATTATTCCTATTTCTATCACCCGCAGAATCCACCCAAAACCCTTAAAACCGATAAAAATGAGCCTATTTGATTACGCTAAAAAAGTGCCACAATCGCTTACTGCGGTCCACTTTGCAGGCATTATCAATGGTAGCTTTTATGGTCTAGCACCTATTTTTGCTAAGTTATCAGGCTTTAACGCCGCTGAAATTGCTATTTTTATGTCGCTAACTATTTTAGCTGGCCTGCTGGCACAGTGGCCAATGGGCATGCTTTCTGACCGTATTCGCCGTAGTTTATTAATTCGTACTAATGCCATAGCCATAGGCATTGTGAGTTTGGCATTGTTTTTATTACCAAGCTCACAGTTAATTGCTTACATACTGACCTTTATATTTGGTTTGTTTGCCTTTACTTTATATCCGCTTTGTTCGGCACTGGCCAATTCGCGAGTTGAAGACGAAGAACGCGTAGGCGTGTCATCAGCGTTATTGGTTGCTTTTGGCGCTGGGGCAGCAATAGGCTCAACAGTTAACGCACAGATCATGAGCTACTTTGGGCACCAAGCATTGTATGCGTCTATTTCGCTATTAACCGTAACCATGTATTTATTACTCACGTTTATTAATTCTAAACAAAAAGTAGAGCAGCCTGAACCCAGTGATTATGTGGTGGGTACTTCTGATGTAACTAACTCGCCACTGGCTGCCACTATGGATCCCCGTATTGAAGAAACCACCGCACAAGATCAAATGTTGGTTGTGGATGACGAAGAAATAGATGATGAGTTTTTTGAACATCCCCAAGGGGAGCTGTTTAAAGACCTGGAAAACGAGCAAAAAAATGCATAGCGCTTGCTATGCACTAACAAACAACTAATGAACACTCAATGGCGCTGCACTTTCAGCCTCAATTAAATGAAGCGTCTCAAAAGTTAACCAACAAAATTAGAGAAAATATTAATAGTATTTAAGCTAATAGAAGTTTTTACTCATTAACGCTTGTTAACATCTATTAACAATGAAAAGTAATAATAATTGCATGTTTATCGCTTTTTGTTTATAAATGTGCACGGAACGGATTCTTGAATAATGTCATAAGCTTATCAGTGTAAATACATCCCCAAGTGTTCGTTTAATTATTTATCCCATACGAACATTGGAAAATTTCATGTTAAAAAATAAAAAACATTTAGCAACAGCCCTTATTGCTGCACTTGCAGCTGCCACTTTATCTGGCTGTGCAACTACTTCATCAAAAGCTATAGACACACCAACAGTCGCAACTTACAACACCACTTACTCTGGCACCAAGAGTAAATTAGTTGTGGGTCAGTTTGTAAATCGCTCAAGTTTTCAAAATGGTATATTTTCATCAGGCCAAGATCGCTTAGGTAGCCAAGCAAAAACAACCTTAATGAGCCACTTACAACAAACTAACCGTTTTAGTGTGCTGGATCGCGACAACATGCAAGCACTTGCAGAAGAAGCTAAATTAACAGGCGCAAAGCAAGTAATTAGCGGTGCAAAGTTTGTAGTAACTGGCGATGTAACTGAATTTGGCCGTAAAGCCATAGGTGATCGCCAATTATTCGGTTTATTAGGAAAAGGCAAGTCGCAAATTGCATACGCCAAAGTAACACTTAACATTGTTGATGTAACAACATCAGAAGTTATTTACTCAGTACAAGGTGCTGGCGAGTACAGCTTATCAGAGCGTGAAGTAGTTGGCTTTGGTAGCACAGCTTCATACGATGCAACATTAAACGGAAAAGTACTCGATTTAGCGATTCGTGAAGTGGTAAACAAACTAGTTACTGGTCTTGAATCGGGTCAATGGGGTAGTAAAGCATGAAAAAGCTAATCGCTACCGCTATAGTATGCGTCGCGCTTACTGGGTGTAATAACACCAAAGAACCTCTTTATTATTACGGTGACTATAACAGCGCCGTTTATGCTTATTTAAAAGCAGATGAAGTTTCGGTTGAAGAGCAAATAACTATTCTAGAGCAGGTTATTGCTGATGCAGCTAATAACAGTAAAGCAATAGCACCAGGATTACATGCTCATTTAGGTATGCTGTATTTTGATACAGGCAATGCTGTGAAAGGTATTGCTCATTTTGAAACAGAAAAACAATTATTTCCTGAATCAGTTCAGTACATCGACTTTCTTCTAAAATCGGCAAAGGGTGCTTAATATGCGTTATTTAAAGCTAATCTCTATCGCAACATTATTAACAGCACTCGCAGGCTGTGTATCACCGCCACCGAGCCATGATTACAGTGCATTTAGACAAGCAGATCCTCATTCAATTCTTGTGTTGCCTCCTTTAAACAACACACCAGAAGTAATCGCGCCATATAGTGTAATGACACAAATGATGACTCCTATCGCTGAATCTGGTTTTTATGTATTTCCTGTCGCGGTTGTTGATCAAACCTTTAAAGGTAACGGCTTAACGGTTGCAAACGATATCCACCAAGTGCCCGTTAAAAAGCTACATGATATTTTTGGTGCTGATTCAGCCTTATATATCAACATTGAAGAATACGGTACCAGCTACGTAGTTATTTCAAGTGAAACAGCGGTCACCGTATCAGCAAGACTTGTTGATTTACGCACTGGCGAAGTCCTATGGCAGGATAAGGCGAGAGCATCGTCTGCTGAGCAACAAAACAACAACACTGGTGGTGGTTTAGTCGGAATGCTAGTTGTTGCAGCTATTAATCAAATTGCTGAAACAGTGAGTGATAAAGGCTTTGAAGTTGCAGCAATTACTTCTAATCGTTTGCTTTCATCTGATACATACAATGGTTTATTGTATGGCCCACGCTCGCCAAACTACGGCCAGCCCGCGCTAAGTGAAAAGAAAAAGTAGTTTGTAATTAAATATACAAAAGCCGAGTTAAATACTAACTCGGCTTTTTAATAAATTAAATTTTAAAACTATTTAACCCCTTTTCTATTTTTCAGCCGTTATAGCTCTGAAACAACATAATAAGTTAATTTGGAGCGGCTTATGCACACACTTGAATTCCCTAAAAACCCCATGTTCAAAACATCAACAGCTGTTCTTGGCGGTGCTGTGATGACCTTTATTGCATTCGCCTTTATGCAATACTTAATTAGTGGCGAACAAAGAGCACCTATAAAATTGGGTGATGATATTACTGTTGAGATTTTTCAAGCACCAGAAGATAAACAAACCACGCATATTAAAAGAATACCGCCACCACCCACACCTAAAGTGCCGCCTAAAGCACCTCCACGTGTAACACCTAGTAATGAGCCAATAACAGCAATAAGCACAGCACCACCCATAGTAATTGACGGATTTGGTAACGATATGAAGCAAACACTTACCCGCCCTACGGGAGATGCTTCACCCATTGTGCGCATAAATCCAAAGTACCCAACTAGCGCAGCACGTGATGGTATAGAAGGCTGGGTGCAACTTAGCTTTAATATTTCACCCACTGGTGAAGTGATTGATGCCACGGTAGTAAATTCCGAGCCAAAACGCATATTTGATCGCGAAGCACTTCGCGCAATTAAACGCTGGAAATATCGTCCAAAAGTAATTGAAGGTGTGGCACAATTACAAACAGGTCAAACCGTACAGCTTGATTTTAAATTAGACAGTTCGCAGTAAAGGAATAAGCGCCTATGCTATTGAGTATTAAGTCATGGTTATTTGAAGCGCCAAGCAAAGACTGCATGGCGCGGTATGCTCTAAGTGGCGACAACCGCCACTTAGAGCAGCTTATTGCCTTATACAGTAACGATTTATATCACTACCTAGTTACCCAGTCTAATACACATTTAGCATACGACGTAAGCCAACAAACATGGCTAAAGGTTATTGAAAAGCGCCACCTTTACCAAGCACAAACCACGCCCAAAGCCTGGTTATTTAAACTCGCACGCAACACCCTAATAGACGAATACCGCAAACAGCAACACTTTATAGAGCTTGACGAAAACAGCCAACTACCTGCGCAAAATAACAATCAAAGTGAATTAACAAGTAGTGATTCGCATATAGGCGACACACACATAAGTTATGAAGCGTTTAATGCTGCGCTCAAGCAACTTAGTTTTGTGCAGCGCGAAGCCATCACCTTACAACAAGAAGGCTTTAGCCTTGCCGACATAGAGCTTATAACGCAAAGCAACGCCCAAACCATAAAAACAAGGCTACGCTACGCCAAACAAAACCTAAAACAATTATTAGGAGATTATAATGAACAAGCCTGATGAGCAGTTTAATGAAAAGCTCACACAACATTATAACGAGCGTAAAGCGCGCACCAGACTTTCGCACGCTCAGCAACAGGCGTTAAAACACAGCGTAGCCCAAAAAAAACCTAAAAAGCTTGGCTTTGCCCTGCAACTCACGAGCCTTACCTGCGCACTTTGCTTACTAGCCTTTATAGTGCTCGACAGTAACAACGTGATAAATACTTCCCCTAAAACCGTATTTAACACCATAGACATACACGACTACTCGTTTATAACAACGCATGAAATAGATCAAACAGGTAACTACGCAAGCACCATAACGCAACAAAAGCGCGCGCTCGACACCCAACTAGCAAACGACTTACGCCGCCATCAACAACACCATATAGAATACGGCACACTCGTAAAGGTCGACAACGACTGGTACATAGCCAGCTGCAATGACGAGGTATTGGTACAAATTAAGCAGTCACTGCTCAGTGATTTAAAAGGAAAGCATGCAGTTGAAAGTAATATCAATACCGGCGACATGCTCGCTATGGCACATAACGGCAAAGGGCAGATTGTAGGGCTTAAACATGCGGGGGTTGGGGTTAGGCAGTGTGGGGCATAAAAGTAGTAGTAACATCTACGCTTAAAACTAAGTTTTTAATTTAAAAAGCTATGTAATTAAACTTACAAATTATAATTAAAAACTACAATTATCACTCGCAAACCAGCGAGTAAAACACTTAATATAAAGTATCATATTCAAATAAAATGAATTTAATATGAAAGAGATTTTACTAGATCATAACCAAAAAAATTATTGTATTTATCCTCGTTTAGAGATTGGTAAAAATACATCAGAGTGTAGGTTTTGCAAGTCAAGATCTGCAACGTACAATAACCTATCTCACTCTCTGCCTGAGCTTTTAGGAAATAAAAGTATCTTCACAATAAATGAGTGTGATAAATGTAACTCTATTTTCTCTGACTTTGAAAATCATTTAAGCCGCTTTATCCCTCCTTCTTTCATAACACAGATCAAAGGTAAAAAGGGTTACAGTAATTCTTATGTTAAGGGTGGCGGAAAAATATTTGCTACAAGTAATTTCATAGAGGTAAAAGATGAGCCAGACATATTTTCAAAAGAAGTAATTATATCAAATCAAAAATTCTCAAATGTTAAAGTCTACAAAGCACTTCTTAAGTGCTTAATATCTTTATTACCAGATCAAGACGTAGCAATATTTGATGACGTAATTAAATGGCTTATATCTAATAAAGGGTTTAGAGATTTTGATTATACTGCTGTGGCGAATATAGGGTACCGTTTACCGAGTTGTGACAATAAGGAGCTGTTGAGCGTGACGTTATTTAAAGAGAGCTCTAAAGATAAGTTGAGGTACATGTTAAGCGGTAAATTTAATAACTTATTTATTTTACTCCCTTTTTCATTTGTTACTACAGAAAAAGCTAAATTCAAAACTATTCCTGCAAGATCTGAAAGTGAAAAATTTTATTTTCATGAAATTGATTTTAAAGACTACTCAACACAACATAAATTTAGGCTCAACTTTAAGTAATTATATATTGAATTTATTTCGGGCTAACGCCCGACGCGCTAGCAAGCTAAGCGCCTACAAAAATAATGCATATATTTAACGTTAAAGCTGCAAAGTGGATTGGCGATCCGTTAGGTTTAATGTCACTCAACCCAACCTACGTGTAAACAAAAAAGCCTGCGAATAAGCAGGCTTTTGAGTGTTTGGAACTGTCTTATTCTGAAATGTATTTACAAAACAATTAAGCTCGTTACTAAGTAAGCCGCAAACGTTAGGCCGCCGCCCACTAACGCATACGGTAATTGGGTTTTAACGTGGGTGAGTAAGTCACAGCCTGAGGCGATGGCTGATACTGCGCTGGTGTCGGATATAGGGGAACAATGATCGCCAAATATGCCGCCGCCTAAAATAGCGCCTACCACCAGCGATGGCGGCAAACCAAGCGCTTGAATAAGCGGTACGCCAATGGGGATAAGTATGGCAAATGTGCCCCACGAGGTGCCTGTAGTAAACGACATAACCGCGCCAGTTAAAAACAGCACGGGCACTATTAAATATATCGGTAAGTAATCGCCAACCAAAGATGCGACAAACACGCCTGTACCTAGCTCTTTTAAGCTTGCGCCCAAGGTCAGCGAGAGCAATACAATACTTACCAGTGGGAGTAATTCGCCCATGCCTTTAAAGCCGGTATCGACTAATTGGTGGTGGGTAAACTGGCGCGATCCAATCATTAAACAATAGGCTACAACAATAGCTAAAACGGTGGCGTACAATACCGATTTTGACCCACTGCCCTCGGCAAGTACGCCGTTACCGGTGAAAAACATAAAACCGACCATGCTCACAATCAACGTAAGCAATGGCACTAGCATAAAGCGTGCTTTAGAACCTTTTACTTCTTCTTTTAGTTCGGTTGTTTGTAGCTCTAGTTTTTGTTCAGCTACTTTCATTGGGCCATGTACTTTATCGAACGCAATAGTATAAAAAACAATAACCAGGGTGATTATGGCGTAAAAGTTATAGCCTACGCTGCCCCACAATACCGATACCGCCGACTCGCCTAATTCGTAATTACCTAACAAGCCCAGTACAAATGCACCCCAGCCATTTAATAAAATTAAAATACACACAGGGGCGCTGGTGCTATCGATTATGTAAGCTAAACGCGCGCGGCTCATTTTAAATTTGTCGAACAGACCGCGAGATAAAATACCCGAGGTAAGCACACTTAAGTTTGACTCTATAAATACCGCTACGCCGGTAAACATAGTTAAAAAGCCTACTTGGCGCTTACTTTTAGCAACACCTTTGTTCATTAGCAAATTAACGGTAGCAGCAACACCGCCAGACTCGCGAATATAGGCCAGTAATGCGCCTATTAAAATACTAAATATGAGTATACGGGTATTACCGGGGGAACTTGCTACCGAAATAATGCGCTCTATGGTATTTAAAAATGTATTAAATACGCTATTTCCTTCGCCCTGAATGGCCAGTAAGAACTCTGATGAAGCCACTGCCACCAAAAGAGCCATAATCACTTCTTTACGCCAAAACACGATAGCAATGGCAATCAGTGGCGGTAAAATAGAATACCAATGCATAAACAAACCTTATTTATTTTTATAATGACGACGCTTTACTTAACTTAATAGATATAAGCACTTAAGTCACTTACTAACGCTTATTGATTTAATAATGCCTCATAAACAAGCGACACAATAGAGCCGTATTGCGCTGTTTCAAAATTTTTCCCTACAAATTGATAGCGCTTTTCAGTGCCTTTAATAGGAGTATGCCGCGCATTAGTCAGTAAAATAATGGCCAAATCGTAAGCCGGATCAATCACGGTGACTGTGCCTGTCCACCCTGTGTGGCCATAGGCCTGAGCGCTGGCATAAGGGCCAAAGTGCCAACGCCGCGCTTGGTTATTTCCAGCAAGACGAAAGCCTAACCCGTAGGTTTCATCACTGCTTTGTGGCGTTAAAAATTGCGCTAAGCTACTAGCGTTAAAAATTTGCGTATCGCCATAACCACCTTTGTTAAGTAGAACTTGGCACAGCACAGCTAAATCGGGAGCGTTACTAAATAATCCCGCATGGCCTGCAACACCATCGAGCGAATAATAAGCACGTTCGTCATGCACCTGCCCTTGCAGTACATTGGTGCGAATATTATCAAAATGAATACGCCCATCTCGAGTATTACCGCTAAGCTCCGTGGCAGCAAACTGCTGACGATTAAAACCTTTTTTAAGCGGATTAAATAAGGTGTTATTGAGTTTTAAAGGCGCGTAAATATGCTGCTCTAGGTATTCATCGAGTGGTTGGCCGCTAATTCGCTCAATTAAAACCCCTAAAATCATGTAATCAATATCAGAGTAAACATGCGGCGCTGTAGGTTCAGCGGTTAATGGCACACTTGTTAATAATAGCTGTTTAGTGGTTTCGCTTGTTTGTGAGAAAAACGCATCGCCGTAAGCCGTGTCTTTTCGATGAAAATCAAACACTGGCGGATAACCGGCACTATGAGTTAGTAAGTCTTTTACTTGGCGGTGCTCTCGGCCGCCTCCCTGATACTCTTTTAGGTATGAATGCACCGTATGATTTATGTTTAACTGCCCCTCGCTGACCAATTTCATTAATGCAAAGTTAGTAGCAAATATTTTAGTATTTGAGGCTAAGTCAAATAAGGTATTGGTTTGCATAGGCTCTGGGCGCAGTAGCATTAAATCACTTTGCTGATATTGTTTTGCATCGCCATACGCGGTTAATTTTAATACCTTACCCGCTTTAACAACCGCTAATACTGCTCCTGGAAAGCCTGCTTTTATATCGTTTTCAATTAAGGTATCAACTTGGCTAAAGTCGATTTCTTTTGTGGCGGTATTTTCTAAGGTAGTAAATGCAAAGCGCAGGGTTAAGCTGCCGCCAGCAGGTTGAATATTCTCTACCTTAAAGGTGTTCACGCCGTTATGCGTATAGTGCCCTAAATTAAAGTCGTACTCGGTGTTAGCGCGTAAAGGCTCATTAAGTGAGAGCTTTTTATTATTGATGTATATATCGGCGCTAACCGCACTGACATTTTGTAGCAATAGTTGTCCACGGCCCCGGTAGGCTTTAAAAGTGCCGCGGTTATTTACATATTCTCTGCTGCTGGGATTTGGCTCAGGAAAGGTAGCAATCACCTGCGCATTAGCTAACGCGTTGATATGATTAACCGTTAAAGGGCGCTCTGATTTAATTGCTGTAGAGCGACTACAGCCCGCAATAATAATGCTCAGCAGCAATATAACTACTTTATAGTACGTTTTATTGTTTATCATTTTTAAAGCCCAATGCACGCATCCCTTTTATTAATACAGCAAATAAGGCGCTCTTTGCTGTTTAAACTGTTTAAGCCCGGCTTGCCAACTTTGTTTAATTTCCTCAGCTGAGTGCCCTGCTTCTATGGCGAGCCTTAATTTATCAGTTCCTGCGAGCTTATCCATAAAATCGGCACGTTCAAAAAACACCTGCTTAGCCTGTGTAAGCTGCTGGTAAGCATTAATTAAATAATTTAAGTTTAAGCCTGTGATATTACTATGGCGTAAATCAATCCCTTTCACTAGCTGGTCTTTAAATTTAGGATTAAGCGCTGCGCCTTTTATTGAGCGAGGGGTAAAGCTAAAGTCCCCAAGTGCTACTGGTGAATAACCAATAACCTGAAAGGCAAAGTTAGTTCCTCTACCAATGCTAATAGGAGTGGCTTCAAAAAAGCAAAGTGATGGATAAAGCGCAATTGATTGATCGTTGGGTAAATTAGGGCTTGGCTTTACCGGCAAACTGTATGGCGTTGTGCGGCTGTAGCCGGCAACAGGGATCACGCTTAGCTTTAAATCACGAGCCTGATTGATCCACCCCTCACCTTTGATCATGTTAGCAAGCTCGCCTACCGTCATACCATGCAGTACAGGGATTGGGTGCATACCCACAAATGATTTAAATTCTGGTTCTAATAATGGGCCGTCAATGTGGCTAATATTTGGGTTTGGCCTATCGAGTACTATAAATTCAACACCTTGCTCTGCAGCTGCCTCCATCATGTAATGCATAGAGCTTATGTAGGTATAAAAACGTACGCCCACGTCTTGAATATCAAAAATAATTACATCTACATTTTGCAATGACTCGGGGGTTGGCTTTTTGTGTTTACCGTAAATAGAAATAAGCGCAATACCGGTTTTGCTATCAACGGCGTTTTGTACATGAGCACCGGCATCGTGATCGCCTCGAAAGCCATGCTCAGGTGCAAAAATTTTAGTGATGTTGATGTTTTTAGCCAGCAAGCTATCAACTAAATGCGTTTGCCCCACGACAGAAGTTTGGTTAACCACCAGCCCTACACGTTTGTTTTTTAATTGGGGTGCATACAAAGCAAATTGCTCTGCACCAACGGCGATTGCATGTTTAGCCTCATTTGCATGTGTAGCAACGGTAAAAAGTGCACTTAGTATAAAAAAGAAGGTAAAAAACACGGTTTTAAACATACAACAAGATCCTTTTAAACAATACGTTTAAAATAACACAGCTAAGTTTAAAGAGCAGCTTAGGTTTTAAGAATTAGCGGTCAGCGGTCAGCGGTCAGCGGTCAGCGGTCAGCGGTCAGCGGTCAGCGGTCAGCGGTCAGCGGTCAGCGGTC
>NZ_JALNTH010000045.1:0-47671 GCF_023161935.1 Pseudoalteromonas sp. 2CM28B
CGAGCGGCCAAAGGGATCAGACTGTAAATCTGACGGCTCAGCCTTCGCTGGTTCGAATCCAGCTCCCTCCACCACTTCTTATCTTCAGTATCCTTTTCTATATCTTTTTCATTACTATTTAAAACTTCATTTTTAGACTAATTATCAAATACCCACTGTAATGTTGCCCCGTGGTTTTTAAGCCATGCTGATGCAGATTTATAATCGGGATAAAAATTAGCTACGCGCTTCCAAAAAGCGCTGCTGTGGTTCAAATACTTTAAATGAGCCAATTCGTGCACAATAACATAATCAATTATATGATGAGGCGCCCCAACAAGGTTAAGGCTAAAGGTTAGCTCTCGCCGAGAATTACAACTCCCCCACTTACGTTTATAACTTCCAATCGTCAATTTAGTCGGTAATGCTTCTGACATCTGTTGGCAATAATAAGCTAAACGCATTTCAATGTAGTTTGTTAGCATTTCTTCAAGGGCAAGGCAAAGTAACTGCTTGCGTTTTTCAGGCTGTTTTTTTACTCGATTAGAAGTGTAAATAGTAAATACGCTATCGGATTGCTGAACATGCGAGCGTGTCCCTTTTGCGAAAGTAATGGTATATGGCTTAGCAAAAACCATTATTTGCTGGTTTTTAAACGGGTGTTGTTGAGTATCAATGGCGTTAAGTTGTTTATGTAATTGCGCAGTTACCCACTCATTTTTACTAAACAGCCATTGTTCTATTTGTAGTTTTGGCACGTGTGTAGGCGCATAAACAGTAACTAATTTTTGGCTAACTTTTATTGCCACTGTTTTACGCCTTGCACTGCGTTTTAGCTGATACTCAAACAAGGTGTATGCTCTAAATATAAATAAAAGCGTATTATAAAGCCTTATTTAATCAATGCAGTTATTTAGCGATAAATAAATGGGCTCAGTGTTTATTATTATTTTTATTTACGCAAAATCACGTCTTATTAATAAAGTACGCTACGCATGTTAATACTTTAATGCTAAAAAGTAACCTCGCTGATTTATAATATAAATTATTAGATTAACAGTTTATTTATAAAATAAATCTATTAAACTAGTTCAATAAAGATACTAATTTGAGCCACTATGCTGTCTGCATTTTTTATAACCGACCACGATCCGAGCCTCATTATCAACGGTGCATATAACCCTATATTGGTTAGTTTGTCGGTCATTACCGCTATTTTTGCTGCCTTTTTTACGATCTGGTTGGTTGATGTAGCAAAGCAAACGCAATTCGAAAGCTATAAACGCTTAGCCAATGTAACCGGTGCCACTGTTTTATCGGCCGGTATTTGGAGCATGCATTTTATAGGTATGTTGGCCTTTTCGTTATGCACAGAAATACACTACGACCCAATCATTACCGTTTTGTCTTTTTTACCGGCGTTTATTGCATGTCAGTACGCTTTTTCGATTTTAGTAAAATCGCAAGGGTCATACAAACACCTTATTATTTGCTCTATTTTACTAGGCTCAGGCATTGGTACAATGCACTACAGCGGCATGGCAGCAATGGAGCTGGCCCCGTTACTACGTTACGATGCAATCATATTTGCTTTATCAATTGTGGTCGCTGTTGGTTTATCGTTCATAGCACTTTTTACGCGTTATCATTTAACGCGTTTGCTACCTAATTTATCACAACTGCAAGCGCGCTCTATTACCGCTGTTATTTTAGGCTCAGCGGTGGCAGGTATGCACTATATGGGTATGGCTGCTACCCGCTTTGTTGCAACCTCTCCGCTTTTACCCGATTACGAAGAGTCAACCACTGAGCTTGCTTTTGTGGCTATTGCCGTAGCTACCGCGACCGTTGCTATAACCTGTGTCATTGCAGTTATAAATGGCATGGTTAGATACCGCTTACTGCTTGAGGAAAAATCGGCGGATGAATCTCGACTAAATGCTATTTTAGGCACTGCTATTGATGGCATTGTGACTATAGATCACACCGGCATTATTTTGAGCTTTAACGAAGCTGCCAGCAAAATTTTTGGTTGGCGAGAAAACGAAGTTCAAGGTCATAATGTAAAAATGCTGATGGCCGATGAAATCGCTCGCCACCATGATGGCTATTTGTCTCACGCCAAAAATGTAGATCTAGGAAAAGTAATTGGTATAAATAGGGATGTGTCTGCCAAACACAAAGATGGCCACCTTTTTCCTATTCGCTTAGGTATAGGGGAAGTTAATCAGCCAGGCCATATGCCGTTATATGTTGGCTTTATCACCGATTTAACCGAACAACGCGCTATGCAGCAAAGTCTTATTGAAAAAGAGCAAAAGTACCGCTCTTTAATGGATAATATGCCTGGCGCTGCTTTTCGCTGTAAGTACGACGAAAACTGGAGCATGTTATTTATCAGCCCAACAGTGGCTGAGCTAACAGGGTACACGCCAGAAGAGTTCACAGAAAGCTGCATAGAACTTAACGATCTTATTTTAAAAACAGATCAGCCAACGGTAAACGAAGCCGTAGCGCAAGCCATGACCTCAAGTTTAAAGTACTCGGTAGAGTATCGTATTCGCCACCGTAACGGCAAAGTTGCCTGGGTATTAGATAAAGGCAGTATTACCTGTGATAAAGATAATAACCCGCAGTGGATAGATGGGGTATTGGTTGATATTACCGAGCAAAAAGAATACGAAGACAAACTTGAGCAGGCAAAATTGCAAGCTGAAGAAGCAGCGCACGCTAAGCAATCTTTTATGGCTAATATGAGCCATGAGATCCGCACGCCGATGAATTCTATTATCGGTTTTAGCGACCTACTGATGGACACTCCGCTAAACCAAGAACAGCAAAAGCACTTGGTTACAGTTAATAATGCGGCGCGTTCATTATTAAGGTTACTTAACGAAGTGCTTGATACCGCAAAACTTGAGCGCGGAAAGCTAACTATTGAACCCGTTCACTTTAGTTTAAAACAAGTACTCGATAGCATTATTTCGACATTTTGGCTTGAAGCAAAAAAGAAAGACTTGCGTTTAAAGTTGAACATTAAAGATTCTGTTGCCACAACTTACTATGGCGACCCAGATAGGTTAAGGCAAATTTTAACTAACCTCATCGGTAACGCCATTAAATTTACCGAGCAAGGTTCGGTTGAGCTAACTGTAAGTACTACGCAAACTGATCAGCTCTTTTTTGAAGTGCAAGATACCGGCATAGGTATTGCCAAAGACCGTGTTAAAGCTATATTTCAGCCGTTTGTTCAGGCCGATGGCACCACTACTCGTCGCTTTGGCGGTACAGGCTTGGGAACAACCATTAGTAAACAATTAGTAGAGCTGATGGGCGGCACCATAAATCTAGTCAGTGAAGAAAACAAAGGCACCTGCTTTTACTTCTCTTTACCGCTTATACAAGGCGATTCAGAAAAAATAGACCATTTCGATGGCCTGCACACTCAATTACCATCGCTAAGGGTACTTGTGGTGGATGATATTGAGCAAAACACCGAGCTGCTTTCGTTATTACTTTCTAAAGATCAACATTTGGTAAGCAAAGCAAGCAACGGTTTAGAGGCTATTGCAATATTCGAGAAGCAAGATTTTGATGTCATCTTAATGGATATTCATATGCCTGAGTGTGATGGCATAGAAGCAACCACAAAAATTAGAGCCATAGAAAAGCAAAGGCAGCTTAAATTTACCCCCATTATTGCGTTAACGGCAAGCGTCCTACAACAAGATAAACTCACAGCTAAACGTGCCGGCATGAACGGCTTTGCTAATAAGCCGATAGATATAAATCAGCTTAACCAAGAAATTGCCCAGGTGCTTGGCTTAGGTATTGCTAAAGATATGGTTATTAGCCAATCAGACCCAGAGGCTAAACACATCGACTTTGAAAAAGGTGTGATGCTTTGGGGTAATAAATGCAAGCAGTTAACCGAAATTGCCAAATTTATAAATGACAGCAATAAACGATTTGATATTTTTTTTAACAGTAAGTTATCTGAGATTAAAAACGCCAATAGCCTGATACATACCCTTAAAGGGGTCGCTGGTAATTTAGGCCTAACAACATTAATGACTTTATTAGCCAAGTTAGAGCGCGAGCAAACTTCTGAGCAATCTACAGCGTTAGTAACACAAATAAAAGGCGAGTTAGAGACAATAACGCAATTAATATCAGGCGATGAGTGCGCACAAATAACGCCTGCTGAGAGTGAAAATAATGAGCAAAAAAGCACGCTAAGTGCGGCTGAATTAAAGTCACTGTGTGAAACGCTACACCATGAAGCGCAAAGCGCCGAGCTCAACGATGATTTGCTTGCGCAGCTTGAAAATAACGCCCCTGCACACTTACAAACCCAAATAAATGAGGTTGTAAACGCATTTGATGAATTTGACTTTGATCAGGCGCAACACGTGCTAGACGGTCTAATTAAAGAGTTTACCCAAGAATGAGAATATTGAATGGATTTTAGCAACGACAAACCACGTATATTAATCGTTGACGATGAACCTGCTAACTTAAAAGTCATGCGAGAAGTATTAGGTAATCAATACCGTATGTCTTTTGCTAAATCAGGCGCTGCAGCACTTGCGCTACTAGAAAAAGAACAGCCTAAACTTATATTACTCGATATCATGATGCCCGATATGAATGGCTTTGAGGTCTGCGAAATACTTAAAAGCACACCCGCGCTTTCGCATATCCCAATTATTTTTGTAACGGCTTTGGGCGATGAAAGCGATGAGTTTAAAGGCTTTGAACTCGGTGCTGTTGATTACATTACTAAACCTATTAGCCCTGCGATTGTGCGCGCACGTGTTAAAACGCATTTATCGCTTGTACAAGCCGAGCAATTAAAGCAAGCCCATGTTGATTTAGTACATCGGTTAGGCCGCGCTGCAGAGTACAAAGACACAGACACTGGCGAGCACATTGCTAGGATGAGCCAATACAGTAAATTATTAGCATTAGAATTTGGCATGGGTGAGCAACAAGCAGAGCTACTTCGCCAAGCAGCCCCCATGCACGATGTAGGTAAAATAGGTATTCCGGATGCTATTTTATTAAAACCTGGGCGATTAACCCCTGACGAATTTGACCACATGAAACAGCATGCGGCTATTGGCGCGCAAATTTTAGCAAATTCCTCATCACCGCTATTACAACTTGCCCATAAACTGGCTCTAGAGCACCACGAAAAGTGGGATGGCAGTGGCTACCCTAATGGTTTAAAAGGCGAACAAATATCGGTTGAAGGGCGTATTGTGGCTATTGCAGATGTATTTGATGCCCTTACCTCTAAACGCCCGTATAAAGAGGCTTGGGGTGTAGAAGAGGCGCTTGAGCATATGCAAGCACAAGCGGGTAAACACTTTGACCCCCACCTCATCAATTTATTTGTAAATAAGCTCGATGCTATAATCGCAATTAAAAACACATATCAAGAGCAACACTAAGTATTGCGCGTGCGCGAGCCTTGTTTTACACCACCATATACCGCTTTTATGTGCGGGTAGTCATGAGAGGTTATTTCGTGACTATTCCCACTGTTATCTTTAAAATAAAGCGAAAACGTTACACCGTGATCGGCCAGTACAGTTTTTATGTTTAAGCCATTTAAATAATCAACCCAACGAATAAACTGTGCACCGGTGGCTGCAAACGCAATACCTTTGCTTCGCCCTTGTCCTTCAAATAACGCTAAACGCGTTGTTTTTGCGCTATCTTCAAGTGTGAGTGGCCCTTTGCCATTTTCATCCCAAAAGGCAAGCTCTTCAACGACGCTAAAGCCTAGTACCTGCTTGTACCACTTTAGCGCTTCTTGGATGTTTTCAACATTAAGGTGGCAATGATCAATGCCCGATAATAAAGGAGCACTCATATTATTGACCAATTTCTGATTTTAGCTGCTCTAAAAACGCATACATATACTCTGTGCGTCGCTCTGCCTCAGCTTTAGCTGAGGGTGTATTCATGCTCTTAGCAATATGAAGCAATTTAATAAAAAAGTGATCAAGGGTATAGGTTTTATCATCTGCTTCGCGGTTAACACAAAATGGGTCATCAGGGTTATACAGTAAGCGGCTAATAGAGCCCCCTACTTTCATACAACGGCTAACGCCTATTGCACCGAGTGCATCCATTCTATCGGCATCTTGCACGATTTGCGCTTCTACAGTTTTAACCGCTATATTGGCGCTAAAGCTATGGGCAGCAATAGCATGATGAATATCATCAAACAAACATGCGTCGTAGTTAATTGATTTTAAAAACGCAATGGCTTTATCTGCCGCCATAGTAGATGCTTTTGCTCTATCAGGGTGGTTTTTTGCCACCGCAACACAATCGTGCATCCACGCCGCCGGCAAAACAATATTCATATTGGCTTGCTCGGCGTGACATAATTGAATGGCAACACGCACTACGCGTTCAATATGCGTTATGTCGTGTGCTACATCGGCATGTATTAACGAAGTAATAAATGAGCGACATTGAGAATCAAGCTGTTGTAACTCAGGGCTTAAAGCAGTGTTGGCCACAGTGATGTTCCAAAAAACTAATTTATATGAGAATTATCCGTACTTTAACGTGCTTTACACCTCCCTTGCAAAACATTCATTGTATGTTGCCCTATGCTTGACTAAAATACAGCGCTTATTTATTACAACTGAGAAGTCTTATGTCATCTGCCGTTTACCTACAAGCTGGTCGCGAAAAATCATTAAAAAGAAAACACCCTTGGTTATTTTCAAAAGCCATCAAAAAAATTAAAGGTAAACCAGGCCTAGGTGATACGGTCACCATTCACGACAGCGAAGGTAAATTTTTAGCCACCGCTGCTTATAGCCCTCACTCACAAATAAGAGCGCGTGTGTGGAGCTTTGATGAAAAAGAAGTAATAGACCAACACTTTTTTGAGCGTCGCTTACGCCGTGCTTTACATGCCCGTGAGCATGCAATAGCCGAAGGCGGTTTAACTGGCTTTAGGTTGTGTGCTGCTGAGTCTGACTACTTGCCAGGTGTAACCATTGATAAGTTTGATAAAACCTTAGTTTGCCAATTACTAAGTGCCGGCGCTGAGCGCCATAAAGGTGAAATTGTAGGCGCGTTAATGGCTATTTTTCCTGGTGCGAATATTTATGAGCGCTCAGATGTAGACGTGCGCACCAAAGAAGGCTTAGAACCTATTAAAGGTGTACTGTGGGGCAACGAACCTTCAGAGCCGGTGGTTATTGAAGAAAATGGCTTAAAGCTTGAAGTAGACATTTTAGAAGGTCATAAAACAGGCTTTTACCTGGATCAACGTGATAGCCGCGCAGCACTTGAGCGATTTTCAAAAGATAAAACCGTATTAAATTGCTTTAGCTACACAGGTACTTTCTCACTTTACGCACTACGTGGTGGCTGTAAACACGTCACTAATGTTGATGTATCACAACCAGCACTGGATACCGCTAAGCGTAACGTAGAGCACAATAACTTAGATTTAAATAAAGTCGATTTTGTAAAACAAGATGTGTTTAAGCTATTACGCCAATACCGTGAGGAAGGCAAACAGTTTGACACTATTGTGATGGACCCACCAAAATTTGCAGACAACAAAGCGCAGCTAACCGGTGCGTGTCGTGGTTATAAAGATATAAACATGATTGCTATGCAAATATTAAAACCAGGCGGTACATTACTTACCTTCTCGTGCTCTGGATTAATGGAGCAAAACTTGTTTCAAAAAGTGGTAGCAGACGCTGCGCTAGATGCAGGTAAAGAGCTATTGATTATGGAGCGTTTAAATCAAGCGGCCGATCACCCTATTGCTGGCAGTTACCCTGAAGGCTTTTACTTAAAAGGCTTGATTTGTAAGGTTTACTAAAAATTATTGTTATTACCTACAAGGACGTAGGTAATAAAACCGAACTATTTAACACCCGCAATAGCAAAAGCCAGCCGCTTGGTGTTTATTCAATTTAATTAAACTGAACTATTTCTAATCCTGCGGTAATGGTGCCATCGTCTTCTTTGCTAGCACGTATAACTTTAGCCGTTGCATTTAAAGAGGCAATACTTGGGTGAGTCGACTCTATATTAACCTGTAGCAAAGTATCGAGCTCAAGCAAGTCATCTAAATGTAGTGATAACCCAGTGGCACTTAAATCAACACATTCTGCGGTATAATTAAGCCCAGCAACAGGCTCTATTGTAGTTAATTGCGCAGGGGTATTAACCTGCATACGTCTAAAATTGCGCTTATCTTCAGTAAACATGCATCACCTTTAAACAACCGTGTTTATTTGCTCAAATAAAGTACCCATCGAAAACGGTTTTACTACATAGGCATCACACCCTGCATCAAAGCCAGCTTGCTTTTCCGAGGGCGACTCTAAGCCCGAAACCATAACAACAGGTATATTTTTAGTCTCAGGCGTGTGCTTAAGCATCCGACATGTATCATACCCATCGAGGCCAGGCATACATACATCAAGCAAAATAATATCCGGCGGGTTAGCAATGGCAGACGCCAAACAGCTTTTACCCGAGTCAGCATAACTAACATCAAATTTTGAGGTCAGGGCAGATTTAAGCATTTCATAATTAAAATACTCGTCATCTACAACTAACAATCGCTTAATCTTATGTTCAACCGATGAGGACATAGGTATGTCGCTTCCTTCTCAACCAAAAATAAATCCTTCTATTAAGGTACTAAGCTTAATAGAAAATGCAAGTTTTATTCTATCTCTTTTATCGCATTCATAACGCGTTTTGCAGAAATAGGATATGGGGTACCTAAGGTTTGCGCAAACAGTGACACCCTAAGCTCCTGCTGCATCCAAAAAATAGCGTTTACCTGTTGCGGAATAGGTAAGCCTTTTGGAATTTTATTTACGAGCTTTTTGTACTCTTGCGCTACTTTTTCAAGTTCTAAAACACACAGTCTATCGCGGTTAGGATCAACAGGTAGTTTTTCTAAACGTTTTTGAATCGCTTTTAAATAACGAATTAGGTCGGGCATTTTATTCGCACCGTGAGCGCTCACAAACCCTTTAAAGATAAGTGACTCAAGCTGCGATTTTATATCGCCATGGGCAGTTATCATAGTTAAATCGACACGCCCTTTCATTTTTTTATGTAACGCATGAGCAATGCTTAAAACTTGTTCAACCTGGGTGGCAATTTCTACTACAGCATCGCCTAGTTCGCCCCTAATTTGCTCTTTAACTTTATCAAAAGCGTTTTCATCGCGTATATCGCCATGCTTTATTAATAAGCTGTCTACGCCGGCGGCAATACAATCGTCAATTAAATCCGCAATTTTCCCAAACGGATTAAAGTACAAGCCCAGTTTGGCTTTATTAGGCAAGTTTTGCTGAAGGTACTTTATTGGCGACGGCACATTTAATAAAACTAAACGCCGTAAACCTTGCTGATGCGCTTGCTGGGCTTTTTCTTCGCTATCAAAGAGCTCAATTGCCGCTGTGGATTTTTTATCTACCAGCGCTGGGTAAGCTTTTATTTCGTATTGGCCTTGCTTTTTAACGTACGAGGCAGGCAAAGCGCCAAAGTCCCATTGTGTTAAATCAGCTTTTTCAATGCCTTTATCGGCTACCTTTGATAGCGTATCGGTTACTTTGCCTTGCAGCTGTGCTTTTAGTTTTGCTAAATCTAGCCCGCGTGCAAGCAATTTATCGTGCTCATCACGCACCTCAAACTGCAACCTTAAATGAGGCGCCAGTGCGTTTAAATCCCACGCTTCTATATCTACTTTTACGCCTGTCATTCTTAGTAAGCGTGTAGTAAGTGCATCAAGTAAGCTGCCTTGCATAGGCTCAATGGCTGCCAGTACAGCATCAGCGTAATTGGGAGCAGGTACAAAGTTACGACGTAACGACTTAGGTAACGATTTAATTAAACCACTTATTAACTCATGCCTAAAGGCAGGTATGTGCCAATCAAACCCGGTTTCTTGCACTTGGTTTAAAAGTGCTACCGGTATTTGTACAGCCACCCCATCAACAGCTTGTCCTGGATCAAAATGATAGCTCAGCGGCAAAATAATATTATCTTGCTGCCATGTGTCAGGGTAATCAAACTCAGTAATATTACTTGCACCGTGTTGCATAAGCTCTTCACGGGTCATGTATAGGTAGCGTTTATCTTTTTGCTTTTGGGCTTTATACCACTTAATAAAGGCTGCACGGTTGTTGATTTCTTTAGGTATTTTTTTATCGTAAAATTCAAATAACGTTTGCTCATCAACCAAAATATCGCGACGTCGCGATTTATGCTCAAGTACCTGAATATCTTCTATTAGCTCGCGGTTGTACGCCAAAAATTGTTCATTTAAGCCAAGCTCTTGCTCTACAAGGGCGGTGCGTACAAACAGCTCACGGCTAACTTTAGGGTCTATATTGCTATACACACAGCGGCGTTTATTAACCACCAATAAGCCGTACAAGGTTTGTTGCTCGAACGCGATAACAGCGCCTGGTTTTTTCTCCCAATGCGGCTCAGAATAGCTTCGTTTTACTAAATGCTGTGCAAGGGGCTCTACCCAATTAATATCTATTTTGGCATTAATACGTGCGTATAGTTTACTGGTCTCTACCAGCTCTGCCGACATAATCCATTTGGGGCTCTTTTTAAATAATCCAGAACCCGGAAAAATATGAAACTGGCTATTACGAGCGCCTTTATATATTTGCTTTTCGTCTTTAAAGCCTATGTGACTTAACATGCCGCTCAGTAGCGCTTTGTGTATTAGCTCTGAGTCTGCCACTTGCGTGGTGGCTTTAATTTTCATTTCGTTGCACACAGTGCTTATTTGATAAACAATGTCTTGCCACTCACGAATACGCATATAAGCTAAAAAGTCTTTTTGGCACAACTTTCTAAACTGGCTATTTGTCAGCTCACTTTGCTGCTCTTCTAGGTAATTCCAAAGATTTAAAAAAGCAATAAAATCCGAGTCAGGGTCATCAAAGCGGCTGTGTTTTTCGTTCGCTGCGGCGCGTTTTTCTTGCGGGCGCTCTCGGGGGTCTTGAATCGATAGTGCTGCCACAATAATAATAACTTCTCGCAGTGCACCGAGCTTATTAGCCGTCAACACCATCTTAGCTAAACGCGGGTCGACCGGTAAGCGGCTAAGCTCACGCCCTGATTGCGTTAAACTCGTTTGATGGCGCTTTTTACTCGGCTTAATCGCCTGAAGTTCTTCAAGTAGGGTTAAACCATCGTTAATATTGCGGCTATCTGGCGCTTGTACAAACGGAAACTCGCTCATATCGCCAAGCCCTAATGCCAACATTTGCAAAATAACAGAGGCTAAATTAGTGCGCAGTATTTCTGGGTCTGTAAATTCAGGGCGAGATATAAAGTCATCTTGCGAGTATAAACGTATACAAATACCCGCTTCAACACGGCCACAGCGTCCCATACGCTGGTTCGCACTTGCCTGAGAAATAGGCTCAATAGGTAAACGCTGTACTTTAGTACGATAGCTGTAACGGCTAATACGCGCTGTACCTGGGTCTATTACATAGCGAATACCCGGCACCGTTAATGAGGTTTCGGCCACGTTGGTTGATAAAATAATATGGCGGCGCGAATGCGGGGCAAATATACGGTTTTGCTCTGCGTTAGATAAGCGCGAGTAAAGTGGTAATACGTCGGTGTGTTTTAAATTACGTTTAGAGAGCGCCTCTGCAGTATCGCGTATTTCGCGCTCGCCATTTAAAAATATGAGAATGTCCCCTGGCCCTTCAGCGCACAGCTCATCTACTGCATCAAAAATACCTTGCAGTTGGTCGCCTTCGGCTTCCATAGCATCTTTATTTATATCGCTTATAGGGTTATAGCGCACCTCAACGGGGAATGTACGTCCCGACACTTCAATAATTGGCGCATCATCAAAGTGCTTTGAAAAACGTTCAGGATCAATGGTCGCCGAGGTAATAATAACTTTTAAGTCGGGGCGCTTTGGCAGTAAGTTTTTTAAATACCCTAAAATAAAATCGATATTTAAGCTGCGCTCATGGGCTTCATCAATAATGATGGTGTCGTACTGATTTAAAAAGCGGTCTTGTTGTATTTCGGCGAGCAAAATACCGTCGGTCATCAGTTTTACATACGTATTATTAGAAACCTGATCGCTAAAACGTATTTTAAAACCGATTTGTTGGCCAAGCTCACATTTCATTTCCTCAGCAATTCGGTTAGCTACACTGCGCGCGGCTAAACGTCTTGGCTGGGTATGGCCAATAAAGCCATCAACCCCACGGCCAAGCTCTAAACACATTTTTGGTATTTGTGTGGTTTTACCTGAGCCTGTTTCACCGGCAATAATCACCACTTGATTATTCGCAATGGCGTCTTTAATGACGTCCTTTTTTTGACTTACCGGTAATTGCTCAGGGTACGTTACAGCGGGCAGCTCAGCTAAACGTTTTTCACGTAGCTGCTGGCTGCGGGTAATATCAGCCGCTATTTTTTCAAGGGCATTGGCCTGCTTAGTCTCGTCTTGTATTTTTTTTACGCCATGTAAGCGTTTTTTAAATATAAACTGATCTTTTTTTAAGCACGTTTTAAGCTCGCCAAACAACTGACCTAGGTTTACCACCCGCACACCTTATAAATTTAATAAATGAGGGCTAATAGTATCAAAATAAACGCGCAGCGTTAATCCTACAATCCCTATAAGGCTTATATATCACGCTATTGGTTTTTAAAAATTCCCACAAAGGTTGCTTGCGTGTTTGATTTGCTCGCTCGGTACATGCCCGTGGTATTAAATGGCATACTAATATGGCCTTTAGCATCCACAATAATAACCCCACCTGTACCACCTATAGGCGCAAGCACTTGGTTAATAACCTCATCCCCAGCTTGTTCAATGGTTTTATTTTGATATTTAACGCGTGCACAAATATCACTGGCAACACTGTAACGAATAAAATACTCGCCGTGACCGGTGGCCGATACTGCACACGAATCGTTTTCAGCAAATGTACCCGCGCCAATAACAGGGGAATCGCCAATGCGGCCAAAGCGTTTTGCGGTCATGCCACCTGTAGATGTACCTGCGGCTAAGTTGCCATTTTTATCAAGTGCCACAGCACCTACGGTGCCCATTTTATAATTTGTTGGCAGGGCTTTATGCGCAGCTTGGTAGTTTTTGCTGGTTGCTTTTTCTTTTTCTAATTTTTGCTTTGCTTTTAAAAGTGCTTCATAACGGTGCTTAGTATCAAATATATTATTTTCTATCAGCGCAACGCCCTGCTCTTTTGCAAATTCTTCAGCGCCTTGACCACTAAGCATTACGTGTACTGAGTTATCCATTACTAAGCGGGCTAATTGAATTGGGCTTTCTATGTGCTTTACGCCAGCGACCGCACCCGCTTGACGGTTTCGCCCATCCATTATTGAGGCATCAAGTTCATGGCTGCCATCATAGGTGTACACTGCACCGCGCCCAGCATTAAAGTAAGGCGACTGCTCTAATACTTCAATAGCTGTGGTGATTGCATCTAAACTTTCGCCGCCCTTTTCAAGTACGGTGTAACCCGCTTCAACAGCTTCAGCTAGTTTTGCTCGGTAGGCTTTTTCTTGCTCTGGGGTAAATTTTGCTTTTTCAATTGTGCCTGCTCCACCATGAATCGCTATAGCAAACGGGGCTTGTTCACTTAATGCTTGCGTGCTTAGTGTTAAGCAGCCGCTGGCTAAAACTGACAATAAGAATGTTTTTTTCATAGTGCGCTCTTTTTTAAATTTAGTATTGAATTTACTTTGAATGGTTACACGTATTTTTTCAACTAATATCAACGGCATTAAGTTAGCGCTTTATTTAAGCAGCTAATAAACAGCCTAATAACAAAGCGAAATACGGGGGCGTTATTTCCCTTCATCATCCCTACTTTTTAACCCAATTGGCATAGAGTAAGATTAATGGCACAAAAAAAGCGCCATCAGGCGCTTTTTACTAAACGTGTATGTAATTACGCGTCTTGCTTAGCTTTTAAACGTGCTAAACGTGCTACTTGGTGAGTAGATGTTAAGAACGAATAAATAGGTGCTAAGTAACCGCGCTTACGAAGCTCTAAAAATTCTTCATCGCTAAGCGAGTTAAGTTTTTTCTCATCGATAAGGTAAATACCGTTGATGTCTTTTTTCTCGCCTTTAATGTCTACAGTTAGCGTTTGCGCTACTAGTAGCTCTTTATCAGCTAAGTATTTAGTGAATGCCTCTGTTACTTGAGAAAACTCAATGAAAGACACTAAAGACTCTTTACGACGCTTTAAGTAGTCTGTTTCTTCACCATTTTCAAATAATGCGTTGCCTTCTTCTTCACCTACAAGCGAGCTTGCTTCGTCAATCACAATACCGTACTGATCTTGCTCAGGGTGCTTTACTAGACCTAATGGGTAACGCGTTGATGCCATAGGAGCAAAAGCTGCTGTCCATTTACCATCTTCTACAAACAGGTTTTCGCCAGGCTCTAGGCCAAACATTGCAACTGCTTGGAAAGTACCGCTTTCGTTGTTTTTAACAAAAGACATTGGGAATTCATTTGCTACGCGTGCAAACTCATGTGCAACTACTGGCACTAAATGTTGAGTTTTCATAAATTCAACGTTGATGCCGTTTTGAATTTTAGTGTTGGCATGCTTTTCGTTGTGTAAAGGCTGTACTTGTTGCTCCGCCATGTTACTGCTCCGTTTATTTTTAATATATATGTTTCATTGTTAATGCCTTTAGGCTAATGCTTTTGAACGAAAAAAGGAAGGGAAAGTTTTATGACAACCGTCATGAAAAAATAAAGTTTAACTAAATCTGGGCGTTGCTAAAAAACAGACAATAAAAACGCAACTAATACGCTCAAAAACAGTACAAATAACGGGTAATTTTAATACAGCACCATAAAAACCATTAACATTGGTTAACAGTTTGACGGTATTTTTTGAATAGGTTTAGCATGTTATTTAGCCAAATAAAAAGGCAGCTTAATTAAGCTGCCTTTTTAAACTGTAAATAAGCGGCTAAATTAAGGCGCCCAATACACTTCAATATTTATGCTTGGGTGGTTTATCACAGCGCGAAGTGGCATATCGTTTACATCGCCACCCGCTTTAGCTTGCTTGTATACCGCTAGCTTTTCTTCACCACTGATCAGGAGTTTAACCACTTTAGAGTTTGCTATTGCATTTAAAGTCAGTGTCATGCGCTCTGTAATGCTGCCTGTCACGTCACTTTCTATTGCATTAATAGCGCACACAGTTTGCTGTGTTGTTAAACCATGCTCAAGACCCTGCGCATGTGGGAACAAAGACGCTGTATGGCCATCTGGACCCATGCCTAAAATTGTTACATCATACGGTGCTTTTAAAGCGCCATAAGCGGCTTCACATACTTGTGCGCCCTGCTCTGCCGTTGCTGCATCGTTTTTCATGGTAATAAAATTAGCGGCACTGCCGTAATTTTGTAACAAGGTGCTTTTTATAAACGCTTCGTTACTTTTTTCGTGGCTTGGCTCAACCCAGCGCTCATCAACCATGGCTACATCTATATTTTGCCAATCTAAATCAAGCGTTGATAAGTGCTTGTACGCCGGCGCCGGAGACGAACCGCCCGATACCATTAGCACAGCACGGCCATCACTTTTTATGCCATCACGTAAAGATTGCTCAAGCGTGTGTGATAGCTCAGCGGTTAACTCATCTTTTGAGTCAAAAAATTTTTCAACAAGTATTGCCATACCTTACGCCTTATCGCCTGTGTTAAACCACACGTGGTTGTTTTCAGCTAATAATTCATCAGCATCATCCGGTCCCCAGCTACCAGCACGGTAAAGTGCAGGTTTGCCTTTGGTTTGCCAGCGCTCAATAATTGGATCTATCCATTTCCACGCTTGACGAACTTCGTCACGGTGTATAAATAACGATGGGTTATTAGCTGCAGCATCAAGCATTAAGCGTTTGTACGCATCAGAATGGAAACCGTTGCTGTATGCTTGAGAAAGCTCAATATTCATCGTTACCGGCTCTAATTGCATTTCAAGATTATCAAGGCGCTTAGACATAAGCGTTAATTGAATCGTCTCTTCCGGCTGCAAACGAATAACAAGGCGGTTTGGCTCAATATTACCCACGTTTTCTTCATAAATATTGTGCGATACTTTTTTGTACTCAACCACAATTTCTGCACAACGTTTAGCCATACGCTTACCAGTACGAAGGTAAAAAGGTACCCCCGCCCAGCGCCAGTTATCAATGTGTGCACGAATAGCCACAAAGGTTTCTGTTTTACTTGAACCTTCGTTAAGCTCTTCTAAGTAACCTGGTACAATTTTACCGTTTAAATCCCCTGGTACGTATTGACCGCGAACGATATTTTCATCTACGTCACCTTCAAGTAACGGACGAAGTGCTTCTAATACTTTAAGTTTTTCAGTACGGATGCTATTTGCGTTTAGTTTATTTGGTGATTCCATTGCCACTAAGCACAATAACTGTAATAGGTGGTTTTGCACCATGTCGCGCAGTGCACCGGCTTTATCGTAAAAACCAGCACGGCTTTCAAGGCCTACCGTTTCAGATAAACTAATTTGAATATTATCAATAGATTTAGCATCCCACATGTTTTCAAACAGTGAATTTGAAAAACGCAGTGCCATTAGGTTTTGTACTGTCTCTTTACCTAAGTAGTGGTCAATACGGAAAATTTGCTCTTCGTCAAAAAACTCTGCAATTTTACCATTGATAGCCTCTGCTGATTCGCCGCAGTAACCAATTGGCTTTTCAACAACCACACGTGAAGTGGGTGTGATTAAACCTTTCGTTGATAAAATTTCACAACATGTGCCGTAAACAGCAGGCGGAAGTGATAAATAAAATACGCGAGATTTATTGCTGTCGTGCTCATCTAAAATGCCTTTTAGTACATCCCAGTTGTCGTCAGCTTCAGTTACGTTGCTTACTACAGGCACTAAGTAAGTAGAAAATGCTTTCCAATCTTTAGCGTTAAATTCGCCTTTACTTAAAAATTCTTTCAGTGCGTTGTGTGCTGTTTCTATGTAGTCAGCACGCTTACTTTCTTCACGCACTGTAGGCAGAATACGCGAGCCTTCTGGTAAGTTGCCTTCTTGATATGCTCTGTACATTGCAGGTAGCAATTTGCGTAACGCAAGATCACCACCGCCCCCAAAAATTATAATATCAAAAGGATTAAGCATAGTTACTCTCTACGTTTGTAATACCTAAAAGCGACTTCCATAAGCCGCTTGGTATGCAGGTTTAGTGCTTGAATGACAGTGGCTCTTAGTGTTAATAAAAGCCTATTGAATGTTTTACGCTATGGCGTTTTATTTATTATTTGACTGTTCGCACAATTAAATGAGTCTTAGGAGTCCTGTAAATCCTCTCACAAAAATACAGGCCCTAAGAACTCCAGCGCTACCCGTTCAAAGGTACTCGGTTTGCTTATTTACATAAGCGAATATATTACTGCGTACGGTGTTGCTTGTAGTACGCAATTAAGCCATTTGTTGAACTATCGTGGGCGTGTTTTACGCTGTCATCGGTTAGTTCGCTTTCAATTTTAGAGGCAAGGCCTTTACCAAGCTCAACACCCCATTGATCAAATGAGCAAATTTCTAAAATTATGCCTTGGCAGAAAATTTTATGTTCGTACAGCGCAATTAAGCGTCCTACTGTTTTTGCATCAACTGTATCTAGCAGTATAGATGTTGTAGGGCGATTACCCTGATGAATTTTATGATTTAGTAACTCATCAATTTGCGCTTGTGTTTTACCTTTAGCGGCTAAATCTTCTGTGACTTGCTGTGCATCTACACCGCTCATCATTGCTTCTGTTTGCGCTAAAAAGTTAGATAATAAAATATCGTGATGCTTATCTACGGCTACCTGCGGCTTAACTGAGGCAATAAAATCAGCAGGTACAATTACATTACCTTGGTGTAAACACTGATAAAACGCATGTTGGCCGTTAATACCGGTCATACCCCAAATAATAGGAACCGTTGTATAAGGTACGGTTTCGCCAGCAAAGTTTACGTGTTTACCGTTACTTTCCATCTCACCTTGTTGTAAATACGCAGGTAACATATGAAGCGCTTGGTCATACGGTAAAATAGCTTGCGACGTAAAGCCTAAAAAGCTGGTATTCCATACACTGAGTAGTGCCATTATAAGCGGAATATTTTGCTCAAATGGAGCGGTTTTAAAGTGCTCATCTACTTCAAATGCGCCTTCTAAAATAGCTTCAAACGCGTCATAACCTAGGTATAACGCAATAGGTAAGCCTATCGCACTCCAAAGTGAAAAGCGACCCCCAACCCAATCCCACATAGTGAATACGTTTTCATCGCTAATACCAAAGGCTGCGGTTTTTTCTAAGTTTGTGCTAACAGCAACAAAATGCTTAGCAATGGCGCTGTCATCTTTTGCTGTTTGTAAAAACCAATCAACGGCCGTTTTGGCGTTGGTCATGGTTTCTGATGTGGTAAATGTTTTCGATGAAATAACAAACAAGGTTGTTTCTGGGTCAATTGCTTTTAACACAGAGGCAATTTGAACACCGTCAGCATTAGATACGTAATGGACATTTAAAGTGTCATCAGCAAGTGCTTTTAGCGCTTCGGTTGCCATTTGCGGGCCTAGGTTTGAACCACCTACACCAATGCTTACCACATCTTTTACTGCTTTACCTGTGTAGCCTACCCACTGCCCACTGCGTACTTTTTCTACAAAGGTTTTAATTTTTGCTAATTCGTTATCAACCGCTTGCGTTACGTCTTCGCCGTCAACAACTAAAGGTGTATGGGCACGATTACGTAAAGCAGTATGAAGAACAGCACGCTCTTCTGTAATATTGATTTTTTCACCGCTAAACATCTTGTCGCGCCAAGAGGCAATGTCACACTCTTTAGCAAGCTCGATGAGTTGTGCAAAAATAGTTTTATCAATACGCTGCTTTGAATAATCAAACAACACACCCGGAATTTGAGTAGAGAATGCATCAAATCGTGTATCATCTTGTGCAAATAACGTTTTTAGATGGGTTTGTTTCATCTGCGCGGCACTATTTTGCAGTGCTTGCCAACTTGCTAATTGCGAACGATTAGACATGTAAATATCCTCTAAAATATTTAAATTAATGATTTAAAAACAGTTTTAGGTAAAAAGACTTCGCTAATTGCGCGTAGTGCTAGTAAAAAAGCAAGCGCTTAGTATAACGAAAAAAGCAATAAAAATGCTGTTTTTATAATTTATGATGCAGATAATAACGCAATTTTTTACTTTTGACACCGGTATCATAAAAATTTTATGAATTAATTACCCACAAATTTTAAGCATTTAATAGTTTAAACAACATTTATTAAATATTCATGAATTAGGGCCTGCTGACCTTTTAGGATTAAAATTTGTACAAACTAGGAACAATTTAATCTTGGCGCGAGGTTTGTACCCTAGTGGGTTCAGTAACGGCTCTTGCGTTACGCTACTGGCTTACATCCATGTAAAAATAGCAAACACACTGCTGCAAATTAAACTTCGAAACATTACAAGCCCAAAGCATAAAATGCATCGTATGCACTCGCCTAGCTTTATAGGTGGTTAAAACATCCTTAAAGCTAGGCCCATAATTAGCTCACCAACGCCAAGCCACCCGCTACGTTATAAATATTCGCAAAGCCTAATTGCTGTAAATTTGCCGCTGCAATTTTAGAACGATTGCCGCTTCTACACAGTAATATATAGGTGTGTTGCGGATTTAATTGATTTTGTACTATGGCGTTAGCCATACGGCTAAGTGAAATATTAAGCGTATTAGCTAAAGGCGCGGCAAAAAGCTCCGCCACATTAATTGCGCCATGTTCATACGGCTCACGGGTGTCAATTAAATACACATTTTTTTGCGTTAGTAACGCTTTAGCTTGTCCAAAGTCTAGCTGCTTAGTGTCTGTTTGCACCGCCGCCTGTACATAGCCACACAGTTGGTTACTGGTTTGCCTATGTAGCTGATCGTGTTGTGCTTTTAGCTGTGCAAATTGCGCCGTACTTATTTCTCCATTTAATAACGGGCTAAGCAAAGGCGTTTGTGCACGTACAGTACGCCAGTTAATGGCAAAGCATTGCTGATAGTCATGCCCCGAACAAATAACCGTATCGTCACTTATTTGCTCAGCAAGGGTAATAAGTGAGTGTGCCATTTGCGTTGCACTGCCCCCTTCAAGCGAGGTATTACCAAGTCCTGCAGGTAAAATCAAATCACCGCAAAAACAATAATCAATATGGCCTGTGGTGCGCTCTTTTAATAAATAACTAACGCTGTCTTTACTGTGCCCTGGGGTTGGCTTTATGGTTAGCGTTTTTGTACCAAGCTCAATGCTATTTTGCATCGCATGCGTTGTGCCTAGTACTTCATTTAACAAAGCCACTGCGCTTGGACGGTCTTGGTGCTGGTGGGTATCTAAAATTGCTTTTACGTTGAGCTGTTGTGTGCTCACTATTTTTTCAAAGCGCGGAATAAGCTCTATTACCGGGTCAATAATAACGGCGCTGTCATCGTCACTAACATACAGCCAGCTACACGCCCCTTTATGCCTAAATTGTGTTAATCCCAGCGCGCATACTTCTTGCTTTGGCGAGGCACTGTCAGAAACAATTAAGCAATTGGCCTCCAATACCGCCTTTAACGAGCATATACGCTTACATGCTTGGCTAATTTGCTGCTCGGTTGCAGCAGGCCCAAAAGACAGCCTAATGGCGTTTTCACTTTGCCAATTAGTTGCCCCCATTGCATCAAGCACAAAACTGCGTGTTGCCCCTGTACTACATGCCGAACCACCGCTCACTCTAATGCCTGCTGCGTCAAATAAATCAATAACCTCTTTGGAGGTAAGCGTATCGACAGCAAAATTAAGGGTGGTAGGTACAGAATGTGAAAAATCGTGATTAAAGGTTATATCACCAAAGGTACTTTGCAGCGCATTAAGCAGTTGCGCTCTGTAGCTATTTAATACCTCAACCGACTTAAACGTGTCGTCGTTTTTATCTAGCAGCAAGTTAAACAGTTTATTAAGCCCTGCTATACCTGGTAGGTTTTCGGTGCCAGAGCGCATGCCGCTTTCTTGCCCGCCCCCCGCAATAAATGGCGTATAGGCACTGCCATTTTTAATGTATAAAAAACCAATACCTTTTGGTGCATAGAGTTTATGGCCCGAAAACGGGGCATAATCTATGCTGGTACTACTAAGCGCTAGCGCTTGTTTACCTAAGGCTTGTACACAATCAACCATCCAAGACACTGATTTATTGCGGCTGCGAATAGTATGTTCTATAGCGTTTAAGTCTTGATAAACACCGGTTTCGTTATTAACCGCCATGGTGCAAATCATTAGCGCGTTATTTATGTGCTCATTAATAAACGCTAAATCTAAAACCCCTTTACTATCAACAGGAATAGCCAGTAATTGGGCGTTAATGCCTAAAACGCTATTCCAATGTTTTAACGTGTTAGGCACCGCTTTGTGCTCAGTTGCCCCGTACAATAATACAGGGTTTTTAATCGTATGATTTTTAGCATGAATGAGCGTTGAAACAATGGCTGTTTGTATGCCTTCTGTTGCGCCCGAGGTAAAAAGAATATCGCCATCGGGCGCACCAATAACATGGCGTGCATTTTGCCTTGTTTGTTCTAATAAATACTTAGCTTGTATACCGCTAATATGGGGGCTTGAAGGGTTACCAAAACAAATTTGCATGGTGTGCGACACCACGTCGGCAATACAGGGTAAAACAGGTGTTGTAGCGTTTGCATCAAGATAAACTTGGGCCGCTTGTTCATCGTGCAATAAAAACTCAGACATTAAAAACGCACCTTTATTACTAAAAAATATATCTTATACCCAATAGTACATAAGTTTGTTCACATTGGGTAATAATCAATTAGTAACTTAGGTGCGTTTACTATGCTTTTTTAAACTAAAAGTACGTTACTCTGCCCGCTCTTTTGTTATTTCTCCATGCGTTGATGACCAAGCATTTATTAGCGCTTTTACAAGCGATGCGAGTGGGATGGCAAAAAACACGCCCCAAAAACCCCATAAGCCACCAAAAAATAGCACTGCAACAATAATAAATACGGGATTTAAATCAACGGCCTCAGAAAACAACAAAGGCACTAATACATTGCCATCGAGCGCCTGAATGATCCCGTAAATTATTAATATGGTCCAAAACTGCGTTTCGATACCAAATTGAAACAGCGCCACCGCCGCAACCGGTATGGTAACCAATGCCGCCCCCACAAATGGAATTAACACCGAAAACCCAACCAACACGCCAAGTAAAGCTGCATAACGTAAATCAAGTACAGTAAAGGCAATAAACGAGGTGCCACCCACAATTAAAATTTCGAATACTTTGCCTCGAATATAATTCATTATTTGCTGGTTCATTTCGTGCCACACTTGCAAAATTAACCGTCTCTGCTGCGGAATAAGCGTAGCGGCACTGCTTGTAAGCTCAAGCTTGTCTTTAAGCATAAAAAATACAAGTAAGGGTACAAGGACCAAATAAATAAGCCATGCCACAACATCTTTTAGCGAAGTAAGTGAAAACGAGACAATAACTTGGCCAAATTCGAGCGCCTTTGCCTCTACACTTGCCACAATAGCTTGGACCTGCTCGGCATTAATTAAACTGGGGTATTGCTGCGGTAAGGCCATTAAAAATGACTTACCTTGCTCTACCATGTGCGGGGTTTCTTGCACTAAATTACTGGTTTGCTTCCAAAGTACTGGGCCAATAACCAAAATAAGGGTAAGCATAACTCCGGTAAAAATAAGCATTACAATTACTGTTGCGCTAAAGCGTTTTAACCCAAAGCGCTCTAAGTGTACAACCGGCCAATCAAGTAAATAAGCAATCACCAATGCCACTAACACAGGAACAATTAACGAGCCAAAAAAGTACAGTAATGCCACAGAGGCAATGAGTAAAAAAAGTAAGGTGACTGAATGAGGATCTGAGAACTTTCTTTCGTACCATGTTTTAACGTATTCAAACATGCAATGGCTCCACTAGTAATAGTCCTAGGTGTTGATCAAATTTATATGTATATGCATTTTTGCTTAAAAAACGCGTAATATCATCTGCGTTTTCGTCGTTATTTATACTAAACGTTATTGCCTTATTAGATGACTGCGCATTACGAAGCGCTAATTTAAATTGTACAAACTGTTGTGGGCATTTAAATTTTTTTAAATCGCACTCTAACATAACTACTTTACTCGCTAAGTAAAATGAATAATAAGTCGCATATTGTCGGTCATTCTATTTATAAAATGTGAACAGCAGTAACTTTTTCTTAAAACCATTCCAGCAATGGTTTATCCTTATAACATAATTAGCAGTAAGGATAAGTTAATGCCTGGCACGCATAATAAAGCGCAACTACCTAGTAATCCAACTCTCAAAGAGATTAATTGGTATAAAAAGCAGATAAACTGGGGAGAGCTCCCGCCTTTTTATCATCTTGTTGCTTCTTCGGTCAGCGAATCTGAAGGAATATTGGAGCACGGATTTGATAACGCTGTAAAAAGCCTGATCAATAAACGCAATTGGAACTTAGACTTACTTGATGGCTATGAAGATGATTTTGGTGAAATACACACCAAGCATAAGCCGCGTATAGCGCTACACCAAGTATTTACCGACCGAGGCTTTGAGCTCTGGGCGCAACCCTATGCTAAAGATATAATTATTGATCAATACGTTAAAGATAACCGCTTTATGGAATTTAAAGTATGGGATCCGCATTCAATGAAAAACCTGATCCGCATAAATCAGCTCCATAAGTTTATTGGCTTTTATTTTGAGCGCGGCGACAAAGCCGATAAAGCCATTATTTTACATGCACATAAGGTAGTACATAAAATTATTAAATTTTTGCAGCAGGAATTGAACGTTGTAAAGCTTGATGGAGTCACAATAAAAGAACTCTACCAATTGTGCGAAAAAGACAGCCGTGCAAGCAGCGATGAAATTGACATAGCAAAAATTGCCATTGGTGAACAAATTAACAAGGAATAAAATGCAGCTAAAATCAGCCTTTATCACTTTATGCAGTGCCGCGCTTACCTTTAGCCTACTGGTTAGTGAGCCGTTAAAGGCACAAACAAACTTTACGCTACCCGATTTAGGCACGTCTGCGCTACAAGTTTTGCCACTTGAAAAAGAACAAGCCATTGGCGAAGTGATGATGATGCAAATAAGAGGCTCATCACCGGTAGTAAACGACCCCGTTTTAGACGAATACTTAACCACACTTGGCCGAAAACTTGTGGCTAATGCTAACGACGTGCGTTTTCCTTTTTCGTTTTTTTGGGTAAATAACAACGAAATTAACGCCTTTGCTTTTTACGGCGGGCATGTTGGTGTGCATACTGGGCTTATTGCGCAATCAGATAACGAAAGCCAATTTGCTTCTGTACTTGGGCACGAAATAGCGCACGTAACTCAGCGCCATTTAGCTCGTCGTATTCAGCAACAGCAAGATAACAGCGCACTGACTATTGCAGGCATGATAGCCGGTATATTAGCCACCGTTGTTGCTCCCGATGCAGGTATTGCTATTATTTCGGCTAACCAAACCCAAGCTGCGTTTAGCCAATTAACTCACAGCCGTGCTGCCGAGCAAGAAGCCGACAGAATTGGTATGCAAACCCTTAATAACGCCGGTTTTGACGCCCGTGCATCGAGTGAATTTTTAACTAAACTTTCAGCGCAAATAAGATATAAGTACAAACCACCCGCTTTTTTACTTACTCACCCATTGCCAGAGAGCCGTGTATCTGACGTACGCCTACGTGCAGAGCAATTCCCTGTGCGCCATTTAAACCCAAGCCTTGAGTTTAATTTAGCAAAAAGCCGAGTACTTGCTCGTTATGCCAATAAGCCCGAAAATGCCGAAGCGTTATTTAAAAAATTAATGCGCGAAAACAGTTACAACAATACCGCGCTTAAATACGGCTTGGGCATAAGCTTACTTGATCAAGATAAACTAGATGAAGCCGCCGAAATTTTAGAGCCGTTATTAGCACAAAGTCCTAAAAATTTATTCTATATCGATACCCACACCGATTTACTAATAGCGCAAAAAAAAGCCGACGAAGCGGTAAAGTTTTTGGCTGAACTAAACAACTATCGCCCTAACAACCAAGTTATAACTTTAAACTATGCAAATGCGGCATTAGAGGCTGAGCAGTTTGAATTAGCTGAAAACATTTTAAAAAGCTTTTTACTTGAAAAACCCGACCACAACTTAGGTAAACAGCTATTAGCCGATGCCTATAAAAAGCAAGACAAGCTTGCCGCTTATCACGAGGCCAATGCTGATGTGTTATCGCAATATGGCGCGTATATTAAAGCGGCAGACGAAATCCAAAAAGCGCTTAACTTCGTAGAACCCACAGAGCTGGTTAAACAGCAACGCCTAAAAGCCTTGCTTACTCAGTATCGCCGTTTACAAAAAGAGCTGGCAAGGCTTTAAGTCTGCCAGCGCTTGCCCTAAAATAGCGGCAAATTACATTTTGGAACTAATTGTATGTCAGTGACTATTTATCATAATCCACGTTGTTCTAAATCGCGTGAAACCCTCGCATTACTAGAACAAAACAACGTAACACCAAGCGTAGTAGAGTATTTAAAAACACCGCTTAACCATGAGCAAATAAGCCAACTTTTAGAACAATTAGGTTTTAGCTCAGCTCGCCAGCTAATGCGCACAAAAGAAGATGCATACAAAGCGCTTAACCTAAAAGAAGAAACCAACGAGTCAGCGCTAATAAACGCCATGGTAGACAACCCTAAACTTATTGAACGCCCTATTGTACAAAACAACGGTAAAGCAGCCCTTGGCCGTCCGCCTGAAAACGTATTAAGCGTATTATAATGACGACTCGCATTGTTGTCCTGTATCACTCAAGCCATGGCTCGGTTGAGGCTATGGCGCACGAAATAGCCGAGTCTATAGAGCAACAGGGTGCCACAGCCGTATTGCGTACCTTTGTTGCTAAAAATCCGCACGATATAGTAATTACAAAAGATGATTTAATAAATTGCGACGGCCTTGCGTTTGGCACACCTACCCGATTTGGCATGATGGCATCGCAAGCAAAAACGTTTTGGGAAACCACCAGCGATCTATGGCTAAAAGGCCAGTTAATAGATAAACCAGCCTGTGTGTTTTCATCGTCAAGCAGTATGCATGGCGGCAATGAAGCCACCTTACTTAATTTATCATTACCGCTACTACACCACGGCATGATGTTATTAGGGGTACCTTACGAAGTACCAGAGTTACTAGCTACGCAAACCGGCGGCACACCTTACGGGGCAACGCATGTAGCCGGCAGTAATAATACGAATACTTTAAGTAAAGACGAAATTAAAATATGCCAAAGCGTTGGTAAACGCCTCACTCACATTGCGAGAAAACTTCAATGAATACCGCTGACACCCCTGCTAAAAAGCCAATTACTGTAAAATTTCAGCGCACCGCTATTTTTGGCTATGTGGGTTTATTACTTTTATTTCCTCTGTGGATGTACTTTGTACCTCCGCTAAATGGCAACGCAAGTGTTGTATCCTTGTTTGTGCCTATAATCCCTTTACTGTTGCCCTTAAGAGGCTTTATTAAAGACAACACTTACACTTACGCCTGGGCTAACTTTGTTGTTATGTTGTACTTTATACACGGCTTAACCATGCTATGGGCTGCACCTGATGAGCTAATATGGGTGTTATTAGAGCTTGTGTTTGCCTCTGCCATGTTTATTGGCTGCACATATTACGCAAGGCACCGTGGGCAAGAGCAAGGCTTAAAAATACGTAAGCTTAAAGAAGAGCTCGCAGAGGAAAAAGCCGCTAACGAATACAATAAATAATGCTAATTCGCAAAATAAATTATTTAAGCTGAAAGCTGAAATAATACCAATCCGCATAAGTAATCTATTTTGAGGATGGAAAAACGTGTTGATAGCAAGGCAAAAAATTCGCTATTTAGTTGTTCTAAATGAGAGTTTTTTAACGCAGATAGCGACACGTTTAGCCCTGCAAAATGATTAGATATTATTGCGGATTGGTATAATAGCTTATACATACAAAAAACGCGCTTAACATAACAATGTAAGCGCGTTTTTTTAGGCTTTTAGTTTGCCATGGCGGCCGCTACACTAATTCGCTCAGTGCAGCCAGTGCAACTATGCTGGCTAACCCAAGCTGAGCAATTAAGCTCAACAACGAAAAAACACGCAACACAAATAATCCCCACGGGTGTTTTATATGTGGATAGAGCGCACAGCGCTTTAAGCTCGCCGCAAAGAAAAAACACACCGATGCAATCAATGTAAAAATTAAAGTCAGCTCACTTTTTATGGCAATACTTTCATCAAAAAAGAAATAGAGCTGCAATGGCAATAAAATAGTGACAATTGCGTGTAAGGCGTGCACCTTTTTAATGCGGTTAAACTGCCCTTCTGGCGAAAGCTCTTTTATACCAAAATCGCGCTCAAGGCATTTAACTAAATTGCTTGCTTTAATACTTACTGCTAACCGGTAACAGCTTAAGCCCTCGTTATTACGTGCTCTAAAGTCGTAACCTGCTTTTAGTAATAGCACCATAAGGGTTTCGTTTTTAGCTAACACTGCATAATGCAGTGCGGTATTGCCTAAGGTGTCTTGCGCTTTTTGATCCTGTTTAGCCAACAGGGTTTCTATCACATTTACATAGCCTTTTTCGGCTGCCCACATAAACGCTGTTTTATTGTTTTCATCAGCCAATGTACCAGTGGCACCTTGCTCTATAAAACGCATCGCCATGGTTTGCTTTGCGCTTTTTTGGCTTAAATGAGCAAGTAATGCTTTTTCAAGCAATACAATAGAATCAACATCCGGCGATACTTGCGTTAGCAGCGTAAAATAGTCTTTACCGTTTGCTACTTTTTGACTGGCAAGCTCTGTAAGTTCGTTTAAATCAGCAACCGATTCAGGTAGAAAAGCACTTAAACGCTCTCTAAAATCAACTTCTTGCCACAGTGCTAGCGTATCGTGTGCACTTAATTTGCTGCCACTATTTAGAGCATGTTCAATTAACGAAAAATAGCGTTTACTAAATAATAAGCTAAACAACGAAAGCGGCGTATCAAGTGCGTTTTGCGCCGCCACACTGGCGTATTTTTCTAAGCGCTGGCACAGCATTAGCGCCATTGATTCGCTGGTGTATTCGTTATCTAAATAATGATTTTTAACAGCAGCAATGTAAGCGTGCGCATCTTCGTCATATTCACTAATATGCTGAAAATAACACTCTTCAAAGGGTTCAAGCGGGGTTAACCATATCAAATAGTAAATGGGTGGTAGCACAGTGGTGCATACACCGTCATCTTCAATAGTAGAACGACATGCAGGCCAAGCTTCTAAAGCATCTAAAATAAAGGCACCGTTTTGTTCTACAAGTCCTTTAATAAGTAATGGGTATTCCTTTGGCCAAATCAGTACATTTTCCATTAAAACAGCACAACTCCAGTGTAGCTTGATGAGGCGTCAGTTATAGCAGTTTTTAGCTGACACCACGCTTAATCGACGTGCTGATATTCTATCACACCTTTTTTTTGCTGCGAGCTTAAAGTAGATGAATATTAAGAAAATATAAAAGCAGCCAATACACTTTAGTGCGGCTGCTTTTGTGGTTGGAGAGGGTCTTAATCAGGAAGTGAACTATTTATTTTTTAGTTCAGTAATTACTTGCTCTAAGCCTACATCAGAAATGCGTTGAATGATCTCTTTTTGCTTAGCGCTTAAAAGCGAAATACCTTCGGCAACAATGTCGTATACTTTCCATTGCTGGTCTTTACCTTGGCGCAGCTTAAAATGCAGATCAATCACGGGCGCATTTGGCTCAATAATTTGCGTTTTAACCGTCGCGTACTCAGAGTCGCTTTTCGCGGTATCTTGTTCAAATACCACTTGCTGGCCGGTGTACTTCATTAGCGCACCTGCGTAAGTACCTGTTAAATAATGCTCTACTGCATCAATAAAACGTACAGCTTGTTCGCGCTCAATGCCTTTTATGTGCTTACCAAGCAATTTAAACGACACAAACTTAATATCTATGTTTGGCATTAAACGCGTCTCTACAATGCGCGCCATATCGGCTTTGCTTGCATCGCCTTGTGCATTTACTTTTGCAATATCGCGAAAAAGCGTATCGGCAACGCCTTCAAGCATATGTTGAGGCGACTGCGCCGTTTGCGCAAATAACGCGCTGCTAAAAAAGGCAGCAGCAATAAAAATAGTGTTAAAAAGTTTCATGAGCGTGACCATGTGTGTGATTAAGATGTGGCTAAATTACGCGATTTTAAGCCACAAAAACAGACACAAAAATGCACCTTATTAATGCCAAAACAGCACCAATTAAATAAACTATTTATTTTCAATTAGTTAAGCCTTCACTGTTAACACCCCATAAACAAGCGGCATTTTGTCCTCATTGAAAATGTGAATGGCCCGCCCTTATCATTTATTTACTCATTCGACTCACACACCAATTTGGCAGTTATGAAAACGGTATATAAAACTTTTACACTTATTTTATTTTTAGTTATTTCTGTATGGGGTAACACGGCGTTTGCGCAGTCTAATCATGGTTACGCCGTAGATGTTCTCAAAGGCGAAGGCAACGTGAATGGCGTTAAGCTGGCTTATCAATATCATGCCCCTAGCTTACAAAACTTAGTGGGCGATGCGCGCTTTTATTTTGAAACCAGCGTTAATATGTGGGAATACCGCCATGGTGACAACTCGCAATCTAATCTTGTTTTGGCTATGTCGCCCGTGCTGCAGTTTCCTGCTTTTAGTTTTCATAATACCCCGTTTTATATTGAAGCAGGTATTGGCGTATCGCTTATTGATGAAACTAAATTTGCGGGCAAAAATATTAGTACTCACTACCAATTTGAAGACCGTATTGGCCTAGTTGCAGACTTTGGCCACACTAACGTAGCGCTTCGGGTTATTCATTACTCAAACGCCGGATTTAAAGAGCCTAACCCAGGTTTAAACTTTTTAACTCTTTCAGTGGCAAGGCGTTTTTAATCTTAATTCGTATTTAGTATCAATTTGCCCACTTAAGAATGTTAAGCATTAGGGTAAATTGAAATAACTAGCCACAAAAAAGCCCTGATAAATCAGGGCTTTTTATAATTAAAATACACTACTAGCCAACTAACCAATGCGCCATTAAGGCAATAACCGGCAGCGTAATAAGTGTACGTAAAATAAATATAACGAACAGCTCAACAATGTTTACCGGTATTTTACTGCCCAGTAAAAGTGCACCAACCTCAGACATGTAAATTAGCTGAGTTACGCTCATTGCGGCAATAATAAAGCGAGTTACATCACTTTCAATGGTGCCCGCAGCTAAAATTGACGGAATAAACATATCGGCAAATCCCACCATAATAGTTTGTGCCGCGGCCTGTGCTTCGGGTACTTGTAACCACTCTAAAAATGGCACAAACGGCATACCTAAATATTGAAATACCGGCGTGTGCTCAGCAATAATAAGTGCAAATGTTCCTACGGCCATTACAACAGGCAGTACACCAAACACCATATCAAGTGCATTATGTACACCCTCTTTTAAGGTACCTTTAAAGCCCGACGAGTTATTGGCTTTTGCTAATGCTACATCAAGTGAGTGCCCTACTAAGCTTTTACCCGTTGGGATAGCCTCAGCATCGCGATTTGGCTCACTACCATCAATAAGCAAGTCTTTTTTAAAGCGAAGTGGCGGTAAACGCGGCACAATAATAGCGGCTACCACACCGGCTAAACATACGGTGGCATAAAATGGGGCAAATAAGTGCTCTAATTTCACTTGGCCTAAAACCACCAAGCTAAACGTAATAGAAACCGCCGAAAACGTAGTACCAATAATAGCGGCTTCGCGCTGCGTGTAGTGCTTTTGGTCGTACTGCCTTGCGGTCATTAAAATACCAACACTGCCATCACCTAACCACGACGCAGTACAGTCAACTGCACTTCGCCCAGGTACGCCAAATACAGGGCGCATTACTTTGGTTAGCATAGTGCCTGCAAGCTCTAATAACCCAAAGTTAATTAGTAAAGGCAGTAATAAACCGGCCAGTATAAATACCGAGAACAAAACAGGTAATAAGTCGTTTAATACCAAAGCGCCTGTGTTTGCAGAGGTGATTGCCTCGCTACCTAACCCTAAATGGGTCATTAGCACAAACGCCATACCGAATAAACGCACCACTAACCACACTACACTTACATCAAATAAATGTTTTAACAGGGGTGATTGGCAAATAGCGGCGGGTTTAAATACTTTGGTGATCACCGACATAACGCCAGTAATACAAATAATAAGGGTAATAATTGCTTGCGCAGAGCCAGACATCAACGCTTGCACGCCTTTAGCCATTAACGCAATAGGAATGGTCATCCCGTCTGCGGTAGGAATAGGTGTCATAAATAAAAACACACCAATTAACGACGGTACTAAAAAAGTAAACCAAGTGCGCCACGTATAGTGCCCGCGAGGAGGTAACTGAGACATATTTTTTAATCCATAAAAACTACAAAAAGAGCAAAGCGCTCTTTTTGTAGTAAAAACTTATTATTAATTATTAAATTTTGATGCCGCGCTGAATAAGTGCTGCTTCTAACGCTTGTTGTAAACCATTCATGGTGCCAGGTTCGAGTGTTTCACCTTTGTCATCCATCCAGGTTAAGCTTGTACCGCCTTCTTTAGTTTTGCTCACTAAAATTTGGTATTGGCCTTCTTCAATAGGAAGCTGCGCAACTTCGTCGCCCCAAATAGAATCCCATACACTGCTTTCTGGCTTGTTGTAGTCGGCAGTTATTAAGCCGGTATCGGTTTTAATCTCAACAATAGTAAACGATAGGCGTTCTAAAAAGCCCGAGAAGCGATCGAATACTGCATCGTATGATTGCTCAGTAACAAGTGCAGCATTGCCTTTGTTATCAAAGCCCATTTCTAAAGAAATAATACCTTGGCGCTTGCGGTTTTCTACTTCTAACTGACGATAGCGATAATCAAATTCAGCCACAACTTGGTTAAGCGCGCGTACTTCTAATTGCTGCTTAAGTAAATCGGTTAACGTGTCATCACCTTTAAAGTCAATAAGTTCAGCGCGTAACGAAGCAGTACGCTGATGCGATTTTTCTTCAATTGTGAATCTAAAACGCTCTTGGTTTTCGCTTACCTCATCGCCCCATAACCAGCTCTCTTCAGCTTTAATTATTGAGTACCAGTCAGTTTCGATAATACCAAGTAGCTTATCTTCTTTTGTGGTTGTTGCATTATTTTCGGCAATAACCGCTTTAATTGAGTCCCAAACAAATTCATCTAAATCAACAATGCCATCGTTTTTATCAAAGTAAATACGCGCTTGTTTATCGCCCTCTTCTACCCAGCTACCTTTAGCAACAGTTAAAACCTGTGCTGGTGGACGATAGTTTGTTGCCTCAGGATTGTTATCGTATTGGCCCACATCCATTTTATAAACCGGATCTTGCGCTGGTTGAGATAACGATGGCGGGGTTTTAACACCTTCATGCGTACGATAATTGCGTTCGTTGTGCGCTTCATTAATAAAAACATTACACCCTGATAAACTTACCAATACACTCACTGCAAGTGCTTTTGGGATCCAATACTGCACAGATATTTCTCCTTAGCATACCCTTTAATTGTTTTACACGTATATGAGTGGGTAATACCGAATTTGGTTCAGTGTAAAATCAACATTAACTTTACATTTATTATTTGGCTGTCTAATTGCAATAAAGTTCACACCTAAGTGTTATAAAATCAATCACAACAAAAAGACAAATTTTAGCTATGGTACTTTCCTGTGCCAGTAAAAACAAGGAACACAACGCTTTAAAGCGCCTTTAATTAAGCGCCTATGTAGTTTAGGGCGCTTTTTGTGTTAAACTTCGCCGCCGTGCAACGTAGTGTATGCGCAGCGGGCTATACCAACTCGGTTGTTATATTTCAAAAAACGTAGGTATTAAACTTCATGACTGCATTTTCAAATCATCAAATTGTTTTAACCGCTATTGGCGAAGATAGACCGGGAATTGTAAGTGAACTTACACAGCTTGTAAGTGATTGTCATTGCAACATTATAGATAGCCGAATAGCTATTTTAGGCAGCGAATTTACCTTTACCATGCTGCTAAGCGGCGATATGTCGGCCATTAGCCGCATAGAGCACACCTTGCCTACTAAAGGCATGGAGCTAGGCCTACTCACCATGATGAAGCGCAGCACCACTCGCCACACCGAAAGTGAATTTTGCGCAGGCTATACCCTTGAATACACAGGGATAGACACCCCAGGTACACTGAGTAAAGTAACGCGTTTTTTTGCCGATCACCACATTAGTATCTGCTCATTAAAGTCAGACACTTACGATGAAGAAACCGACACTAAAATGCGCTGCGAAATTGAGTTTAATATCCCAGTAGAGGTTGATATAGACCAATTTAAAGTGACCTTTGAAAACCTTTCGCACAATCTTAACGTAGATTATATTTTTAAACGTATTCGCTAAGGAGCACAGCATGAACAAAATTAGTCCATTACAAGCCGGTGATACAGCACCAGAATTTAGCTTACAAAACCAAAACGACGAAACAGTCACCCTAAGTGAGCTGTTAAAAGAGCAACAAGTACTGGTGTACTTTTACCCTAAAGCCTCTACACCGGGTTGTACGGTTCAAGCCGAAAACTTACGTGACCAACAAGCGCAGCTTGCTCAATTTAACACCCGCGTTGTAGGTATTAGCCCAGACCCTATTAAGCGCCTTAAAAACTTTGAAACTAAAAAAGAGCTTAACTTTGATTTGCTCGCCGATGAAGATCACGCCATTGCTGAAGCATTTGGCGTATGGGGCTACAAAAAATTTATGGGTAAAGAATACGACGGTATTCACCGCTTAACCTTTTTAGTAGGCCAAGACGGTAAAATTAAACACTTATTTGATAAATTTAAAACCAAAGATCACCACCAAGTGGTGTTGGATTACTTAGCGGCGGAATAAGTTAGCTGTAAGCTGTAAGCTGTAAGCTGTAAAAAATATGCAAAAGCGTTTCTCTAGGGCAACGCTTTTTTATTAGCGTTTATAGAATGAAGTACAGTGACTCGTTACATAATTAATTAACCATAAGCGCCACTTGAATATATAAGCTCGTAACTGTGGCTATAAATTTCTAAAATATTGCCAAACGGGTCTTCCATGTAAATCATGCGGTATGGTTTTTCCCCTGGGTAATAATAGCGAGGCGCTTTCATACGCTTTTTACCACCTGCGGCCACTATTTTATCAGCGAGTCTTTCTACATCAGGGTCTTGTACGCATAAATGAAATATTCCCGTTTTCCAATACTCAAAATTATTTTTTGGGTTTTGCTGATTTTTAAATTCAAATAGCTCAACCCCCACCCTATCTCCTGTTGATAAATGGGCTATTTTAAAACTACCCCACCCAGCACCAAATACATCAGTACACATTTCACCAATCGGTGATTTATCTTCTGTTATTTGTGTGGGTTTCATAATTAAATACCAGCCCAGCACTTCAGTATAAAATTTAACAGCTTGCTCTAAGTTTGGCACTGACACACCAATATGCGAAAACGTGCGCGGATAAGGCATTGGCGAATCGTCTAAGCCATTTGCTTGCTTGCCTTTATCAGCTGCTTGCAGGTTGGCATTAGCATTTAAACTTGTAAACAGCATAGGCAGCGCGGCAGCACCCAACCCAGCAGCCGATAACTTCATAAAGTCTCTACGATTTAACTCTTTTTTATTCATGGCATGTTCCTTAACGGCAAAGGCGTTAAATGTAATTAAAGGAATTAATTAGCCATGATAAATGAATGTAGTAAGGACAAAAAATTATCAAATATGATATTTATGATTACGTTTTGTGATGGTGGTTGGAAGGAGTATTTAATTCATATAGTGTTATTTGAATCAACACTATATGAATTATTGGCTGTAATTATGCAATTGCGCTTTCTCGCATGCTTTTCTCTATGGATAGGCTTTCTCGATATTCAGCAGCTTCTGCTTTCAGCGTCCAATGAACATCTAAAATACCACTCACTTCTACAGCTTGTTTCACTTCAGATATCGTTGTTTTAAAAAACTCTTTTCTTGAGTTAATCTTATTAACTGAGCATAAGTTGAAACGACGATGAAGTTCTTTTTCCAAAGTTGGTGCGTCCTCACTAAATATCATTGCATGAACATCAAAAGAAAACGGGACAGATGCATCTCCAAGCTCTTTAACACGGTCCATTGGTTCTAACCTTCGAGTCATACCTATTTTAAATACTTCTTCACCAAAACTACCAATGTTACTGATGACATAAACATGACCACGTCTAGTTTGTTGTGCCATAGAAATAGCTCTTTGCCCTTTATCCTCAGCTTCTTTTAATTGATTTTCTAAATCAAACAACTTGGCTTCATAGTCAGCTTTTTGTTCATCATTAGCAGCTAAAAGCTCTTCCCTGACTTTTTTTAGCGCTTTTTGAATTAATCGTTCTTCCTTCTCAGCTTCTTTTCTTGCTTTTTCGATATCTCGTAGCGCTTTTTCCTCTTCACGTATCTGTGCCCGAATTTCAGCTTGTTCTTCTCGCTCAATTCTTTTAAGTTCACTGACCGCGACTGCCCACTTCAGCTCTGTTAAACGAGCGTTTAAATACTTTTCATTAATCCGCGCACTACGAAACGGTACGCCATTGTGATTTACTAATGCAAAAGCATCTAAAATTTCTTGGTTTATCTTCCCAAAATTGTCGTGTTTTACTTTGGATAATGCACTATCTACTTTGCCGTTAAAAGCATCAACTACAAAATGTATTGCGTATGTTTTTCTATGGTGCTCGACATAATCGCAATCGCCTGCAAAACCATCTTTAACCATTTGGCGGATGTTTTGACGTATTAATTTTAACTCGACTCCAGCCTCTTTATGGCTAAATTCATCAGCTAAATCATCTAAAACTGAGTGATTTGGTATTATGTAGTCGTCTTTATAGCCATCGATAGTATTTCGCATAGCTTTAATTGCTTGTTCATAGATATCTGCTTTTTCTTTAGCCTCGTAAGCATCACCAGCAATTTCTTTAGCTTGCTTAACTGCAAATGATGTAATTCGATCTGCCTCTTGATTAGCCTCAAGGCGAATTTTCTCAGCTTTTTCTTTTGCTTCTTTAAGCTTTTGGTTCCCTTCGGCTTTATACCCTTTCAGGGTTTCTCTTGTAGTAACAGCTTCTAGTTCAATGTCATTCGCTAAATCCATTGCATTTTGTTTTATAGTCTTTGCTTCCAACTCAGCTTTTTCTAGAAGGTCTTTAATATAGTTTTCTACTTGAATAATTGGGCTGTATTTATCAAGTAACTCTTTATTTTTAATTGATGTGTTCTTAATTTCTGCTCTTGACACATCAAGCTTGTCATTCAATGAATCTATATTTTTTTTAGATTGCTGCTTTAGGTTTTTAACCGTGCTGTACCAGCTAAAACAAATGATTATAACTACAAATGCGAGTATTGAACTAAGAAGTTCCATATCTAAATCCTTTTATTAAATTAACTACAGACCGTATCACAGATTAGCTGTACTTGATAAATGTATAGCAATACAAACCCACTCTTAAAAGCATTTGAAAATAATGGGGCTGGTAGTTTTATAAGAGTTCTCTGTTTAAAATTAAGTGGCTAAATACCAATCTATTTGATAAAAAGATAAAAAAGGAGAATTTAATTTTGAGTAAGGCAATCAAGTTTAGAGTGTATTTAGTCGCATTGATTATATGTGTTATTGGCTTTATGTTTTCACCAGCGAGTAGCCAGTTTTATACAAACCCGTTTTATATTGGCAGTTTTATTTTTGCAATCGCGCTGATTATGAATGTTATTAATTACTTTTGCCCAAATTGTAAGAAAAACCAGGTAATGCAATCAGCTACTAGCTATCGCCTGCCAAAAAATAAATGCTATCACTGCGGGGAAGAAATTAATTAGCCTTTTCGGATGGCGCTTTGCTTATCCGACCTACGCGTTTAAATAAGCTGGTGTGGTGGTTTATATAAAGAGTGAGCAATGAAGTTGTGGTGTTGGGTTTCGTTTCACTCAACCCAACCTACTAGAGAACCTGAGGGGTCAAATCTTGACTTCATACATCATAAATTAATTAGCTATTGATATTCGCCGAAACTTAAATAAGTTACGGTGTCGGATGGCGCTTCGCTTATCCGACCTACGCGTTTAAATAAGCTGGTGTGGTACTTGATATAAAGAGGGAGTAATGGAGTTGTGGTGTTGGGTTTCGTTTCACTCAACCCAACCTTGTATCTACGTAATATAACTTAACGCCGAGCAGCTTATCGCTTACAGCTAAGCACTTACAGCTGCTCTTGCGCTTTAGCTAATCCCTAAATACTTATGTACTTGCACCGATAAGCGCCAGTTTTTGGCAATACAAGTGTCGATGGCTAATTTGGTGGCTGACACTTTTTGGCTGATTGGCTGTAAGTATACAAGCTTCGGGTTAACACCTGTTTTGGCAAATAGCGCTTCAAGCTCATCTACGTGCTTTTGCATCGCTACTGGGTGCTTTATCTCGTTGGCGCGCTTCATGGCGCTGGTAAGTACTTCGTAGCCGCCGCGCATGTTAATTTTAGGCGATACGGTAACCCAGGTTTGCTCAGGGGCGAGTATTTCAAAGGTGCCGCTGGTTTCTATTTGTGTTGTAAAGCCGTTATCGTGCAATAGCTTACACACTGGGTTTAAATCGTACATACACGGCTCACCGCCGGTAATTACAACATGCTTGGCTGTATAGCCACGTGATTTAAACAGCTCAAGTACTTGCTCGGCGCTGGCATCGGCCCAATGATCTGAATCGGCTTTTTTTTCTACCGTTTCATCAAGCGATACTTTGTACACGTTATCGACTTCCCAAGTTTGTTTAGTATCACACCATGCGCAGCCCACTGGGCAGCCTTGCAAACGCAAAAATATTGAGGGTGTGCCGGTAAAACTTGCTTCACCTTGGATGGTTTCAAACACTTCATTAATTTTGTACAAAAGAGATCTCACTTACTGCCTAGCTGCAAAATTGCTACTATAAAAGACGAAAAAGCGCTGCCCAAAAATTGTTATTTAAGCTGCGGCCGTGTAGTATATCGCGCCCTGATATAAACCTCTATTAAAACTAAAGAGCAATCCAGATATGACGCAAAAAGTAGTTGTTATTTATTCCGGCGGTATGGATTCGTTTACCGTATTAAATAAAGCCTTACAACAAGGCCATGATGTTTATGCCCTTTCATTTGACTATGGTCAGCGTCATGTTAAAGAGCTTGAAGTGGCTGCAAACGTGTGTGAAAAACTCAACGTTCCACATAAAATTGTAGATATATCAGCTATTAACCAGCTTATTGGTGGCTCATCACTGACTGATGATATTGATGTACCAGAAGGTCATTACGAAGAAGAAAGCATGAAAAGCACCATAGTGCCTAATCGTAATATGATTTTGCTTTCGCTGGCGGTTGGTTACGCTGTGTCTTTAAAAGCGAGCAAAGTATATTATGGCGCGCATTCGGGCGATCATGCTATTTACCCTGATTGCCGTCCTGAGTTTGTGCAAAAAATGGATGATGTATGTCGTATTGCTAATTACGACGCTGTAGAAATTTTTAGCCCGTACCTAAATAACACAAAAATTGATATTTTAACCGATGGCATAAAAATGGGCTTAGACTACAGCCAAACATGGACTTGTTATAACGGACGCGAAAAAGCCTGTGGTAAATGTGGCGCCTGCCAAGAACGTTTAGAGGCATTTTCGCTTAATAACGTCACTGATCCAATCGAGTACGAATAACGCTAGTTATGGGGTTTTCAGTGAAAGCACGGTTAGTTTATTAGCGCTGAACGCAAAAAGGCTATCATCTCGATAGCCTTTTTTGTATTTGCTTGTAAATTACAACCAGCGTTTTACTTTGTTTTTATACTCTGTGAATTCTTGACCAAATAATTTGCTAAGCGCCCGCTCCTCAGGAATTATTTGAAAAAACGTTAAATAAGCAATAAACCCAGCAACACATAAAAGTGCCCACAGCGAACTAAGCCAAATACCCCAGCCAGCTAAAATAAACGCAAAGCCTACATACATAGGATTACGTGAAATTTTATATACACCACTGGTTACCAACTTTGATGCTTGCTCAGGCTTATTTGGATTAACTGTGGTACGTGCAAATTTAAAGCTTACTACCCCGGCTATACAAAATGCGCACCCTATAATGACTAAGCTTGCTGCTAAATAGGCAATAAACGCTGTAAAATCAATCACACTGTAATGGGCTATTAACGCCATAATGCCTGCAAAAACGAGCACGACAATAACCGGAGGTATTTTATTATTTAACATAGCAACTCACTGTATTGATTATAAAATATAGTTCTAGAAGTCTGTAAACACTATACCCGTTTGCATTAATACACAATTAAATACAAGGTTAACGCTGGCATAGAGCGCGTTAAAACTGCTGATCAAAGCAACACAATAAAAATGTTGGCTTTAAAGTCACACGGTTTAATCTCAAATAGACTTATTAATTACGCCATTAGTTATTAAACAATAACGCAGGTGTATCAATGATGAACACAACTCCACGCTGCAATCGACAAATAAAGTTACAATTGTCAGGTTTAACCGCTGCTAAATATGGTTATACTTTATGCAACAGTTAAAACTATAAAAAGGAAGTGGTTATGTCAGGCACTACAATGATAGTACTTATTGTGCTTATATCGGTTGGCTCTGGGGTTATTTACGATATGTACAAAAAGCACCTTGAATTTAAACACAAAATGCAAGATAGCAACCAAGATGCCAATAAACAACTGGCCGAGGTAAGTGCCCAAGTGGTTGCTTTAAAAGAGCGCGTACAAACGCTTGAGGCCATAGTGACAGACTCAAGCTACACCACAAAAGAAGAAATTAACCGCCTTTAAAAACGATATAAATGTGCATTTTCTGGCTGCTCTATACCGTGGGCAGCTAAAAACCCATCTATAGCTTGGCCGCAACCTTGTGGCGCACGCGAACTATCAATTTCAAAATTAAGCTTATTTGCATGTTGCTTGCCAAGCGAGCACAGCCCCAACACTTTTGGCGAGCGCATTGCCACACTAAGTGCACCAATTTTTTCTACGCAATTGTGTTTACTAAAGCGGGCAAACCCTTGGTATTTAAATTGCTCACTCACATACTCATTACTAATATCAACCAGGGCATTAATAAGGCCATGTAAAAAGCTATTTGCGCTGCTATCACTGGTTAAAAATGCAAAGGTTTTATTATTAAATTCAGTAAGCTGGCAAGTATTGCAGTGTAATTTTAAGGTGTATAACCACTGCTGCGAGCTTAGTTGCTGCATAGCACTTAGCGATACCTTATCACCTGCAAATACTACCCGTTTTAATAGCTGCTCAATTGTGCAATGTTGCTCATTGCCCTGCGGCGCGTGTGCAATAACAAGCTCTGCATTTTGTGCCATAACTGGTAAATCATGATGATTATTAAATGGCGTGCTGGTTGTATTATTGCTGTGAGTAAGTTGAAACAGCTCTCTTACCTCGTGCTCTCGCGCTATTTTAAGCGCTAAAAACGCTGTTTGAATAATCTCGGAGGTTGGTAAGTTTTCCTCTACTATCCAGCGTCTGCCAAACAGTAATTTTTTTGCTGTGCCCTCACCCGCGTAACTACTGGTTTTGTAATTATCGGGGCTGAGTACGGCAACTTGTAAATAAATTTGTTGATCTTTTTGTGCAGCAAGCACTCTAAAGTGCGCTGAAAAATTTATATTTTCTAGTACTTTATTAACGCTTTGTAAGGTGTGTTTATAGCGTAAAAAGTGCTGTGGAACTATCCAGCTGTTATTAGCAAGTTGCACTAATGGAGCATACGAAATTGGCTGCTCGTAGCTGTTTTGCCATTTTTGCTCTGCACTGAGCAGCGGCTCAATGCGACTTTTTTTATCTGACATACATAAACCAAATAAACTCGCGCAAGGCGATATAATCTATGTTGATGTTACGTTTTTGCGCCTTGCATTAGATCACACTATTAGAGCTAAATAAGCCATTTTTAAGCGTCGCTGAGTTTTTTATAATCTGTTATAACTTTTTGATAATAAAGCTCATCTTTATTAAGCATTTTATTATAATGAGTGAGTAATTGTTTAAGGTATTGCCTGTGCGATGCATTATTTAAATCCCACATGCTGTTACCAGTAGATGTGAGCAACGTTGTGCTACGTTGACTTACCTCTATAAGCTCATAATAGCGGTTGTTTTCAGTGATTAATTGCTCGCTTTCAAGGCCAAAGCCTAATTTGGCTAAACCACTGCGCAAATGATAAGTATGGTGTATAGGGCAAACTATAAAACGGGTGCTTGCTACAGATGCAGCGCAATTGTTTTTAATAATGCCAGTAACAAGTTTTAGTAACAGCTCGCCGCCAACACCTGCAATAACTACAGTATTTAACGCATTTGGAACGAGCTTTATTTCTCTTACATCTTGGCAATGTACTTTATATTGCGCACCACTTGGCAGTGTTTGGCTAATATTTTTTAGGTGCTCGCTCAGCTCGGCCATTATTTTATCTACCACATCGACAAAATTAACCTGTTTTGCAGCGCGGCGCTTTAATAGTGCAATGCCTAAGTAACCATGATCGCAGCAGCAATCCCAAATAACATCAACGGGGTTAGTAATTAACGCATTAATTGCGTTTAAACGCTTACTCAGTTTCATTTAATACCAATTAGCTTAATTAAGTGATCTATTTTGAGGCTAAAAAAACGTGTTGATAGCTAGGCAAAAAATTCGCTATTTAGTTGTTCTAAATGAGAGTTTTTTAACACAGATAGCGACACGTTTAGCCCCTTAAAATGATTAAGTATTATTGCGAATTGGTATAAGTTGCGGTATGCGCCGTTTTATACACTAACGCTTTTAAGCTTTTATTGCTGTCTACTTCTACAAAACGGGCCGTTGGTGCAAGGCGCTCAACAAATTCTATTGCTCCTTGGGTGTGCTCGTTTATTAAAGCTTTAAACGCATCTTCGCTAAGCTCTGGGCTATTAGCGCATAATAAAAGCTGTGTGGTATCGCACAGTAGTTCGGGCAATCTGCGCAGCACCTTTTGATAATCTTTAGTTAGAATAAAGCTGCCCTTTTGAAAGCTTGGCGGGTCTACAATAATTAAATCAAACGGCGCTGCTTTTTTTAATTTACCAAACGACTTTAAAATATCGTGCGGTAAAAAACTCACTCCGCGTTCGAAACCATTAAGTTGGTGGTTTTGCTTACCTACTTTAAGTACACCTTTGCTCATATCCATGTTCATAACGTGAGCAGCCCCGCCTTGCATTGCCGCAAGCGAAAAACCACACGTGTATGAAAACAAATTAAGTACTTTTGCATGTTTACTATTGGCAGAGACAAACTCACGCCCACTTCGCATATCGGGGAATATTCCGGTGTTTTGGCGGCTTGTTAAATCCACTAAAAAACCAATGCCGTTTTCTTTTACCACATGTGGCGAGGGAAGATTACCATGCACTAAACGATTGCTGCTTTGTACACCCGCGCGCTGTTGATACACCAATGCAGATATCAATTCAGGGTGATGCTGTTGCGCCCACGCCCAAAGGGTACTGCTCAGTGTATTTAACGTGGCTTCGTCAATTTCTTCGTACGAAATTAAAAACAAGCTTGGCGGATAAAAGTCTAAATTAATATGGCTTAGCGATACCACGCTATGGCCGCGACCATGAAATACGCGGCATAGTTCGTTTTGTAGTAATGGCGCATCTTCAAGCGCGCTTATTAGGGGCGAAAAATCGGGTGTCATTTAGTTAATCAACTGTTGTTGTAGTTCGTGTATTTCGTCGCGTACAGACGCGGCTTTTTCAAATTCAAGATCGCTGGCATAAGCATGCATTTTGCTTTCAAGCTGTTTAATTTGTGTGGCAATTTCTTTCGCACTGAGTATTTTTTTAGACTCTTTACGCACCAGCTTAAGGTTATCTTTTGGTGCGGCTTCTTCGCCCACATCCATAATATCGGTGATCTTTTTAACCAAGGCTTGCGGCTCAATGCCGTGCTCTATATTAAAGGCGTGTTGTATTTCGCGGCGGCGCTGTGTTTCGCTAATCGCTTTTTCCATCGATTTAGTTACTTTATCGGCGTATAAAATGGCGCGCCCGTCGAGGTGACGTGCAGCTCGGCCAATGGTTTGAATAAGCGAACGTGCTGAGCGTAAAAAGCCTTCTTTATCGGCATCTAAAATGGCAACTAGCGCCACTTCTGGCATATCTAAGCCTTCTCGTAATAAGTTAATACCCACTAACACATCAAATACACCGGCGCGTAAATCACGAATTATTTCAACGCGTTCTACTGTGTCTATGTCTGAGTGCAGGTAACGTACTTTTACGTTGTGCTCGCTTAAGTAATCGGTTAAATCTTCCGACATGCGCTTGGTAAGCGTAGTTACCAGTACTCGCTCACCTTTTTCTACACATTTATAAATTTCTGAGAGTAGATCATCTACTTGAGTGCCTACAGGGCGTATTTCTATTTCTGGGTCTAACAGGCCAGTTGGGCGTATAACTTGCTCTGCTACTTCGCCTGCGCTGCGCTCTAATTCAAAATCACCCGGCGTTGCCGATACATAAATCGTTTGCGGTGCTATGGCTTCAAATTCTTCAAAGCGCAATGGGCGGTTATCCATCGCCGATGGCATTCTAAAGCCATATTCAACTAGGTTTTCTTTACGGCTTCTATCGCCTTTATACATGGCACCTATTTGCGATACGGTTACGTGCGATTCATCGATGATCATCAATGCATCATCAGGAAGATAATCGAGTAGTGTTGGTGGCGGATCGCCCGGTGTACGCCCCGACAAATAACGGCTGTAGTTTTCTATGCCCGAGCAATAACCAAGCTCGGTCATCATTTCTATGTCGTATTGTGTACGCTGCGCTATGCGCTGCTCTTCTACTAATTTATTGGCACTTAATAATTGTGCTCTGCGTTCTTTAAGCTCAGCTTTTATTTTTTCTATGGCATCAAGAATTTTTTCGCGAGGCGTAACGTAGTGCGTTTTAGGGTAAATAGTGGCACGTACTATGTGTTTTTCTACAGCACCGGTAAGGGGATCAAAAATACTGAGGCGCTCTATTTCGTCATCAAACATTTCTACACGTACTGCATAGGTGTCTGACTCAGCAGGAAATATATCAACAACTTCGCCACGTACACGGTAAGTACCACGGCTAAAGTCAATGTCGTTACGGGTATATTGCAGCTCAGCTAAACGGCGCAGCATATCGCGTTGGTCGACCTGTTCGCCTACTTTTAAAAGCAGCATCATTTTCATGTATGAGTCGGGGTCGCCCAAACCATAAATAGCCGACACAGAAGCCACTATTATGGTATCGCGGCGCTCAAGCAATGCCTTAGTAGCACTTAAACGCATTTGCTCTATGTGCTCATTAATAGATGCATCTTTTTCTATAAACGTATCGCTGGCAACCACGTAGGCTTCTGGCTGGTAGTAATCGTAGTAAGATACAAAATACTCAACTGCATTATTAGGAAAAAACTCTTTCATCTCTCCATATAACTGTGCGGCTAGTGTTTTATTATGCGCCATTATTATTGTTGGGCGATTTAAATCGCTAATAATATTGGCCATGGTAAATGTTTTACCTGTACCTGTAGCACCGAGTAAGGTTTGATGCGCAAGCCCGGCTTCTAAGCCTTCTTCAAGCTGTTTAATCGCTGTGGGTTGATCGCCCGCGGGTTTAAATTGTGACTTTAGCTCAAAGTGATCACTCATTCATTTACTCCGTTACCGTGTTACTGCATATTGCATCTAGCTCTTTTACAAACCATTTGTACGCGACTAACCCTGTGAATACATTACCGATTGCAGCGCCAATAAATAAGCCAATTAAGCCACCTAGCATACTGCCTACATAAGCAAAAGGCAGGTAAAACACAAACAAACGAATAATACTTAAAAACAATGCATTCATAGGTTTGTGTAAAGCATTAAACGATGAGTTTGATAAAATGATCACCCCTTGAAAACCATAACTTAGCGGTATGGTGTATATAAAGAGCTTAATAACATCGATTACAGCTTGTTCTTTACCAAATAATTGGCTTATTACCCCTGACAGCGCAATGAGTAAAATATAAATAGCAAATTGCCATATCATCACAAATTTAAGCGTACCAATGTACGCCTCTTTTACGCGGCCTAATTTACCTGCCCCAAAGTTTTGGCTAACAAAAGGAGGCAATGTCATCGATAAGGCCAGCACTAAAATACTGGCAATTGATTCAATACGGCTGCCCACACCAAAAGCGGCAACCGCTTCGGGTCCATGATTGGCAACGAGTGCGGTCATCACAGCCATTGCTACTGGGGTAAGCATGTTAGCCCCCGCTGCGGGTAAACCTATTTTAAGTACTTTTTTAATTGCACTTGCCGCAGTTTGATTACCGGCTTTTAAGCTTAGTAGTCGCTTTTTAACGCCCAGCACATATAAAATAATAATAACCGCTACGCCCCAGGCAATAACACTGGCAATAGCGGCACCTTGAATGCCTAGTGCCGGTACTGGGCCCCAGCCAAATATCAAAATAGGATCGAGTATGGCATTAATAAGCCCTGCCCCACCCATTACTATGCTGGGTGTTTTAGTATCGCCACTGGCTCGTAATACCGAATTACCTATCATAGGGGTAATTAAAAATACGCTGCCAATAAACCAAATATTCATATAATCATGAATAAGTGGCAGCACTAATTGTCCGGCCCCTAATAAAGTGAATATTGGGTCGATTAGTAAATATCCAACAAACGAAAGTAAAATAACTAATAGTAGCGCCACAATAAGCGACACACTGGCATCAAATCGCGCCTCTTCTATTTTATTACTGCCTAAGGCTTTCGCTATTACCGCTGATGTACCAATACCTAAACCTATGGCTAGGCTTATTACCGTAAAGGTTACCGGAAACGTAAAGCTTACCGCTGCAAGGGGCTCTGTGCCCAACATACTGATAAAAAATGTATCGACTATATTGAACATCATTAGCGTGACCATGCCAAATATCATCGGAATGGTCATTTTTTTCAATGTAGGCAAGATGGGATCGTTAAGTAAATCTGGGCGTGATTGAGAATGTGAAGTTTCGCGCATGGAATAAATAAGCCTCTTTTACTGAGCGAGCCATTTTAAAGCATCATAGCAATTCAAGCCACGGATTTATCAATGGATTTCATACTAATAATAAAGCAACAATTAAAAAAATAGCTAAAGTTGAATTTTTAAGCATTTGTGCACAAATACGCCCTTAGAGCGCCATAAAACAATAAGTGAACATTTTTATTACTTTTTTAACATTTAACCCTGCAAATTCGCTGAATTTTTACACAGCGCGGTATTAATCTTTATCGTAACGAATTAATTTACTCATCGTTGCATGGTAATTCAGCATGCATTTATAACCCTATGTTTTTTATAGTAATAAAAAAATCGTTTTAAAAGCTTGAAATCGTTGTAGCGCCCTAAAACTCTGGTCGGGACAGTGTTCTTAAAGTTTCATAAACAGAGTTATCCACAGAAACCGTGGATAACTCAGCTGAGCCCGCATTTATAAAGGCTTGCGCGCTGGCTAAAATTCAGCTCAGGTCCAACCTTTGCTCAAAGTTAAAGTTAAAAACTTATCAATGCTTACAAACAAAAAATTAAGCTAAGCCAAATCTTTGTGCCTAATACAGCTATAAGTGTCTTAATTAGTTAACGCCAATATTTAGCAACTTATTGATTGTTTTGTTTTTGTACAGCTTTTTAAAATAAAGTTTTCAACCACGGCTTTATTAGTTTAACCCCTCTTAAATACCGTAATACGAAAAAACTACCCTACTGGATTTTTTAAAAAGATCTGCTAGCTAAATTTATACTCGGTTTTATGACAACCAGGTTAAATACAAATTTACTGATTTGCCGCGATAAATTTTGTCTCAGCGGCATTTTTTACACATAAATTAAACAATGGCTATTTTATCGGCGCTGTTTTTTTCACATTGGTGTGAGTCTAAATAGAGATTTACCGCCGTGTTTTGCATAAATAGAGTTATAAAATGCGCAGATCGAACATAAAAACAACGAATAAACTTCTTTTTTAAATTTATGACTTTTATATGTTGACACTTTGCGGCTCCATCATTAATATTTCGCCCCGTTGAAAGGCATGACGCTTCCCCCTTAGCTCAGTTGGTTAGAGCGACGGACTGTTAATCCGCAGGTCCCCCGTTCGAGTCGGGGAGGGGGAGCCAAGTTTTTCAATCATAAACGATTCCCCCTTAGCTCAGTTGGTTAGAGCGACGGACTGTTAATCCGCAGGTCCCCCGTTCGAGTCGGGGAGGGGGAGCC
>NZ_JALNTH010000046.1:0-47252 GCF_023161935.1 Pseudoalteromonas sp. 2CM28B
AGCGGCCAAAGGGATCAGACTGTAAATCTGACGGCTCAGCCTTCGCTGGTTCGAATCCAGCTCCCTCCACCACTTCTCTTCTCTACATTATTTCTTTTTATTCAAATACCCACTGTAAACTCATACCATGATTGTTTAACCAGTTGCTTGCTTGTTTATAATCTGAATAAAATAATCTCACACGTTGCCAAAATTGAGCGCTGTGATTTAAATATTTTAAATGTGCTAATTCATGAACAATCACGTAGTCAATGACCCATGTCGGTGCACTTGCCAAGTGTAAGTTGAAGGTTAGTTCACGCCTGCGATTACAACTACCCCAGCGACGTTTATACAATTGAATACGAATATTACTCGGTAGCTTTTCACCCATCAGCTGACAATAATCGTTAACTCGCATTTCAATATAACTTTCTAATTTCTCATGCAAAAACTGCTCTAGCAAACTTTGATACATTTGCGTTTGATGCTTTACACGTGAAGAAATACTCAGTAACAGCGTTTGGCTTTCATTGTGCTGCTGCCATTGAGTGCGTGCTGCGTTTTCAAATTGCACATTAACAGCTTCATTAAATAATTTAATACTCTGGGTTTTGAGTGGAAACTGTCGTGTATCGGCTTGAATTTGTTGCTTATGTAACTGAGCATCAATCCAGTCCTGTTTACTTAACAGCCATTCATTAATTTGTGTTTTCGTTACAAAATGGGGCGCATATACCGTAAGCTCACGTTGTGCAACTTTGATAGCCACTGTTTTTCTTCGCTTACTACGCTTTAAAGTGTAATCCAACAATGAATGCTGCCTATTTATAATTAACCACTGGGTTTTATTTTACCTTGTACCATAACGGCTAATCTATAAATAATCCCCACTAAATGCCATTTTAATAACAATGCATTTAGTGCTACTCAATAAATAGTATGGTTTAGAGCTTAAAACACTTACGTTACTTTTGTTATTTATAACTCAATACCTTGTGATTATTATTGTATTTTATATTAGACTGAATTTAAGAGATATTATGTGAATGATTGATGTTAGCTAATTTTTTTATAAACGAACCAGATCCAAGCCTAATTATTAATGGTGTATACGACCCAAGTTTAGTGACACTATCTATACTCACCGCAATTTTTGCAGCTTATTTTTCTTTGCACGTTCTCGATTTAGCAAATAATACACATTTTAAATCTTATCGAAAGTTAGCCAATATAACCGCAGCCTTAGTCCTTGCCGGAGGGATCTGGAGCATGCACTTTATTGCAATGCTCGCATTTTCTTTGTGCACTACAATTGAATACGACCCCACACTCACTTTTGTGTCGTTTATACCGGCTTTACTGGCATGTACCATTGCTTTTTCTTGTTTGAAAACATATAGCTCTCACCCTCGTATTATCAATTTAATTCTAAGCTCTCTTTTATTTGGCGCGGGTGTTGGTACCATGCATTACAGCGGTATGGCCGCGATGCAATTAAGTCCTTTACTTCGTTATGATCCAATATGGTTTGGCGCTTCAATTGTTGTTGCAGTGCTGCTGTCTTTTATAAGTCTTTATGCACGTTTTCATTTACCAGCACACTTTAAAAAATTAACGCCTGTGCATAATCGTATTATTTGTGCCCTTATTCTTGGCCTTGCCGTGGCTGGTATGCATTTTATGGGCATGGCCGCTACGCGATTTATTACAACAAGCCCGATAATTAACGAGCAAACAAATCAATCACATCTAACCTTTATTGCTATTAGTGTGTCGTTCGCCACACTTTTATTAACAGCGGTGGTTGTGATCATCAATGGCATGATCCGTTACAGAATGCTGTTGGGGAAAAAATCAGCTGAAGAGTCTCGCCTTGATGCTATTTTATCAACTGCCATTGACGGCATCGTTACTATCAATATTAAAGGCACTATTTTGAGCTTTAATAAAGCCGCAGAAACAATTTTTGGCTGGCAAGATAATGAGGTCATTGGCCAGAATGTAAAAATATTAATGGCTGATGATATTGCGAATCAACACGATGCTTTTTTAAAAAATACAACAAACCATGAGGTAAAACGTGTTATTGGTGTTAATCGCGATGTGTGGGCAAAACATAAAAATGGTCATCAATTTCCAATTCGCTTGGGGATTGGTGAAGTAAAGCAATTACAAACTGAAACATTGTTTGTGGGCTTTATTACCGATTTAACTGAACAAAGAGCGTTACAACAAAGCTTAATTGAAAAAGAGCGACAATACCGTACCTTGATGAACAATATGCCCGGTGTGGTATTTCGCTGCTTGTTAGATGAACACTGGAGTATGTTGTTTATCAGCCCTAGCGTCTATGAACTAACGGGTTATCGCGCTGAAGAATTTACTGAGCAGCGTATTACCTTTGCCGAGCTTATTGTTAAAGAAGATGAAGCAGCGATTTCTTTAGCCATTGATCAAGCAGTTGCATCGACCAGTCAATACTCAATTGAGTACCGCATTCGCCATCGCAACGGCAATATTATTTGGGTACTCGATCAAGCAAGCATTATCACTAACTCTAAAAATGATACACGCTGGATTGATGGCGTTTTAGTTGATATAACTAAGCGCCGTGAATATGAGCAAAGCTTAAAGCAAGCCAAATACGAGGCTGAAGCAGCCGCGCAAGCTAAACAGTCTTTTATGGCAAATATGAGCCATGAGATACGTACCCCCATGAATGCAATTATTGGCTTTAGTGATATTTTAATGGATAGTCCGCTTAATAAAGAACAACAAAAACAAATTATTACCGTTAATAACGCTGCGCGTTCTTTATTGCATTTGCTCAACGATATCCTTGACTCAGCAAAGCTAGAGAAAGGTAAACTCGAAATTCAAAAAGTACATTTTAACTTGCAAGAATTGCTTGATAATATTGTGTCGACATTTTGGCTTGATGCAAAACGCAAAGACTTACAGCTCATTTTAAAAATAGCTGACAATGTAAATCCATTTTATTTTGGTGATGATACGCGTTTACGCCAAGTGCTAACCAATTTAATCGGCAATGCGATAAAGTTTACTGAGCAAGGCCATGTTACTGTTTCGGTTACTCATAAACCCAATCAACCCATTTTATTTGAAGTACAAGACAGCGGTATAGGTATCGAAAAAGGTCGCCTTGAGGCTATTTTTAAACCCTTCGAGCAAGCAGATGCCACCACAACACGCCGATTTGGTGGCACAGGGCTTGGCACAACAATTAGTAAGCAGCTGGTTGAATTAATGGGTGGCAAAATATACGCACAAAGTACCCTTGGTCAAGGTAGCTGCTTTTCCTTTACTGTTGGGCTTGAGCCAGGCGAAAAAAGTCAGGTGCAAGCCATTAGTAAAAACGCATTTAGCTTACCCCCATTAAAAATCTTAGTGGTGGATGATATTGAACAAAATATCGAACTACTCACAATTATGCTTTCCCAAGCAGGCCATCAGGTAAGTAAAGCAAATAATGGTTTTGAGGCCATTGACATGTTTAATCAGCATCGCTTTGATATTATCTTAATGGATATTCATATGCCTAAATGTGATGGGATCAGTGCCACAGCATCAATTCGCTCTTTAGAGCAGCAAAAACAACTAAAGCACACGCCAATAATTGCCTTAACGGCCAGTGTGCTGCAGCAAGATAAGCTAACAGCCAAACAAGCGGGTATGAATGGTTTTACAACGAAACCCGTTGACATAAACCAACTCAACCAAGAAATAGCGCGGGTGCTTGGGCTTACTATCAGCCAGTTAGTAACTAACGATCCAATAGATTCAAAACTTCGTATAGATTTTAATAAAGGTGAAAAAATGTGGGGCAGCAAAGAGAAACATCTCAAAGAGGTTGTACTCTTTTTAGCTCAGCATCAAAATAGTATGCAAACCTTGGCGGCCACTAAGCTAAACGATAAACATCATGCTCATATTTTGCATAATTTAAAAGGTCTTGCCGGTAATTTAGCGCTCAATAATTTATCTTACTTAATTGCGCATGCTGAAAAACAACGTGATATAACACGTTATACTCAGTGCATATTAAAATGTCAGCATGAGTGGCAGCAGCTAGCAGATGAATTATCACACTTACACATTGCTTTTAAAGAGAATGAATTACAAAAAGAAACCGTGTCAGATGCTGAATTTATTCACCAATTAACGCTTTTACTCAGCCAAGCTAAACGAGCAGAGTTGGATGATACGTTATTAAGTTATATTGAAAGAATAACACCCGAACAATACAAAGCTGCTATTTTGAATATTTATGAGCAGTTTAATGACTTTGAATTTGATAATGCACAAACACAGCTCAACGCATTATTAACAACACTCAATAACTAGATCTTCTGAGGATGACGATGGATCAATCGATAAGTCAGGCGCGAATATTAATCGTCGATGATGAACCTGCAAATTTAAAAGTAATGCGCGAGGTCTTAGCGAGTAACTACCGTTTATCGTTTGCTAAATCGGGGGCTGTGGCACTGCAATTAATAGAAAACGATCCGCCAAAACTCATTTTACTTGATGTAATGATGCCAGATATGAATGGCTTTGAAGTGTGCAAAATTTTAAAAGCTAATCCTAAAACCGCACACATTCCGGTCATTTTTGTCACCGCCCTCACGCTAGAACAAGATGAATCGGAAGGGTTTTCGCTAGGTGCGGTTGACTATATAACCAAACCTATTAGCCCTGCGATTGTTAAGGCAAGGGTAAAAACTCATCTTTCTTTAGTACAAGCCGAACAACTAAAACAAGCACATGTAGATTTAGTTGAGCGATTAGGTCGCGCGGCAGAGTACAAAGATACCGATACGGGTGAGCATATTGCACGAATGAGCCAATACAGCAAAGTACTTGCTTTAGCACTGGGAATGAATGAACAACACGCAGAATTATTACGCCAAGCTGCGCCAATGCACGATGTCGGAAAAATAGGTATTCCTGATTCGATACTGTTAAAACCTGGCAAATTAACCCCCGACGAATTTGCACACATGAAAGAGCATGCCGCTATAGGGGCTAAAATATTGGCCGACTCACCTTCCCCCTTACTGCAACTTGCCCATGTATTGGCTATTGAACATCATGAAAAGTGGGATGGCACAGGTTATCCTAATAGATTGAAAGGCGAGGAAATCTCTATTGAGGGGCGGATTGTAACGATTGCTGATGTATTTGATGCACTTACATCAAAACGTCCTTATAAAGAGCCGTGGAGCATTGAGCAAACACTAGAGCATATGCAACAACAAGCAGGAAAACACTTTGACCCTCAGCTGGTTGATCTTTTTATTAGCAAAATAGACGCTATTTTAGCGATAAAAAAGGCTCATCAAGAATGCGATTAAATCGTCTCTTTTTTGAACAAATATTACTGCACAAAGCTCAACAGGACCTAGCTTCTTTTGGCATTGTGAGAGCCTAACGCTACAGCTGGAAAATGCTGTTTTATAATGCGGTAGTCATGGGAAGTGATCTCATGGCTATTCCCACTGTTATCTTTAAAATACATAGAAAAAGTCACGCCATGATCAGCCAGTATCGTTTTAATTTCAAGTTGCTCAAAATGTGCTAACCACGCTATAAATTGCTCACCGGTTGCAGCAAAAGCGATTCCTTTACTTCGCCCTGGCGCCTCAAATAAAGCTAAACGTGTGGATGCGTTTTCATCTTCAAGCGTTAAAGGGCCTTTGCCTTCTTCATTCCAAAATGCTAATTCCTCTACTACAGTAAAACCAAGCACCTTTTCATACCAATCAACGGCTTGGGTGAGGCTTTGAACATTTAAATGACAATGATCAATACCGTTCAATTTTGGCCTCACTGTCTTACCCTCCAATTTCAGATTTTAACTGCTCTAAAAAGTCATACATATAATCTGTTCTTCTAAGTGCTTCAGCTTTAGCTGAAGGTGTATTCATACTTTTTGCAATATGCAGCAACTTTATAAAAAAATGATCTAAGGTGTACTGTTTATCATCAGGTTCACGCTCTAAACAAAATGGATCATTAGGATTGTACAAAAGTCGGCTTATTGAGCCCCCCACTTTCATACAACGACTAACACCAATAGCCCCTAAGGCATCCATTCTGTCAGCATCTTGTACAATCTGTGCTTCAACGGTTTTAATAGCAATATTGGCGCTAAAACTATGCGCGGCTATGGCGTGGTGAATATCATCAAATAGTGCTTCATCATAGCCAATAGACGCTAAAAAACTAATCGCTTTATCGGCAGCCATCGTTGAAGCTTTTGCCCTATCGGGATGGTTTTTTGCTACGGCCACACAATCATGTAACCACGCAGCAGGTAAAACAACATTCATATTGGCTTTTTCAGCAGTGCATAATTTAACTGCGACACGGACAACGCGTTCAATATGAGTGATATCATGGGCTACATCAGCATGGATAAGCGCTGTTATAAATTCTCTGCATTGCTGATCAAGTTGCTTTAATGAAGGGCTAAGGGGTAAATTGTTCACCGAGCTTCCAAAAATCTATTTAAACGAGGTAATATCCCCTACTTTAACGCGATTTATAAAGCCCTTGCAAAACATTCATTGTATGTTGCGCGTGGCTTGACTAAAATACAGCGCTTATTTATTACTACAGAGAAGCCCTATGTCATCTGCCGTTTACCTGCAAGCTGGTCGCGATAAATCATTAAAAAGAAAACACCCTTGGTTATTTTCTAAAGCCATCAAAAAAATTAAAGGTAAACCTGGATTAGGTGACACGGTAACCATACACGACAGTGAAGGTAAGTTTTTAGCCACCGCGGCTTACAGCCCGCATTCACAAATTCGCGCGCGTGTTTGGAGCTTTGATGAAAAAGAAGTCATAGATCAACATTTTTTCGAGCGTCGCCTTCGTCGTGCTTTAGAAGCTCGCAGCCATGCGATTGAAGAAGGTGGACTGACCGGTTTTAGGCTTTGCGCCGCTGAGTCAGATTATTTACCGGGTGTTACCATAGATAAATTTGATAACACCTTGGTTTGTCAGTTACTCAGTGCCGGTGCTGAGCGCCACAAAGGTGAAATTGTTGGTGCATTAATGGCTATTTTCCCAGGCTCTAATATTTATGAGCGCTCAGATGTAGATGTACGCACTAAAGAAGGCTTGGAGCCAATTAAGGGAGTGCTTTGGGGTAATGAACCCACAGCGCCAGTTATCATTGAAGAAAATGGTTTAAAAATTGAAGTTGATATTCTTGAAGGCCATAAAACCGGCTTTTATTTAGATCAACGTGACAGCCGCGCTGCGCTGGAGCGTTTTTCAAAAGATAAAACCGTATTAAATTGCTTTAGTTATACGGGGACGTTTTCTCTTTATGCCCTGCGTGGTGGCTGTAAGCATGTAACCAATGTCGATGTTTCACAACCAGCTCTTGATACAGCAAAGCGCAATGTTGAACATAACAACCTTGATTTAAATAAAGTCGACTTTGTAAAACAAGATGTATTTAAGTTATTGCGCCAATACCGTGAAGACGGTGTGATGTTTGATACGATTGTGATGGATCCGCCTAAATTTGCTGATAATAAAGCGCAGTTAACTGGGGCGTGTCGGGGTTACAAAGATATTAATATGATTGCGATGCAAATATTAAAACCAGGCGGCACACTGCTTACTTTCTCATGCTCTGGTTTAATGGAACAAAATTTGTTTCAAAAAGTGGTTGCAGATGCAGCACTTGATGCGGGTAAAGATTTGCTGATCATGGAGCGCTTAAATCAAGCAGCTGACCACCCTATTGCGGGCAGCTACCCTGAAGGCTTTTATCTTAAAGGCCTTATTTGTAAGGTTTACTAAACACTAATTTTAGTTAAACTCAATAATTTCTAGCCCTGCGGTTATCGTGCCATCCTCTTCTGTGCTGGCACGTATCACCTTTGCAGTGGCTTTTAACGGTGCAATGCTTGGATGGGTTGATGCAATATCAACCGATAAAATTGAGTTAAGCTCTAATAAATCATCGAGCTGCAAGGAGAGCCCTGTTGCACTTAAGTCAAGGCAGGTGCCTGTGTAACTTAGTCCTGCGACGGGCTCAATCGAGGTTAACTTAGCGGGTGTGTTAACCTGCATGCGTCTGTAGTTTCGCTTATCTTCAGTAAACATAATTCCCTCTACACAATATTATTAATTTTTTCTCGTAGTACGGCGATGGAAAAAGGTTTTACAACGTAAGCATCACACCCTGAGTCAAAGCCTGCTTGTTGCTCAAGCTCTGACTCAAGTCCTGATATCATCACCACCGGAATGTGTTTTGTCTCTGGCGTATGTTTAAGTATGCGACAGGTATCATAACCATCAAGCCCGGGCATACATACATCAAGCAAAATGATATCAGGCGGATTAGCAATGGCAGATGCTAAACAACTTTTACCAGAATCAGCATAGCTTAAATCAAATGTTGATGCTAACCCTGATTTGAGTATTTCAAAATTGAAATACTCATCATCAACCACTAACAATTGTCGCGCTTGGTGTTTTAGTAATGAGGACATAGCAATGTCATTTCCTTCTCAAGTTAGTCCCTTAGGGTCTGTTGACCGTTCAAGGTTGAATTTGCAGTAGCCTGTTTGGTATTTAGGCAAGGCAGAGCCTATGTGGTGTGGTTTTTACTTAGCCCACTAGGTTACAAACCCCGCGCCGCGATTAAACTGCCCCTAGTTTGAACAAATTTTAACCTGCAAGGGTCAACAGACCCTAGCTTAATAGCGAATAAAGGGATTATTCAATTTCTTTAATCGCATTTAACACACGTTTTGCTGAAATTGGATAAGGCGTACCTAAGGTTTGCGCAAATAAGGATACGCGTAATTCTTGCTGCATCCAAAAAATAGCCTCAACATCATCAGGCAATGGCATTCCTTTAGGGGTTTTATTCGTCAGTTTTTTATATTCTTGCGCCACTTTTTCAAGCTCTAGCACACATAATCTATCACGATTTGGGTCAACGGGTAGCTTTTCTAGTCGTTTTTGAATCGCTTTTAAGTAACGAATTAAATCGCCAAGCTTATCCGCCCCATGCTGGCTCACAAAACCTTTAAAAATAAGCGATTCTAATTGAGATTTAATATCGCCATGGGCAGTGATCATGGTTAAATCTACACGCCCTTTCATTTTTTTATGCAGCGCATGAGCAATACTCAGTACTTGCTCTACTTGGGTTGCAATTGCTACTACGGTGTCGCCTAATTCGCCGCGAATATGCTCTTTAACCGCTTCAAATGCATCACTTGTACGAATATCACCATATTTAACTAATAGGCTATCAACACCCGATGCAATGCAGTCATCTATTAAATCGGCAATTTTACCAAAAGGATTAAAGTACAACCCTAGCTTAGCCTTGTTTGGTAAATTTTGCTGCAGGTATTTAATGGGTGATGGCACGTTTAATAACACTAAACGACGCAACCCTTGCTGGTGCGCTAATTTCGCTTTAATTTCGTTATCGAATAACTCCACTGCCGCCGTTGATTTTTTATCCACCAGCGCAGGGTACGCTTTAATTTCGTACTGACCTTGCTTTTTCACATAGGATGTTGGTAACTCTCCAAAATCCCACTGTGTTAAATCGGTTTTTTCTATGCCTTTGTCGGCGACTTTAGATAAGGTGTCGGTGACCTTGCCTTGTAGCTGCGCTTTAAGTTTAGCTAAATCGAGTCCACGTGCCAGTAGCTTGTCGTGTTCATCGCGCACCTCAAATTGTAGCCTTAAATGCGGAGCAAGCGCAGTTAAATCCCACGCTTCAGGGTCTACACGGACGCCGGTCATACGCAGTAATCGATTGCTTAGCGAGTCGATTAACGAGCCTTGTAATGGCTCTATAGCCGCTAACACCGCATCGGCATAATTGGGCGCAGGGACAAAGTTACGACGTAATGACTTTGGTAATGACTTAATTAACCCACAAATTAACTCATGACGAAATGCCGGTATATGCCAATCAAAGCCACTTTCTTGCACTTGGTTTAACAGTGCAACGGGTATTTGTACGGCAACGCCATCAACCGCTTGGCCTGGATCAAAGTGATAGGTAAGCGGCAGCATCAAATTATCTTGCTGCCATGTATCTGGGTAGTCAAATTCGGTAATGCTGCTGGCGCCATGTTGCATGAGCTCTTCGCGCGTCATGTGCAGGTAGTGTTTGTCTTGTTGTTTTTGTGTTTTATACCAGTTAATAAACGCAGCACGATTGTTAATATCGCTGGGTATTTTCTTCTCGTAAAACTCAAACAAGGTTTGCTCATCAACTAAAATATCGCGTCTACGAGACTTGTTCTCGAGCACTTGAATATCTTCAATTAATTCGCGGTTATATGCTAAAAATGCTTCATTTAATCCAAGCTCTTGTTCAACCAGCGCCGAGCGGATAAATAATTCGCGGCTTACTTTAGGATCAATCTTGCTATACACACACCGGCGTTTATTAACGATAATCAGGCCGTAAAGTGTTTGTTGCTCAAAGGCAATGACTGCACCGGGCTTTTTCTCCCAGTGTGGCTCTGTATAGCTTCGTTTTACCAAATGTTGAGCAAACGGTTCTACCCAGTTCACATCTATTTTGGCATTAATACGGGCATAGAGTTTACTGGTTTCTACCAATTCAGCCGACATCATCCACTTGGGGCTCTTTTTAAACAAGCCAGATCCTGGAAAAATATGAAATTGGCTATTACGTGCGCCTTTATACAGCTGCTTTTCGTCTTTAAAACCAATATGACTAAGCATGCCACTTAACAGTGCTTTGTGAATAAGCTCGCTGTCTGCAACATTCGTAGTGGCTTTCATTTTCATTTCATTGCACACAGTGCTGATTTGATAAACGATGTCTTGCCATTCACGAATACGCATATACGCTAAAAAGTCTTTTTGACATAGCTTTCTAAACTGGCTATTGGTCAGCTCACTTTGCTGCTCCTCGAGGTAATTCCACAAGTTTAAAAAGGCGATAAAGTCAGAGTCTGGATCGTCAAAGCGAGCGTGTTTTTCATTCGCTGCCTGGCGTTTTTCTTGTGGTCGTTCTCGTGGGTCTTGAATTGAAAGCGCAGCAACAATAATAATCACCTCACGCAATGCACCCAGCTTATGCGCAGTCAGCACCATTTTTGCTAAACGCGGATCCACTGGCAAACGACTCAGCTCTCGACCAGATTGCGTTAAACTGGTTTTTTGATGACGTTTAGCTTCTTTTACCGCTTCTAACTCTTCAAGCAGTGTTAAACCATCGTTAATGTTGCGGCTATCTGGGGCTTGCACAAAAGGAAATTGCGCCATATCACCCAACCCTAATGCCAGCATTTGTAAAATAACTGACGCTAAGTTAGTACGCAATATTTCAGGATCGGTAAATTCAGGACGTGATAAAAAATCGTCCTCTGAATACAAGCGAATACAAATACCCGCTTCAACACGTCCACAACGCCCCATTCGCTGATTAGCACTAGCTTGCGAAATAGGCTCTATGGGTAAACGTTGAACCTTTGTACGGTAACTGTAACGACTAATACGCGCCGTACCCGGGTCAATAACATAACGAATACCTGGCACCGTTAGCGATGTTTCAGCCACGTTGGTTGAAAGAATAATATGACGGCGCGAATGCGGCGCAAAAATACGATTTTGTTCAGCGTTCGATAGCCTTGAATACAAAGGTAATATATCGGTGTGTTTTAAATTACGCTTACTTAGCGCATCGGCGGTATCGCGTATTTCTCGCTCACCGTTTAAAAAGATCAGAATATCACCGGGGCCTTCAGCGCAAAGTTCATCGACCGCATCAAAAATCCCCTGTAACTGGTCGCCTTCGGCTTCCATGTCTTCTTTTTGGATGTCACTGATGGGGTTATAGCGTACATCCACAGGGAATGTCCGGCCTGATACTTCAATAATTGGCGCATCATCAAAGTGCTTAGAAAAACGTTCTGGATCTATGGTCGCAGAGGTAATAATAACTTTTAAGTCAGGACGTTTAGGAAGTAAATTTTTAAGGTAACCTAAAATAAAATCAATGTTTAAACTGCGCTCATGCGCCTCATCAATAATAATGGTGTCGTATTGATTCAAAAAACGGTCTTGTTGTATTTCAGCTAATAAAATACCGTCGGTCATCAGTTTTATATAACTGTTATTAGAAACCTGATCGCTAAAACGAATTTTAAAACCCACTTGCTGACCAAGCTCGCATTGCATTTCTTCTGCTATACGATTGGCAACGCTACGTGCAGCTAAACGTCTAGGTTGAGTATGGCCTATATACCCATCAACCCCACGTCCTAACTCTAAACACATTTTAGGAATTTGTGTGGTTTTACCTGAGCCGGTTTCACCAGCAATGATCACCACTTGATTATTCGCAATGGCCTCTTTGATGGTGTCTTTTTTTTGACTGACCGGTAATTGCTCAGGATAAGTAACGTTAGGTAGCCCAGCTAATCGCTGCTCGCGAAGCGATTGACTGCGACTGATATCAGCCGTAATTTTTTCAAGCGCACTAGTAAGTTTTGCCTCGTCGGTAATTTTTTTTACGCCATGAAGGCGCTTTTTAAAACTGAATTGTTCTTTTTTTAAGCACGTTTTTAGCTCGCCAAACAACTGACCTAGGTTTACCACCTGCATACCTTATAAAAATTAGTCAAAGAGCCTCGATTGTAGCAAATTAAATGGCTGGGGTTAATCCTGTTAAGGACATAACAATCAGCAGATTATTATATAAACCTCCAGCCACTAAAGAAAAACGCTTATTCGTCGCTAAAAATACCTACATAAGTCGCTTGCGTATTCGATTTACTCGCACGGTACATGCCTGTGGTATTAAACGGCAGGCTAATATTGCCTTTTGTATCAACAATAATAACACCGCCTGTGCCGCCAATCGGTTTAAGCACCCCATTTATTACTTCATCCCCAGCTTGAGCAATGGTTTTACCTTGATATTTTACTCGTGCGCAAATATCGCTTGCCACATTATAACGAATAAAATATTCGCCATGGCCAGTTGCCGATACCGCACACGAGGCGTTTTCTGCAAAGGTACCCGCGCCAATAACTGGTGCATCACCAATACGGCCAAAACGTTTTGCGGTCATTCCGCCAGTTGACGTGCCCGCGGCTAAATTACCTTGTTTATCCAGTGCCACCGCCCCCACAGTCCCCATTTTATAATTAGCGGGTAACGCCTTGTGCGCTGCTTGATAATCTTTATTGGTGTTTTTGCTCGCGTCTAGTTTTTCCTTTGCTTTTAATAAAGCTTCATAGCGATGCTTTGTATCAAATATATTATTCTCTACTAAGCTAACGCCTTGCTCTTTAGCAAACTCTTCTGCACCTTGGCCACTTAACATCACATGCACCGATTTTTCCATCACTAAACGGGCAAGTTTAATTGGACTTTCTATGTGCTTAATGCCCGAAACCGCTCCAGCTTGACGGTTACGACCATCCATAATAGAAGCATCTAACTCATGGCTACCATCATAGGTGTATACCGCGCCACGCCCGGCGTTAAAATAAGGCGATTGCTCTAACACTTCAATGGCTGCTGTGACTGCATCAAGACTTTCTCCGCCTTGTTCAAGTACCTTATACCCGGCCTCAACAGCTTGAGCTAATTTATCGCGGTAAGCTTGCTCTTGAGCAGGTGTAAATTTACTTTTTTCGATTGTGCCTGCCCCGCCATGAATCGCAATGGCAAACGGCGTACTCGCACTCAATGCAGATGAGCTCACATTCATTAAACTACCGTAAAGCAGTCCTAGTAATAGTGATTTTTTCATTGTGCGTTCTTTTGTTAGTTAAGATTAAAACTAATGTGAATGGTTACGTGGGGTTTTTCAAGTGAACTGAGTTTAATGGTATAAAAAAAGCGCCCTGAGGCGCTTTTTAAATTCTGTTTAAAAATTACGCTTGTTGCGCTTTTAAACGTGCTAAACGTGCTACTTGGTGAGTAGACGTTAAGAAAGAATAGATAGGTGCTAAATAACCGCGTTTACGAAGCTCTAGAAAGTCTGCGTCGCTTAGCTCATTTAGTTTTTTCTCATCGATAAGGTAAATACCGTTGATGTCTTTTTTCTCGCCTTTAATATCAACTGTTAGCGTTTGTGCTACAAGTAGTTCTTTATCAGCAAGGAATTTAGTGAACGCATCCGTGACTTGTGAAAACTCAATAAACGATACTAACGCTTCTTTACGACGCTTAAGGTAATCAGTTTCTTCACCGTTTTCGAATAATGCATTACCCTCTTCTTCACCAACTAATGAGCTCGCTTCGTCAATTACAATACCAAATTGATCTTGCTCAGGGTGCTTTACTAAACCTAATGGGTAACGAGTCGTTGCCATAGGTGCAAACGCAGCTGTCCATTTGTCGCCATCAACAAATAAGTTTTCACCTGGCTCTAGGCCAAACATAGCAACCGCTTGAAAAGTACCTGTTTCGTTATTTTTAACAAAAGACATTGGAAACTCATTGGCGATACGCGCAAACTCGTGTGCTACAACTGGCACTAAGTGTTGAGTTTTCATAAATTCGATATTGATGCCATTTTTAATTTTAGTGTTGGCATGTTTTTCGTTGTGTAAAGGCTGTACTTGTTGCTCCGCCATGTTACTGCTCCGTTATTTTATAAATTTGATTTTTTACTGTTAGTGCCCTAAGGCTAAAGGTTTTGGCAACAAAAAGGAAGTGAAAATTTTGTGGCAGTTTGTAGGATATTAATTAACAAAAAATTATCGTTGATTATTTAGACAAATATATAAAAACGTTACTTATGATATGCCGCAACCTTACTTGAGGTTGTTGCACGCATTTTTTCAAAATGAAATACTGCCTAAAATAGAAAACAAAAACTACCAAGAGTCTATTCTTCATAAAAGTTTGCTTTCATTAGTTTCATGTAAACCGGCTAATTTAATTGTCGATCAATTTCCAGCATGTACTTGAAGCATTTTTAAATTGATTTTGTTTAAAACAACGTGGTGAGTAGGAATTTTCAAACCGTAAAACATGCTTGTGAGTTAGTGTTTAATAAATTTAACCATTTGATTTTTTGCTATAAGTAAAATTTATTCAGGATTTACAATCGGTGTAAAAGCCTATTTTATACTGCTAATTGTGGAGGCAATACTCAGCATTTCATCTTTATCTCTGCGCGGCTTTGTTTAATTCAGCAAAGAGTAAAACAGATCAGCAATAAAAAAGGTCAGTAGCAAAAGCGACTGACCTTTCATTAAACCATCAATACAAAGAGGTTTAGCGCACATCTAATTTATATTAAAATTAGGGCGCCCAATACACTTCAATGTTGATCTCAGGGTGATTTAATACCGCACGTAACGGCATGTCATTCACATCGCCCCCCGCTAAAGCTTGTTTATAAACAGCCAGCTTTTCATCGCCACTAATTAACAATTTAACCACTTTAGATTGTGCAATCGCATTTAACGTTAAGCTCATGCGCTCAGTAATACTGCCTGTTACGTCACTTTGTATCGCGTTGATAGCGCAAACAAGTTGGCTTGAATCTAGGCCGTTTTTCAGGCCTTGTGCATGTGGGAATAATGACGCGGTGTGGCCATCTGGGCCCATGCCTAAAATAGTCACATCAAAAGGACGTTTTAATGCTTGAAACTGCGCTTCACAGGCATCAACCCCTTGCTCTGCAGTGGCTGCTGTATTTTTCATGCTAATAAAATTAGCCGCTGCACCATGGTTTTGTAACAAAGTACGCTTGATGAATGCTTCATTACTCTTTTCATGACTTGCCTCAACCCAGCGCTCATCAACCATAGCAACATCAATGTTTGCCCAGTTTAAATCAAGGGTCGATAAATGTTTATAAGCCGGCTCAGGTGAAGAACCGCCTGAAACCATTAATACTGCACGGCCATCACGTTCAATACCATCACGTAAAGCATGCTCTAACGACTGAGATAATTCATCAGTCAGCGCAGCTTTATCGTCAAAAAACTTTTCTACTATTGTTGCCATCACTTATGCCTTATCGCCAGTGTTAAACCAAACATGATTATTCTCTGCTAATAATTCATCTGCATCTTCAGGGCCCCAACTACCGGCTCTATACAGTGCTGGTTTACCTTTTTCTTGCCAACGTTCAATTATTGGATCAATCCATTTCCACGCTTGGCGTACTTCGTCGCGGTGAATAAATAATGATGGATTATTCGCTGCAGCATCAAGCATTAAACGTTTGTAAGCATCTGAGTGAAAGCCATTACTATATGCTTGCGACAGCTCAATGTTCATCGTTACAGGCTCAAGTTGCATGTCTAAATTATCTAAACGCTTCGACATCAGCGTTAATTGAATACTTTCTTGTGGTTGTAAACGGATCACCAAACGGTTTGGCTCGATATTACCTACGCTGTCCTCATACACGTTATGAGATACTTTTTTATATTCAACCACAATTTCAGCGCAGCGCTTTGCCATACGTTTACCGGTACGCAGGTAAAAAGGCACACCTGCCCAACGCCAATTATCAATGTGCGCTCGAATAGCCACGAACGTTTCAGTTTTACTTGCCCCTTCGTTTAGCTCTTCTAAGTAACCTGGGACTATTTTACCGTTTAAATCACCCGGTACGTATTGCCCACGAATAATATTGTCATCAACATCGCTACCCTCTAATGGGCGTAATGCTTCTAATACTTTTAACTTTTCATTACGAATACTATTGGCTTTAAGTTTATGCGGTGACTCCATTGCGACTAAGCAAAGTAGCTGTAACAAGTGGTTTTGCACCATGTCACGCAAGGCACCGGCTTTATCATAAAAACCAGCGCGGCTCTCAAGCCCTACCGTTTCTGATAAGCTAATTTGGATATTATCAATCGATTTAGCATCCCACATGTTTTCAAATAATGAATTTGAAAAACGCAATGCCATTAAGTTTTGAACGGTTTCTTTACCTAGGTAGTGGTCAATACGGAAGATTTGATCTTCGTCGAAGTACTGTGCAATTTTCGCATTAATAACTTCTGCAGACTCGCCACAATAACCAATTGGTTTTTCTACAACAACACGTGAATTGGCTGTTATTAATTTTTTAGTAGATAGAATTTCACAACAAGTGCCATACACAGCTGGCGGAAGAGATAAGTAAAACACACGAGATTTATCGCTGTCGTCTTCATCAAGAATCTTTTTCAGTACATCCCAGTTATCATCCGCTTCGGTAACATTACTCACTACAGGCACTAAAAACGCTGAGAACGAATTCCAATCCTTAGCGTTATACTCGCCTTCGCTTAAAAATTCTTGTAATGCTTTGTGTGCGGTATCAATGTATTCATCACATTTACTTTGTTCGCGCACGGTAGGCAAAATACGTGAGCCTTGCGGTAAGTTACCTTCTTGATATGCTCGATACATTGCAGGAAGTAATTTGCGTAACGCAAGATCACCACCGCCCCCAAAAATTATAATATCAAAAGGATTAAGCATAGTTACTCTCTACGTTTATGCTACCTGCCACTACCGTATTGGTAATCAGTTATAGCGGTTTATTATCTGGATAATGCAGGCCTTAGCACAAAGCCTACTAATGTTGTTCGTTATATGCGCCATAAAATATGGGTCTAGGGACACTGTAATTCCTCTCACAAAAATACAGGCCCTAGGACTCCAGCGCTACCCGTTCAAAGGTATTTGGTTACTTATTGTGTAATAAGTGAATGTGTTACTGCGTACGGTGTTGTTTGTAGTACGCCATTAAGCCTTGTGTTGAGCTGTCGTGCTCATTAACCACGTTATCGTCGGTTAATTCAGCTTCAATTTTAGAGGCTAAGCCTTTACCAAGCTCAACGCCCCACTGATCAAACGAACATATTTGTAAAAGAATACCGTGGCAAAAAATCTTATGTTCATACAATGCAATTAAACGACCCACCGCTTTTGCATCAACCGTGTCTAATAATATAGACGTTGTTGGGCGGTTTCCTTGATGAATTTTATGCTTTAGTAGCATTTCAATTTGCGCAGGCGTTTTGCCTTTGGCTGTTAAATCAGCGGTTATCTGCTGCGCATCTACCCCATTCATTAATGCTTCGGTTTGTGCAAAAAAGTTCGATAATAAAATATTGTGATGCTTATCAACGTTAACTTGTGGTTTTACAGAGCCAATAAAGTCCGCAGGGACAATTATATTGCCTTGGTGCAAACATTGATAAAACGCATGCTGGCCATTTATTCCCGTCATGCCCCAAATAATAGGCACGGTAGTGTAAGGTACGGTTTGCCCGTCAAAAGTGACGTGTTTACCGTTACTTTCCATTTCACCTTGTTGTAAATATGCAGGCAACATATGCAATGCTTGGTCGTAAGGTAAAATAGCTTGCGAATCAAACCCTAAAAAGCTGGTATTCCATACACTCAACAGCGCCATAATTAAAGGAATATTCTGCTCAAGCGGCGCCGACTTAAAGTGCTCGTCAACTTCAAACGCCCCTTCTAAAATAGCTTCAAATGCTTCAAAGCCGGCATAAAGTGCAATAGGTAAACCAATCGCACTCCAAAGTGAAAAACGACCGCCAACCCAATCCCACATGGTAAATACGTTTTCGTCACTAATACCAAATGCCGCGGTTTTTTCTAAATTAGTGCTTACTGCCACAAAATGCTTTGCTATGGCGCTTTTATCTTTGGCGCTATTTAAAAACCAATCAACTGCTGTTTTTGAGTTGGTCATGGTTTCTGATGTAGTAAACGTTTTTGACGAAATAACAAATAACGTTGTTTCAGGGTCAACTTTATTCAATACCGACGCGATTTGTACGCCATCAGCATTAGAAACATAATGAACGTTTAACGGCTTATCAACCACTGATTTAAGTGCTTCAGTTGCCATTTGAGGGCCTAGGTTTGAACCCCCTACTCCAATACTCACTACATCTTTCACCGCTTTGCCGGTGTAACCTAACCACTGTCCACTGCGTACTTTTTCAACAAAGGTTTTAATTTTAGCAAGTTCGCTATCGACCGCCTCAGTAATATTTTCACCGTCAACAACAAGCGGTGTATGGGCGCGATTTCTAAGTGCGGTATGCAATACAGCACGGTCTTCGGTGATATTTATTTTTTCACCGGCAAACATTTTTTCACGCCACACTTCAATACCACACTCTTTAGCTAATGAGATTAATTGAGCGAAAACTGTTTCATCAATACGTTGTTTTGAATAATCAAACAATACACCGGGAATGTGAGTAGAAAATTGAGAAAAACGAGAATCGTCTTGTGCAAATAAAGTTTTCAGATGTGTTTGTGTCATCTTTTGTGCACTATTTTCTAGTGCTTGCCAACTTACTAACTCAGAACGGCTCGCCATGTAAACATCCTCTAATTTATTAACCTATTGATTTAAAGCGCTTTATTTAATTTTTTACGACGCAAAACAACCGAATTTTGTAAAAAGCAAAGCCCAATATTATAGCTTAAAAAGTCTAATTTGCGTTATTTTTATAAGCTTTGATGCAGATAATAGCGCAATTTTTTGCTTTTGACACCGGTATCATAAAATTAAAAATTGAATTTAACAACTGATTAGCCCCTCTCTTTAATAAAGATTTTATTAATTTCTAACTGATCCAAATTAAAGCGAGCAAAAAAAAGCCGACAAATGTCGGCCTTTCCTCTAAAAAAACAATTAACCGGTTAACGCTAAACCACCTGCTAAGTTATAAACACTGCTGTAACCAAGCTCAGTCAAATTTGCTGCCGCAATTTTTGAACGGTTACCACTGCGACACACCAAAATATACTGGTTGTTTTTGTCCAATTGACCTTGCGTAAGTGCATGAGCCATTCGACTCAAAGGAATATTTAAGGTTTTAGCTATGGGTACGTTTAGCAATACGCTTAAATTATTAGCGCCATGTTCATAAGGTTCTCGGGTATCAATTAAATACGCATTGCCCTTTACCAGTATTTCTTTTGCTTGGTTAAAACTTAATTGCGAAGTTTCTACAGCAGGCTTAGCATTAACATAACCACAGAGCGTGTTAGCTTGTGTGTGCTGTTGTAAATCTGCTTGCTGTTTTTGTGCGGCAAATTCAGCGTCATCAATATCACCTTTAATTAAGGTTTGTAATAATGGCGTTTGCTGCTGTTGAACAGCCCAGTTCATTGCAAAGCACTGTTGGTAATCATGCCCTGAACACACCACACTTAGCGGATTCAGCTCTGCTGCTAACCTCGTCAAGGAATGCGCCATTTGCATTGCATCCCCGCCATCAAGCGCGGTATTTCCAAGCCCTGCAGGTAAAATTAAATCACCGCAAAAACAGTACTCAACATCACCATTATTCGCTTTTAATAAATAACTCACGCTATCTTGGCTATGCCCTGGTGTGGCTAACTTTTCGAGTACGTGAGTGGATAATTGCAATTTGTCGCTATTAGTTGGCCAGCCTAATTTATCAACCTTTCCAGCGACTAGGTTTTCGTTAAGTGCGCTGCGCATTAAATCAAGTGCGCAGTGACGTTCTTGATGCTCGTGCGTATTTAAAATAGCGGTAATAGTTAAATTTTGTTTAGTTACTATTTTTTCAAAGCGAGGGATCAATTCAATAATCGGATCGATAATAAATGCATGTTGATTATCTGTTACATACAACCAACTACATGCACCTTGGTGTCTAAATTGGGTAAGCCCTAAAGCACATACTTCTTGCACAGGAAAACTGCTATCAGAAATCACTAAACAGTTAGCTTGTAATACCGTTTTAAGCGCTCTAATTTGTTCACATGCATCATCTATTTGCGCCATCGTGGCAGCAGGGCCAAACGACAAACGAATAGCGTTTTCACTTTGCCACTGTGAGGCTCCCATCGCATCAAGCACAAAGCTCTGCGTAGCTCCCGTGCTGCATGCAGAACCACCGCTGACCCTAATACCTGCAGCGTCAAATAAATCAATAACTTCTTTACTGGTTAAATCGTTAACTGCAAAATTAAGCGTTGTGGGCACTGAGCAGGCAAAGTCATGATTAAAGGTAATACTTCCAAAAGTATCAACTAAGGCGCTATGCAGTTTATCTCGATACAAGTTAAGTACATCTGTTGACTTAAATGTCTCGTCTTGTTTATCTAGCAGCAAACTAAACAGCTTATTGAGCCCAGCTATACCAGGCAGGTTTTCTGTACCAGAGCGCATGCCACTTTCTTGTCCGCCACCGGCTATAAAGGGCGTGTATGGGCTGCCTTGACGAATATACAATAAACCTATGCCTTTAGGTGCATAAAGTTTATGCCCTGAAAAAGGCGCATAATCAATCGTGGTTTCACTTAGGTTGAGCTGTTGTTTGCCAAGCGCTTGTACGCAATCAACCATCCAAGTGACTTGGCTATTACGACTACGAATCACCTTTTCTATGGCGCTTAGATCTTGGTAAACACCGGTTTCATTATTAACGGCCATCGTGCAAATCATCAAAGCGTTATCAATATGCTGAGCAATAAAGTCTAAATCTAAAATACCATCACGATTAACCGGAATAGCAATAATGTCTGCGTTAATTTCCAGCACTGTATTCCAATGCTTTAGGGTATTAGGCACCGCTTTATGTTCGGTTGCCCCATACAATAAAACGGGGTTTGGCTTTGTATGGTGTTTTGCATTAATGAGCGTAGATACAATGGCGGTTTGAATCCCCTCAGTGGCACCCGAGGTGAATAAAATATCACCTTGCTGCGCGCCAATGGCGGTACGGGCTTTTTGCCTAGTTTGTTCTAATAAGTGCTTGGCTTGAATGCCGGTTATATGGGGACTTGAGGGATTACCAAAACAAATTTGCATAGCATGGCACACCACCTCTGCAATACATGGCAATACAGGTGTGGTCGCATTTGCATCGAGATAAACTTGAGCTTTGGGTTCATCTGGCAATAAAAACTCTGACATTAAAAACGCACCTTATTACTAAAAAATATATCTTATTCCCAATAGTACATAATTTTGACAGGAATGAGTAATAATCTTTAGTAATTAAAGTGCGTTTACTATACCTTTTAGTTACCGAGTTCTTCGTGTTTGGATGACCAGGCATTAATAAGTGCTTTGACTAATGATGCTAATGGAATGGCAAAAAACACTCCCCAAAAACCCCATAGCCCACCAAAAAATAGCACCGCAACAATAATAAATACCGGATTTAAATCAACCGCTTCAGAGAACAATAAAGGCACCAATACGTTGCCATCGAGCGCTTGAATAATGCCGTATATAATTAAAACGGTCCAAAATTGAGTTTCTAAACCAAACTGAAACAGCGCTACTGCGGCCACTGGTATAGTTACTAACGCTGCGCCCACAAACGGAATAAGCACCGAAAAGCCTACGAGAACGCCTAAAAGCGCGGCGTAGCGTAAGTCCAGTATGGTAAAAGCAATAAACGACACAGAACCAACAATTAAAATTTCAAATACTTTGCCACGAATATAATTCATGATTTGCTGATTCATTTCATGCCACACTTGTAAAATTAAGCGGCGTTGGCGTGGGATCATTTTAGCAATGCTGGCACTGAGCTCTACTTTATCTTTGAGCATAAAAAACACCAGTAGCGGTACCAAAATAAGGTAAATTAACCATGCTACAGCGTCTTTTAATGAATTAAGCGACGCAGACAATACCACTTGGCCAAAGTCGAGAACTTTGGTTTCAACGGTTAATACAATCGATTGTACTTGCTCTGCGCTAATAAGGCTGGGGTATTTATCAGGCAGTTCGAGTAAAAACGATTTACCTTGTTCGACCATATGCGGTGTTTCTTGGACTAGGTTACTGCTTTGCTGCCAAAGCACAGGGCCTATAACCAATATTAAAGTGAGCATAATGCCAATAAATATCAGCATTACTATGCTGGTGGCAGTAAAACGCTTAAGGCCAAACCGTTCTAAGTGAACCACAGGCCAATCTAATAAATAAGCTATGATCAGTGCCACTAACACAGGCACAATTAATGGGCCAAAAAAATACAACATGGCAACCAGTGCCAACAATAAAAAAAGTAAAGTGACTGAATCAGGATCAGAAAACTTTTTTTCATACCATGCTTTTACATATTCAAACACGTAACGGCTCCACTAATAACAACCCCTGTTGTTTATTTAACTTGTAATAATACGCTTTTTTTTGCAAATATCGTTCAATATCATCAGTGTTTTGTTCTTGTGAGATATTAAAGGTAATTGCTTGTTTTAACGATATTGCATCACGCAGCCCTAATTTAAACTGAATAAATTGCTGTGGGCATTTATAAGCGCGTAAATTTAGCTCTAGCATACTCGTTTCGCTACCTATTCACATTAATAATAAGTCCTATAACAGGGCCAATTGAGATTAACCGCAGTTAAATTTAACTTTTTCTTAAAACAACCTCTGCAATGGTTTATCCTTATAGCATCGTTAGCTATCAGGATACGTTAATGCCTAATTCGCATAATAAAGCGCAATTGCCTAGCAATCCAACTCTCAAAGAAATTAATTGGTTTAAAAAGCAAATTAATTGGGGGGAGCTGCCGCATTTTTATCATTTAGTGGCTTCGTCGGTAAGTGAATGTGAAAGTATTTTAGATCACGGATTTGATAATGCCATCAAGCGTATTATCGACAAACGCAATTGGAATTTAGAAGCGCTGGGAATAGACCCCAACGAACTTTATGAAAAAGAAAGCAATAACAAACCACGAATTTCACTGCATCAAGTGTTTACCGAGCGTGGTTTTGAATTACAAGCCTTCCCTTTTTCTAATGATACCGCCATCGATAGATACGCACGACATGATGAGACAATGGAGTTTAGGTTATGGGATCCATTGACCATGAAAACCGTTATTCGCATTAATCAATTACATAAATTTATTGGCTTTTACTTAGACCAAGGCGATGAAGCAGATAAAGCGCTTATATTACATTCTCACAAAGTGGTTCATAAAATTATTGCTTTTTTACAAACTCAATTGAACATTGTTAAGGTTGATGGGGTCACAATAAAGGCGTTTTATCAACTATGTGAAAAGGACAGCCGTTTATATAGACATGATCCTTCAAGTGCCCCTGATAAAAAATAAACAAGGAATATAATGCAGCTAAAATCAGCCTTTATCACTTTATGCAGTGCAGCGCTTACGTTTAGCCTACTGATAAGTGAGCCGTTAAAGGCACAAACCAATCTTCAACTGCCCGACTTAGGCACTTCAGCCTTAAAAGCACTACCAATTGAAAAAGAAAAAGCGATTGGTGAAGTGATGATGATGCAGATCAGAGGCTCATCGCCTTTGATTAACGACCCGGTGCTTGATGAATACCTAACAACCTTAGGTAGAAAGTTAGTTGCTAACGCCAATGATGTGCGTTTTGGGTTTTCATTCTTTTGGTTAAATAATCCCGAAATCAATGCATTTGCATTTTATGGCGGCCATGTTGGTGTACACACCGGATTAATAGCCCAAGCCGATAACGAGAGTCAATTTGCATCGGTTCTTGGCCACGAAATAGCACACGTCACCCAGCGCCACTTAGCAAGGCGCATTCAGCAGCAACAAGATAATAGCGGGCTTACTATTGCAGGCATGATTGCTGGTATTTTAGCCGCGGTTGTAGCCCCTGATGCCGGTATGGCTATTATTTCAGCCAGCCAAACACAATCAGCTTTCAGTCAGCTGACACATAGCCGTTCTGCCGAACAAGAAGCAGACAGAATGGGCATGCAAACCCTCAACAACGCAGGGTTTGATGCCAGAGCATCAAGTGAATTTTTAACTAAACTTGCCGCACAAATTCGTTATAAATATAAACCACCGGCGTTTTTACTCACTCACCCTCTTCCTGAAAGTCGTGTGTCAGATGTTCGCCTTCGTGCCGAGCAATACCCTAAACGCCAGGTAAGCTCGAGCCTTGATTTTGACTTAGCAAAAAGCCGAGTCCTGGCGCGTTACGATAACAAACCCGAAAACGCAGAAGCCTTATTTAGAAAGTTAATGCGCGAAAACACCTATAACAACGTAGCATTACAATACGGTTTAGCTATTAGTTTGCTTGATCAAAAAAAGACGGATGAAGCACAACCTATTCTTGATGAGTTATTGGCAGACGATCCTAAAAACTTATTTTATATTGATACCAAAACAGATTTACTCATTGCACAAAAAAAAGCCGCAGAAGCTGTTAGTTACTTAAGCGAGCTAAATAATTATCGGCCAAATAACCAAGTGATCACCTTAAATTACGCCAACGCGGCATTAGAGGCTGAGCAATATGAGTTAGCTGAAAATATATTAAAGTCGTTTTTACTGGAAAAACCCGATCACAATTTAGGCAAACAGCTTTTAACTGACGCCTACAAAAAACAAGAAAAATTGGCGGCCTACCATGAAGCCAATGCCGATGTATTATCTCAGTATGGCGCGTATTTAAAAGCGGCCGACGAAATACAAAAAGCGCTTAATTTTGTAGAGCCAAGTGAAGATGTTAAGCAACAGCGCTTAAAAGCGTTACTCACACAGTATCGGTTATTGCAAAAAGAGCTTGCGAGGCTTTAAGTCTTTAGTGAGTTCACCTAAAATAGCCACAATTTATACTTTGGATGTATTTTTATGTCAGTTACTATTTATCATAATCCGCGTTGTTCAAAATCACGCGAAACCCTTAACCTATTACAAAGTAAAAACATTGAACCGAGTGTTGTTGAATACTTAAAAACACCGCTTTCTCATGAGCAAATTAGTACCTTAGTTTCTCAACTTGGGTTTAATTCGGCACGAGATTTGATGCGCACCAAAGAAGAGCAGTACAAAGCGCTTAATTTAAAAGATGAAAATAGCGAGTCAGAGCTTATTGATGCCATGGTCAATCACCCAAAACTAATTGAGCGCCCTATTGTAGTAAATAACAATAAAGCCGCCCTAGGTCGCCCGCCTGAAAACGTATTAAGCGTTCTATAATGAGCACAACCATCGTGGTGCTGTATCACTCAAGCCATGGCTCAGTAGAAGCCATGGCACATGAGATTGCAGAGTCAATAGAGCAACAAGGTGCAACTGCATTACTGCGTACTTTTGTGGCTAAAAACCCGCATGACATTGTGATCAGTAAAGATGATTTAGTTGCCTGTGACGGGCTTGCATTTGGTACGCCGACCCGCTTTGGCATGATGGCCTCACAAGCAAAAACGTTTTGGGAAACCACCAGCGATCTTTGGCTCAAAGGCCAACTTATCGATAAACCTGCCTGTGTGTTTTCATCATCAAGCAGTATGCATGGTGGCAATGAAGCAACCCTACTCAATTTGTCATTGCCTTTGTTACACCATGGGATGATGTTGATGGGCGTACCCTACGATGTACCTGAGTTGCTCGGCACCGAAACAGGAGGAACACCTTATGGCGCCTCTCACGTTGCAGGTAGCAATAACAGCTCAACCCTAAGTCAAGACGAAATTAAAATATGTCAAAGCGTAGGAAAACGCCTGACTCAAGTTGCGAGTAAACTTAAATGATTCAAGCAAGCGAGCCTGCTAAAAAACCGATTACCATTAAATTTCAGCGCCTAGCCTTATTTGGTTATATTGGTCTGCTTATTTTAATGCCGTTATGGATGTTTGTATTAGCCCCTAGAGACGGTCACAGTAACACCTTTCTTTTCTTAGTGTATGTATTGCCACTATTACTGCCATTAAAAGGCATATTACAAGATAAAACCTACACCTATGCGTGGGCTAATTTTATTGTTATGTTTTACTTTATTCATGGCTTTACATTGCTGTGGGTCGCACAAGATGAGCTTATATGGGTATTGCTTGAGTTATTATTTGCCTCATCTATGTTTATTGGCTGTACTTATTATGCGCGCCATAGAGGGCAAGAACTTGGGCTTAAAATTCGCAAGCTTAAAGATGAGCTCGCTGAAGAAAAAGCTGCACACGAGCACGATAAAAACAATTCGTAATAAATACCCAACAATGCAAAAACGCGCTAATTAGCGCGTTTTTTTGTAGCAAAACATTAACTTTTAAACTAACTCGCTTAAAGCTGCCAACCCTACAATACAGGCTAAACCTAGTTGTGCAACAAGACTAAAAACCGACATCATTCGTATTAAAAACAACCCCCATGGGTGTTTTACATGCGGGTACAATGAGCAACGCTTTAAGTTCGTTGCAAAGAAAAAACACACCACCGCCGTCATGGTCATAAAAAGAGTAAGCTCACTTTTTATAGTGATGTTTTCATCAAAAAAGAAAAATAACTGTAGCGGTAATAATAAAGCCACAAGCGCATGTAGCACATGCACCTTTTTAATTCGCTCTAGCTGCCCCTCTGGCGATAACTCTTTAATACCAAAGTCACGCTCAAGGCACTTAACTAAGTTGCTGGCTTTTATACTAACCGCTAATCGGTAACAACTTAACCCCTCGTTATTTCGCGCTCTAAAGTCATACCCTGCTTTGAGCAGTAAAATCATTAACGATTCGTTTTTACTTATCACCGCGTAATGCAGCGCCGTATTACCTTGGTCGTCTACCGCTTTTTTATCTTGGTACTGCAGGAGTGTTTCTACTACATTTACGTAGCCTTTTTCTGCCGCCCACATAAATGCTGTTTTATTACCTTCATCGGTTAAGGTGCCCGTGGCGCCTTGCTCAATAAAGCGCATTGCCATGGTTTGCTTAGCTTTTTTCTTGTTTAAATGCGCAAGTAAGGCATTTTCTAAAAGCACAATAGAATCAACATCAGGAGACACCTGAGTTAACAAAGTAAAGTAATCTTTGCCAGCAGCCACTTTTTCGCTGGTCAGCTCTGCTAAGTGGTCAATATCAGCAATCGACTGGGGAATATGCGCACTTAAACGCTCTCTAAAATCGACCTCTTTCCAAATAGCTAAGGTATCTGCAGCTGAGAGCTTTGCACCTTGCTCTAGTGCATGCTCTATCAGAGTAAAAAAGCGTTTACTAAAAAATAAGCTAATTAAAGAAAGTGGCGTTTCAATGTTATTTTGTGCCGACACACTTGCGTACTTTTCAAGTCGCTGACACAGCATTAGCACAATATTTTCTATGCTGTAATCATTGGCAAAATAATGCTCTTTCAGTGCAGCAATATACTCTTGTGCGTTTTCATCATATTCAGAAATATGCTGAAAATAACACTCTTCGAATGGCTCTAAGGGGGTTAACCAGGTTAAATAATAAATTGGGGGTAAAACAGTGGTGCATACACCATTATCTTCTTCAGTAGAGCGACAGGCGGGCCAAGCTTCTAAAGCATCTAAAATGAAGGCACCGTTTTGCTCAACCAGCCCTTTGACCAGTAACGGGTATTCCTTTGGCCAAATTAGTACATTTTCCATTAAAACAACACAACTCCAGTGTAGCTCGGGTGAGTAGTCAGTTATAACAGTATTTAGCTGACACCACGCTTAATCAAAGAAGCCAATATTCTACCACAGCTAGGTAGCCAAGCTAGCGTAAACTCATGCAATATAGGCCAAAATACAAAAGCAGCTAACAACATACGTCATTAGCTGCTTTTAAGGTTGGAGCTGTTAATTGCAAAAGTACTAACTTTGCTGAAGTTCTGCTGTGACTTGGTCTAATCCCACATCAGAAATACGTTGAATGATCTCTTTTTGCTTAGCACTGAGTAACGAAATTCCCTCTGCAACAATATCGTATACTTTCCACTGGTTGTTGTTACCTAAACGCAATTTAAAGTGCAAATCAATGGTTGGCTTATTCGGTTCAATAATTTGCGTTTTTACCGTAGCAAATTTAGAGTCGCTTGCAGCAGCGTCTTGCTCAAATATTACATCCTGCCCTGTGTACTTCATGAGCGCACCGGCATAAGTCCCTGTTAAGTAATGCTCTACAGCATTAATAAACGCAACACCTTGGTCACGGTTAATACCTTTAATATGCTTACCTAATAATTTAAACGACACAAACTTAACATCAATATGTGGCATTAAACGCTGCTGAACAATTAACGACATGGCTTCTTTGCTGGCATCGCCTTTCGCATTTACCTGTCCAATATCGTTAAATAATGATTCTGCTACAGTTTGCAATAACTGCTTAGGTGATGGCTGCGTTTGTGCATACAAAGTGCTACTGAAAAAAACAGCAATAACCACTAAAAGCTTTATAAGTTTCATAAAAAATGCATAGTTTAAATAATTAATTTAAGCGTAATTTACGCAAATAACAGGCAATAAAAAAGGCATAAATAAGCAACTTATTAATGCCAAATTGGCACCAATTGAATTAATTAAATAAATTCAATTGGTTAAATAAATCAGTTAACAAGCCATATACAAGCGGCTTTTTGTCCTCATTGAAAACAGTAATTCACCGCCCTTATTATCCCTTTACTATTTTGACTTAAACCCTAGTTGGCCGTTATGAAAACCTCATACAACAGACTTTTAGTTCTTGCTTTTACCCTGTTTATATTGGCTACCAAAGCCGCTTATGCATCCTCTAACCATGGTTATGCCGTCGATTTATTAAAAGGAGAAGGCAATGTAACAGGGGCAAAGCTTGCGTATCAATATCACCCTCAAGGAATGCAAAACTTTGTCGGCGATGCTCGTTTTTATTTAGAAACCAGCGTTAACGTGTGGCAATACCGCCATGATCAACAATCACAATCCAACGTGGTCTTGGCTGTGTCACCGGTGGTGCAATTTCCAGTATTTAGTGTATACAACACCCCCTTTTATGTAGAGGCAGGTATTGGTTTTTCATTACTTGATGAGCGCTATTTTGCTGGTAAAAACCTAAGTACTCACTATCAGTTTGAAGATAGGATAGGCCTAGTGGCAGATTTTGGTGAAACTAATGTAGCGCTGCGAATTATTCACTATTCAAACGCCGGATTCAAAGCGCCCAACCCAGGTATTAACTTTTTAACGTTATCGGTGGCACAACGGTTTTAATTGCTTATTTACAGCCCTAGAGAGGATTGCAGCTTTTATTTAAAGTGGTCATAATTATCGCTTAATAAAAAATAAGAGCATCGCAATGCAAATTTGGCAAATCGTACTCGTTATCGTGATTGTACTGGCTATTGTTATCGGCAATTTAGTACTGCTGCGTTTAAGTGCAAAAAGCGAGTTTAAACCCTCAGCACCACGCTCATCTACGCAAAGCAAAGAAACAAAAAAGCCCTGAATAATCAGGGCTTTTTTTCGTTTAAATGATTACTTAGCCAACTAACCAGTGTGCCATTAAGGCAATAACAGGCAAGGTTACTAAGGTTCTGAGAATAAAAATAACAAATAGCTCAAAAATATTAACCGGTATTTTACTACCCAATAAAAGTGCGCCCACTTCAGACATATAAATAAGTTGCGTTACACTCATTGCCGCAATAATAAAACGTGTTACATCGCTTTCAATTGAGCCTGCGGCTAGAATAGACGGGATAAACATATCTGCAAATCCAACCATAATCGTTTGTGCCGCCATTTCAGCTTCAGGTATTTGTAGCAATTCTAAAAATGGAATAAACGGCATACCTAAATATTGAAATATTGGCGTGTACTCAGCAATAATTAACGCAAATGTACCCACAGCCATTACCACAGGTAATACTGCAAACACCATATCAAATGCGTTATGTAAGCCCTCTTCAATTGTGCCTTTAAAACCTGGTGCTTTTTCTGCTTTAGTTAATGCAACATCAAGTGAATGCTTAAGTAATGTTTTGCCTTCAGGAACCAATTCAGCGTTTCCATCGGGCTCTTCACCATCAATAAGCACGTCCTTTTTAAACCGCAGTGGCGGTAAACGCGGAACAATTATCGCAGCCACTACACCCGCTAAACACACGGTTAGGTAAAAAGGTGCAAATAAGTATTCAAGCTTTACTTGGCCAATAACAACCAAACAAAAGGTAATTGAAACAGCTGAGAAAGTGGTACCAATAATCGCAGCTTCACGTTGAGTATAATATTTATCTTCATACTGACGCGCAGTCATTAAAATACCGACGCTACCATCACCTAACCATGAAGCAACACAGTTAACTGCACTGCGCCCTGGTACGCCAAATAATGGGCGCATTACTTTAGTAAGTAAGGTACCCACAAGCTCAAGTAAACCAAAGTTAAGTAATAACGGCAGTAATAAGCCCGCTAAAATAAACACCGAAAACAACACCGGTAATAAATCTTTTAATACCAGCAAGCCGGTATTTTCTGAGGTAATAGCATGCGGCCCAACTTGAAAATAAGTTAAAAGCACAAACACCATACCTAATAACCGTGTTACTAACCAAATCCAACTCACATTAAACAAATGATTTAATAAGCGAAATTTGGTTAAGCTTTTCGGTTTAAACACACTAAATACCAACGACATAACGCCAGTAATACAAATAATCGTCGCTATTAACCCAAGCGCTATTTGACTAAATAAAGCTTGAATTGCTTTTGCCATTACCGCAATAGGAATCGTCATTATTTCGCCAGACGGTACTGGCGTCATAAACAAAAACACACCGATTAATGAAGGAATTAAAAAAACCAACCATATTTTCAAATCATAACTTTTTTGGACCGGTGCTGGGCGTGATGAATCTAACTGAGACATATTTTCAACCTGTAAAAACCACAAAAAGAGCAAAAAGCTCTTTTTGTGGGAAGTATTTATAATTATTAAATTTTAATACCGCGCTTAATTAGCGCCGCTTCTAATGCTTGTTGTAACCCATTCATTGTACCTGGTTCAAGTGTTTCGCCTTTGTCATCCATCCACGTTAGACTGGTGCCACCTTGTTTGGTTTTACTAACCAAAATTTGGTATTGACCTTCATCAATTGGAAGCTCTATTGGTTCATCGCCCCAAATTGAATCCCACACACTGGTTTCTACTTTCGCATAATCTGCTGTAATTAAACCTGTCTCTTGGTTTATTTCAACAATAGTAAAAGATAAACGCTCTAAGAATCCAGAAAAGCGATCGAATACCGTATCGTTAGCCTGCTCAGTAACAAGTGCGGCATTGCCTTTGTTATCAAACCCGAGTTCTAACGAGATGATCCCTTGGCGCTTACGCATATCAACTTCAAGCTGACGGTAGCGGTAATCAAACTCACTCACTACTTGGTTAAGTGCACGCACTTCAAGCTGTTGTTTTAATAAATCAGTTAGCGGCTTATCACCTTTAAAATCAATAAGCTCAGCGGTTAACGAGGCTGTGCGTTGGTGTTCTTTTTCTTCAATGGTAAATTTAAAACGCTCTAAATCAACGCTTTCATCATTGCCCCATAACCAGCTTTCTTCAGGCTTTACAATAGCGTACCAATCGGTTACAAGTGTTCCTTGCGTTTTATCTTGCTGTGTTGCACTAATGTTATTATCAGCAAGCACCGCTTGAATCGAATCCCAAATAAACACATCTAAATCTTCAATGCCGTCATTTTTATCAAAATAAATACGCGCTTGTTTATCTGCTTCCTCAACCCAACTGCCTTTAGCAATGGTTAAAACTTGCGCCGGCGGACGATAGTTTGTTGCCTCCGGATTATTATCATATTGACCCACATCCATTTTATAAACAGGATCTTGAGCGGGTTGAGATAACGATGCAGGCGCTTTAACCGGCTCATGGGCGCGGTAATTACGCTCATTATGAGCATCACTTGTAAATACACTACATCCTGACAAACTTACCAATACACTTACTGCTAGTGCTTTTGGGATCCAATACTGCACAGATAATTCTCCTTAGCATACCCTTGATTGTTTTAACAAATATATGAGTGGGTAATGCCGATTTGGTTCAGTGTAAAATCAATATTAACTTTACATTTATAATTTGCTTGCCTAACTGCATTCAGCCTATGAGATAATAAATGGACTAGGCAACAAATAGACACATTTTTGCTATGGTACTTTCACAAGCTTGTAAAAACAAGAAACACTGCACTATTAACCGCCTAAAATTAACCGCTGCTATAGTTTAACGCGGGTTTTGTGTTAAACTTTGCCGCTGTGCAACGCTACGTATTTATTTTTTTGTTGCCAAGTCGGTTGTTTTCATCCAAGTAACTTAGGTACTTTAAAACCCATGACTGCATTTTCAAATCATCAAATTGTTTTAACAGCAATTGGCGAGGATAGATCGGGCATCGTCAGTGAACTTACGCAACTCGTAAGCGATTGCCACTGTAATATTATAGATAGCCGTATTGCAATTTTAGGCAACGAATTCACCTTTATTATGCTACTTAGCGGTGATATGTCAGCCATTAGCCGCATAGAGCATACATTACCCACCAAAGGCATGGAGCTTGGACTGCTCACTATGATGAAGCGTACTTCAAGCCATAATCAAAGCGAGTTTTGTGCAGGCTATACCTTAGAATATACCGGCATAGACACCCCTGGCACATTGAGTAAAGTAACGCGTTTTTTTGCAGATAATAATATTAATATTTGCTCATTAAAATCAGACACCTACGAAGAAGAAACTGAGCTAAAAATGCGTTGTGAACTTGAATTTAATATTCCCGTTGACGTTGATATTGACCAATTTAAAATTAGTTTTGAAAACCTTTCGCACGTTTTAAACGTAGATTACATCTTTCGACGTATTCGCTAAGGAGTTTAGCATGAACAAAATTACCCCATTACAAAGTGGCGACACAGCACCGGCTTTTAGCTTACAAAACCAAAATGATGAAACCGTCGTGCTCAGCGAGTTATTAAAAGAAAAACAAGTACTGGTGTACTTTTACCCTAAGGCGTCAACGCCTGGCTGTACCGTACAAGCCGAAAACCTGCGTGACCAACAAGCAGAACTTGCCAAATTTAACACCCATGTAGTTGGCATAAGCCCAGATCCGATTAAGCGTCTTAAAAACTTTGAAACAAAAAAAGAGCTTAACTTTGACCTACTTTCAGATGAAGATCATGCCATTGCTGAGGCATTTGGGGTGTGGGGCTATAAAAAGTTTATGGGCAAAGAGTACGACGGTATCCACCGCCTCACTTTCTTAGTAGGCCAAGACGGTAAAATTAAACACTTGTTTGATAAATTCAAAACCAAAGATCACCACCAAGTGGTATTAGATTATTTAGCAGCTGAATAAAGGCTAAACAAGATAAAAATAAAAGCGTTGCTCAAGGGTAACGCTTTTTTGGTTTTTAAAGCACCAAATCAATTAAGCTATTGTTGCCAATAAAGCGGTTCACCGAAAACATCGGCAAAGTAATCAATAAGCGCCCTAACATTTAAAGGGGCATAGCGTGTGTGTGGATAAATAGCCGCTATTTGCTGAGGCTCTGTTTTAATTGCTGCATCATAATTAGGTAACACCTTTACTAAAGTACCCGCCTTTAAATGCTCACCAATAAGCCAATCAGGAAACAGCACTAAACCCATGCCTTTTAATGCACAAGTTAATAATGTATCCGCATTATTTGAGACAAGTAATGGTGCAACAGAGTAATGAGCCCATGATGCATTTTTAGCTTTAAACAGCCAACGATTTGCACCTGAAGAACCTTTATAAATTAAACATTGATGATTTTTAAGTGCAGATGGATTAGTAATTTTAGGGTTGTTTTTCAAATACGCTGGTGAGGCTGCTAAATGATACACTTGTGTACCAAATACGCGCGCATGTAACGAAGAATCGGTTAACGCACCGATACGAAATATAACATCGGTGGCATCACGATGCGGGTCAATAAAGTCATCAGTAAGTGTTAACTCTATTTGTAAGTTTGGATAGCGAATACTTAACTCAGATAACCAAGGAGCAATGTGCCTTTGGCCAAAAAATACAGGCGCATTAATTCTAATTAACCCGGTTGGTTCGAGCGTTCTGTCTTGCAGCTCTTTTCTCGCGTCATTCATTTGCTCGGTGATTGTTTGTGCATAATCTAAAAACAACCGACCCGCTTCTGTTGGCACAACAGCACGGGTATTTCGATAAAAAAGCTGCTGCCCTAGTGCATCTTCTAATTGTTGAATAGTCCGTGAAATATTTGACGCAGACACCCCCTCCCGCCTAGCCACCTCTGAAAAACTATGGGTATTAAAAACACCGATAAACGTAACGAGTGTTTTAATGCTCACTGTATTTATGTCATTCATTTGTGCAGTTCCTGCAAAAGTCACTTCTGGATTGTAGCGTTTTTCTGGCTTATTAGCTGGGTTAAAATGGTATTAATTACTATTTGGAGGATATAAATGCAATTTCTATTAATATTACTGACCTTTATGGGCGGTATGGGTTTGTCCGTAGAAGCGGGGTTATTAGGGCCTTTGGGTAGTGAAGTGGGTGAACTGTGGGCCACATTTAGTATATTTGCGGTTGGTGCCGCCTTAACATTTTTGCTAATGCTGTTTTTTAGCCCTCGGAATAGTCCTTCATTTTTTAGCCAGCCCCCTTCTTTATTATTAGGTGGCGTGCTTGGCCCTGTTTACTTGGTTATTTTAACAATTGCAACGCCAAACATCGGCATAGCCATGACAATGATCGGCATACTCGCAGGGCAAATTTTCAAAAGCTTAATTATTGACCATTACGGTTTGTTTGGCACTACTGAACGCAAAATTGACGTTAAACGCATTATTGCTTTGGCGTTTATTATTATCTCTCTGGTTTTTATGGCACAAGGATAAACTCACTATGACTATTATTATGATTTTTCTAGCTGTAATTGGTGGCGCAACATTAAGCATTCAAGCAGCCTTAAACGGACGACTAGGCGGTAACGTCGGTGTTTTTAAAAGTGCTTTTTTAACCTTTTCTGTTGGTGCACTGGTAACCGCACTGCTTATATTTTATTTTGAACCAAATCATGCTGTAACCTTAATGGATGTACCAAAATGGCAGCTACTTGGTGCCATGTGTGGCATACCATACATTGTTATTATGGTGCTTGCAGTGCAAAAAATAGGCACAGCGGTGGCAACCGTCGCGGTTATTTTTGGTCAACTAACCATGAGTGTATTAATTGATAATTTTGGCTGGCTTGGTAATGAGGCTATTGTATTGTCACCCAGTCGACTAGCGGCGTTAGTGTGTTTAGCCATTGCATTATTTTTTATTTATTCAAGCGGTAAAGTTGAAAACAAAAAATCGTAGTATAAAACTAAAAAAACGTTGCTCAAAGGCAACGTTTTTTATTACTTTAGCACTTTAAACTTTGGCATCGCGGCCGATAACAACATCAATAAACATACTATTATGGATAATAAACCGTGATACAGCTAAATAAACACTCAGCCTTTTACGTTAAAATTACAGCCGAAAAAACAAATATTGCACTACAAACAAAAGACACAACAAAAAATCAGGACAACACTGATTATCAATTATCAGACAAAGAACGCAATAAACTCTCAGGAAAAAAGGCTGAGCAAAATGCTGAAAAAACAGCAAGTTCAGAAATGCCTGAATATATCGCAAAAATGATAGAGCAACTTAAGGAGCTCAAGCAGCTGCTTGAAGAACAAAAAGAGCAACTCACTCAATTACAAGCTCAATCGGACCAAGAAGACGAGGCAATACAGGCACAAATTGAAGCACAAGCAAACATCGTTTCATCAACACAATCTCAGGTAATTGCGCTCGTGCAAATGATCGGCCAAGCCATGAAGGATGCAGGTATTACAGACGCGGGGGCACTTGTAAGTGCCATTGTTTGAATTTTCAGAGCAAAGATTTCAATAATAAATAGCCTACCCTAGCGGTTAAAAACTACGCTGTGCTTGCGTTCTCACTCTCCATCTAACAGTGCTTGCTGATAAATTTTATTAAACTGTTCAGCAGGTAAGTCAGCCGTAAAGTGGTAGATAAGCGCTTTATACTCATCGCTTTGAATAATTTTTTGAGAGTGTATTATTAAAGTTCTGCATAAATTTCATATAACAAGTTGTTAAAACTTTATAGGTTTTTCAAAAAATGGAGTTTGAAAATGCGAAAAGAGTTCGAATTCACGGTCAAGGGTCATAAAATTAAAATTGTTAACTCATGGTTTGGTGGTGCAATACTATATGTTGATGGCGATTTTCGTGATCAAGATTCTACTTTTATTGCTAATGGCAAAACGGCACTTCTTTCAGCTAAACTTGCTGACTTTGGTATTTTAGAGATTTTCCCCATATCTGCTTTAATATCTATAGAAATGGATGCATTTTTAATTACGGACGATGAAAGGTTGCAAGTATACAGCTCACATAAGCGTTTAACCTTAGCACAGCAGCGATTAGCAAAATAAACACATAGGTAAAATATGAAACTATTAATGGCCCCTTTAATACTCATTATTGCTGGATGCAGTAGTGTTGCGCAAAAAGATGAACAATATTCGCCGTGCTCTGAGGCGTGGTTTAACTATGTTGAGCAGCAAATTAATACCGGTGACGGTTATGGACATGGGCCAGACATTGGCTCTTTAGAATGGCGCTCTGTGATCATGTTTAAACTCGGTATTAGAGATAAGCCAAATGTACCAGAATTAAACACACAGCTGTGGTGTCAGTTTATTGATGAAAATTATATTTAAAGCCAGCTTAACTTTATGAGTTAAAATTTGTTTAGTTAGGTTGGGTTTATAACCCAACCTTGTATCTACGTTATATAACTTAACGCAGAGCAGCTTACAGCTGCTCTTTAACTAATCCCCAAATACTTATGTACTTGAATTGATAAGCGCCAGTTTTTAGCGATACAAGTATCAATGGCTAATTTAGTGGCTGAGGCTTTTTGGCTGATTGGCTGTAAATATACCAGTTTTGGGTTTACGCCGGTGGCGGTAAATAGCTCTTCCAGTTCTTCTACGTGTTTTTGCATAGCAACTGGGTGTTTAATTTCATCGGCGCGTTGCATGGCACTACTGAGTACTTTGTAGCCACCACGCATATTAATTTTTGGCGATACCGTGACCCACGTTTGTGCAGGGGCGAGTATTTCGAAGGTGCCACTGGTTTCTATTTGTGTGCTAAAGCCATGATCATGCAGTAAATTACATACTGGGTTCAAATCATACATGCAAGGTTCGCCACCGGTTATAACAACATGCTTGGCGGTATAGCCACGGGACTTAAATAATTCAAGTACCTGCGCTGCGCTGGCCTCAGCCCAATGATCTGAGTCGGCTTTTTTTTCTACCGTGTCATCAAGTGATACTTTATATACGTTATCAACATCCCAGGTTTGCTTTGTGTCGCACCATGAACATCCCACAGGGCAACCTTGCAGGCGTAGAAAAATAGACGGCGTACCAGTAAAACTCGCTTCACCTTGAATGGTTTCAAACACTTCATTAATTTTGTACAAAAGAAATCTCACTTACAACCTGACGGCAAAATTGTTACTATTAGAAATCACAAAGCACGATGCAAAAATTGTCATTTATGCCTTGGCCGTGTAGTATATCGCGCCCTGATATAAACCTCTATCAAAACTAAAGAGCAAACCACGTATGACGCAAAAAGTAGTTGTTATTTATTCCGGCGGTATGGACTCATTTACTGTATTAAATAAAGCCCTGCAGCAAGGCCATGATGTTTATGCCCTCTCGTTTGATTATGGTCAGCGTCATGTTAAAGAACTTAAAGTCGCCGCCAGCGTATGTGAAAAGCTAAATGTACCGCACAAAATTGTTGATATATCGGCAATTAATCAGCTTATTGGTGGTTCGTCGTTAACAGACGATATTGATGTGCCAGAAGGCCATTACGAAGAAGAAAGCATGAAAAGCACCATTGTTCCTAATCGCAACATGATTTTACTTTCTTTAGCGGTAGGTTATGCGGTGTCGCTTAAAGCAAGCAAAGTATATTACGGTGCGCATTCGGGCGATCATGCTATTTACCCAGATTGCCGCCCTGAGTTTGTTAAAAAGATGGATGATGTGTGTCGTATTGCAAATTACGATGCGGTAGAAATTTTTAGCCCGTATTTAAATAATACTAAAATCGATATTTTAACCGATGGTATTAAAATGGGATTAGACTACAGCCAAACATGGACCTGTTATAACGGTCGTGATAAGGCCTGTGGCAAATGTGGCGCTTGCCAAGAACGTTTAGAAGCCTTTGAGCTGAACAACGTAACTGACCCGCTTGAATACGAGTAAAGTTTAAAATAAGCACACTATAAGGCTACCAAGGGTAGCCTTTTTTAGCATGAAAAAACATTAAAGCCAGCGTTTTACCCGCGATTTGTAATCCTCAAATTGCTCACCAAATAACTGATGTAACGCCCGCTCTTCGGGAATGATTTGAAACAGCGTTAAATAACCAACGTAGCCCACAATACCTAAAAAAGCCCAAATAGAGCTTAGCCACACGCCCCACCCCGCCAGTATAAAAGCAAAGCCTAAATACATAGGGTTACGTGAGAGTTTATATACCCCTGAGGTAACTAAGCTTGTTGCTTGCTCAGGTTTATTTGGTAGTACCGTGGTTTTGGCTAAACGAAAACTGACGACCCCGGCAATACAAAAGAAACAACCTATAGCGACTAATCCTAATGCTAGGTAAGTTATGAAGGCGGTAAAGTCTATTACTGTGTAATGCGCAATCAGTGCCATAACAGCAGCGAAAAATACCACAACGACAACCGGTGGGATTTTATTATTTAACATACCTATTCCTTGTATCGATTAAAAAAACTACATGGTTATTATATGGTGGCGGCACAAATAATAACAATGACTTTATAAATACAAATAAAGTTACAATTAATTAGCTTTATCGGCGCTTAATTATGGTTATAATTTAAACTTAAAATAAAATTAAAGGAAGTAATTATGTCTGGCACAACAATGATAGTTCTCATTGTACTTATTTCTGTCGGTTCGGGGGTTATTTACGATATGTATAAAAAGCACCTTGAGTTTAAACATAAAGTACAGGACAACAACCAAGACGCACACAAACAACTAGCTGAGGTAACCGCTCAAGTGAGTGAACTTAAACAACGAGTACAAACACTTGAAGCCATTGTTACCGACTCAAGCTATAGCGTAAAACAAGAAATAAACAAACTATAGCCGTCCCTTAGTTATAAATAATTAGGGTATAAATGTGCATTTTCTGGCTGCTCTATACCATGGGCAGCTAAAAACCCGCCAATGGCTTGTCCACACCCTTGAGGTGCCCTGCCGCTGTCTATTTCAAAGTTTAACTGATTCGCCTCTTGCTTACCCATAGAACATAAACTAACTGAACTTGGTGAACGCATGGCAATACTTAGCTCCCCTACCTGCTCTGCGTGTACATCTTTACTAAAGCGCGCAAAGCCTTGGTATTTAAAATGCTCACTCACATACTCGTTACTTACAGCAACCAGTGCGGCAATAAAGCTATGTAAAAAGCTGTTGGTTGTTGCATTAGGTGCTAAAAATGACAAGGTTTTATTATTAAATTCGCTTAGCTGACAACTATCGCAATGAAGTTTAACCGTATACACCTGCTCACCGGTGATTATTGCTTGGCAGTTAATTAGCGCAATTTTATTATCCGCAAACACCAGGCGCTCAATCAGGTCGTTCAATGGAATATTTTTAAACGATGTGCTTTTAACAAGCTCAGGGTTTTGAGCCATAACGGGTAAGTCATGATGATTATTAAATGGCGTGCTGGTTGCGCCTTGATGCTGCAGCTGAAAAAGCTCTCTTACTTCATGCTCGCGTGCCACTTTCAATGCTAAAAATGCTGTTTGAATAAGCTCTGAGGTTGGCAAATTTTGCTCTACTGGCCAGCGACGACCAAACAGTAACTTTTTTGCTTTGTTCTCAGCACGGTAATTATCTGGACTAAGTACCGCCACTTGCAGATAAATATCACTGTTTTTTTCTGCAGCTAACACACTAAAGTGAGTAGAAAAACTAATGTCGTTAAGCACTTCATTAACGCTGGCTAGCGTATGTTTGTAACGTAAAAAATGCTGGGGAACAATCCAGTTATTATTGGCCAATTGCACTAACGGTGCATACGAAATCGGTTGCTCGTAACTGTGTTGCCACTTTTGCCCATCGCCCAATAATGGATCAATTTTTATATTTTTATCTGACATATTTAAACCAAATAAATCCGCCTGATGGCAAGATATTAACTATGAAGCACTTTACGTAGTTAATCACAAAAACCGATCACACTGACTTAGCATTCAAATACTCGTTGATACTCTGTTATAACTTTTTGATAGTAAAGTCTATCTTTATTGAGCATTCGAGTATAATGGTTAAGCAATTGCTGCTGATATTGATGATGTTGTGGATTGTGTTTATCCCACATTTGAGCACCGGTTTGAGTGAGTGTTTGGCTGGCATTTACACTAACGTGTAATACTTCGTAAAAACGTTTGTTTTCAACAATAATTTGCTCGTTTTCGAGCTTTAAATTACAGGCTTTTAAACCTGCACGCACTTTGTAAAGATGCTGAATGGGGCAAATAATAAAACTGAGTTGGTGCAAGCTTTGCGGGTTGTTGGCAATAATTTGTTCAATAAGCTTTAAACATAAATCGCCCCCCACACCAGCAATAACCACCACTTGCTTTGCAGCTGTTGGCAGTTTAATTTGCGCAACATCTTCGCAGCGCACTTGCCATGAAGGTAAAGATTTACCTTGCTCAAATTGTTGCAGCGACTGTTCGAGCGCTTCCATTAACGTTGGAATAATATCCACAAAATTTATATGTTTTGCTATACCGCGCTCAAGTAACGCCATCCCTAAAAAGCCATGATCGCAGCAACAATCCCAAACAATATCGTAAGGCTCTGTAATTAATGAATTGATGGCGTTTAAACGTTTACTCAGTTTCATTTAACTCACTATGTTTTTGTTTTGTACACCAATGCTTTTAAGCTTTTATCGCTATCAATTTCAATAAAGCGATCAGTCGGTTCTAGGCGTTTAACAAACTCAATAGCACCTTGAGTATGTTCTTGAATAAGTGCTTTAAAGTCATTTTCGGAAAGCTCTGGGCTATTAGCGCATAACAACAGCTGTGTAGTGTCGTTTAAAAGCTCAGGGAGTCTGCGCAGCACTTTTTGGTAGTCTTTTGTTAATATAAAACTGCCTTTTTGAAAGCTGGGTGGATCAACAATAATTAAATCAAACGGTGCGGCTTTTTTTAGCTTACCAAACGACTTTAAAATATCATGCGGTAAAAAACTGACGCCCCTATCAACATTGTTTAATTGATGGTTTTGCTTACCGACTTTTAACACGCCCTTGCTCATATCCATGTTCATCACATGATCGGCACCGCCGTGCATAGCCGCTACCGAAAAACCACAAGTATAAGAAAACAGGTTAAGTACTTTGGCATGTTTACTATTGTGCATGACAAACTCACGGCCTTTTCGCATATCTGGAAAAATACCGGTGTTTTGCTTACTCATTAAATCAACCAAAAAACGCACACCATTTTCGGCTACGCTATGGCGCGCGGGCAATTGCCCATGCACTAAGGTATTGTGGCTTTGCAGCCCCGCTCGCTGCTGATATACCAATGCAGTAATTAGCTCTGGATGATGTTGTTGTGCCCACTGCCATAACGTATCGGTGAGCGTAGTGAGTGTAACCTCATCAATTTCACTGTATGACACCAAAAACAAACTCGGTGGATAAAAGTCTAAGTTAATATGGCTTAGCGCTTCTACGCTGTGGCCGCGACCATGAAATACGCGGCATAATTCGTTATCTGCAAAAGGCGTGTCTGCTAATGCATTAATAAGAGGAGTAAAATCGATTGTCATTTAATTAATCAACTGTTGTTGTAGTTCATGTATTTCGTCGCGTACAGTGGCAGCTTTTTCAAATTCTAAATCACTGGCGTAGGCATGCATTTTGGTTTCAAGCTGCTTAATTTGCGTGGCAATTTCTTTCGCACTAAGAATTTTTTTAGACTCTTTACGAATAAGCTGCAAGTTATCTTGTGGTGAGGCATCTTCACCTACATCCATTACATCAAGTATCTTTTTAACCAAGGCACTGGGCTCAATACCGTGCTTAACATTATAAGCGTGTTGTATTTCTCGGCGTCGGTCAGTTTCTTCAATGGCTTTGGCCATCGATTTAGTGATTCTATCGCCGTATAAAATAGCACGACCATCAAGATGGCGAGCAGCACGGCCTATGGTTTGAATAAGCGAGCGAGCTGAACGTAAAAAGCCCTCTTTATCGGCATCTAAAATAGCAACTAGTGCCACTTCTGGCATATCTAAGCCTTCACGTAGTAAGTTAATGCCTACTAACACATCAAACACGCCGGCTCGTAAATCACGAATAATTTCAACCCGCTCTACAGTGTCTATGTCAGAGTGTAGGTAGCGTACTTTTACATTATGTTCGCTTAAATAATCAGTTAAATCCTCAGCCATGCGTTTGGTCAGGGTTGTTACTAACACGCGCTCTTTTGCTTCAACACATTTGTAAATTTCTGAGAGTAAATCATCAACCTGATCGCCTACCGGGCGAACTTCAATAACAGGGTCAAGTAGGCCGGTTGGACGAATAACTTGCTCTGCAACTTCGCCGTTGCTGCGCTCTAATTCAAAGTCACCCGGGGTAGCCGATACATAAATGGTTTGTGGTGCAATGGCCTCAAACTCTTCAAAACGCAGTGGCCTGTTATCCATAGCTGAGGGCATTCTAAAACCATATTCAACGAGGTTTTCTTTACGGCTTCTATCGCCTTTATACATGGCACCAATTTGCGATACGGTTACGTGCGATTCATCAATAATCATTAATGCATCATCGGGTAAATAGTCCAGTAATGTTGGCGGTGGATCGCCAGGTGTACGCCCCGATAAGTAACGACTGTAGTTTTCAATACCGGAGCAATAACCAAGCTCGGTCATCATTTCTATGTCGTATTGGGTACGCTGAGCTATGCGTTGCTCTTCTACTAACTTATTAGCGCTGAGCAATTGTGCTCTGCGCTCTTTAAGCTCAACTTTTATTTTTTCGATGGCTTCGAGAATTTTTTCTCGTGGCGTTACATAGTGAGTTTTAGGATAAATAGTGGCACGCACTATGTGTTTTTCGACGGCACCGGTTAGAGGATCAAAAATACTTAGGCGTTCAACTTCATCATCAAACATTTCTACACGCACTGCATAGGTGTCTGATTCAGCTGGAAATATATCAACAACTTCACCACGAACGCGGTATGTACCGCGACTAAAATCAATATCGTTTCGCGTATATTGTAGCTCTGCAAGACGGCGCAGCATGTCACGTTGGTCGACCTTTTCACCCACTTTTAAAAGCAGCATCATTTTCATGTATGAATCAGGATCGCCCAGACCATAAATCGCCGATACCGATGCAACAATTATAGTATCGCGACGCTCTAACAGCGCTTTAGTGGCGCTGAGCCGCATTTGCTCAATGTGTTCATTGATGGATGCATCTTTTTCAATAAAGGTGTCACTGGCTACCACATAAGCTTCTGGTTGGTAGTAATCGTAGTAAGATACAAAGTATTCAACCGCATTGTGTGGAAAAAATTCTTTCATCTCGCCGTATAATTGAGCCGCTAAGGTTTTATTGTGCGCCATAATAATAGTGGGGCGATTTAAATCACTAATGATATTAGCCATCGTGAAGGTTTTTCCCGTCCCTGTTGCACCTAATAAGGTTTGATGAGCAAGCCCTGCTTCTAAACCTTCGCACAACTGAGCGATAGCGGTAGGCTGATCCCCAGCGGGTTTAAATTTTGATTCTAACTGAAAATGATCGCTCAATGACTACACTCCTGTAATGCTTGACTGCTTAACGCTTCAATTTCTTTCATAAACCACTTGTAGGCTACAAATGCTGTAAATAAATTACCAATGGTCGCGCCAATAAACAAGCCGATTAAGCCTGCAAGTTCGTTCCCGATATACGCAAAGGGAATATAAAAAACAAACAACCGAATAACGCTCAAAACTAAGGCGTTCATGGGTTTGTGTAAAGCGTTAAACGAGGAGTTGGATAAAATGATCACTCCTTGCAAGCCATAACTTAATGGGATGGTATAAATAAACAATTTTATAACATCAACAACGGCTTGCTCTTTACCAAATATTTCACTAATGACGCCAGAAAACATAATTAATAAAATATAAATAACAAACTGCCATAACATCACAAATTTTAAGGTTCCTAGGTAGGCATCCTTTACGCGAGAAAAATGACTCGCTCCAAAGTTTTGACTAATAAAAGGGGGCAAGGTCATCGACAAGGCTAATACCACTAAACTCGCTATTGATTCTATTCGACTCCCTACCCCAAAAGCAGCCACGGCTTCGGGGCCATGATGAGCAACCAATGCCGTCATTACTGCCATAGCAACTGGGGTGAGCATGTTAGCACCCGCTGCCGGTAAACCAATTTTTAAAATTTTACGAATTGCACCAATAACAGTTTGTTTGCCCGCTTTTAAACTAAGCAACTGCTTTTTAACAATTAATATGTAAAAAATAATCGCCACTCCAACTGCCCAAGCTATAACACTGGCAATTGCAGCCCCTTTAATGCCTAATGCGGGAATGGGACCAAAGCCAAAAATCAGCATGGGATCGAGTACAGCATTTATAAGTCCAGCTCCCCCCATAATAATACTCGGTGTTTTAGTATCGCCACTGGCTCGCAGTACAGAATTACCAATCATTGGGGTAATTAAAAATACACTGCCTAAAAACCAAATACTGATATATTCATGAATTAGCGGGAGTACTTGCTCCCCTGCCCCAAGCAACGTAAATATGGGATCAATCAATAAATAGCCACTAGCAGATAAAATTAATACTAATATTACCGCTACCAACAACGAAACACTGGCATCAAAGCGCGCTTCTTCTAAATTGTTACTGCCTAATGCTTTTGCAATAACCGCAGAAGTCCCTATGCCTAAACCAATTGCTAAACTAATCACGGTAAAAGTAACAGGAAATGTAAAACTAACTGCAGCAAGCGGCTCTGTACCCAATAAACTAATAAAAAAAGTATCAACTATGTTGAACATCATCAGGGTAATCATCCCAAAGATCATTGGAACGGTCATTTTCTTTAACGTAGGCAAGATTGGAGCAGTGAGTAAATCAGGGCGAGTATGTGATTGAGAATGTGCGCGCATAAAATAAATAAGCCTCTTTTACTGAGCTGCATATTTTAAAGCATCCGGAGAGTTCAAGCCATGCTTTATTAAATCTAAACAACTAAATCAGCCTTTAATCTACAAACTATTACTTTTACGCTGTTGTAAATAAATTTTGTACAAACACATTAAAAATCAAATTAAATACACTTATGTAACTTTTGCAACATTTACCTTTTAGATTTTGTTGCTTTATTACACAGTTAGCGATGATGCTTTATCGTCACGAAAAATTTTATTTATCGTTTAGGTGGCTATCTAAGCTGAATCATAAGCCTTTGTTTTTTTAATATATAAAAAAAAGCTTTTTAATACTTGAAATCGTTGTAGCGCCCTACAATGCTGGAGGTGCTGATGTTCTTAAAGTTTCATAAACAGAGTTATCCACAGAAACCGTGGATAACTCAATCAACCCCACGTTTATAAAGGGCTACAACGTGGTGCTAAATTGTTAGATCATTTGGTTTTTTCCGTTACCAATATGCAAACAGCGTTGTATGCCTCCGTTATGTGTATGAAGGTGATCTTTTCTTAGGCTAATATCAGTGAGTAACACATTCAAACAGGTAGCCAACTCATTGATTGTTTTATTTTTGTACAAGGCATTGCTGCAGTCAAAATTTATATTATGTTTTAGCGCTAATTTTAGTTTACGTAACTAATACGCATTTAGTTCAACCGTTTTAACGTACCAAAATAAAAAGGAACCATTTATTTTAAATAAGTTAATTATCGCTTTATAAAAATACAGGAAATAGAACGCGTTTTTGCTATTAAAAGCCGTTTTCTTAAATTTTACTCATCACTTTATTGCCTAAATTACAAACTTCATGCAAATATTGCCCTGTTTTTATAAAACAATATCACTGCGCTTTACTTAAATAGTGTTACAAAACGCGCAGATTGCACATAAAAACAACGAATAGACCTCTTTTTTGAATTTATGATCTTTTATATGTTGACACTTTGCTATGCGGTCATTAATATTTCGCCCCGTTGAAAGGCAAGACGCTTCCCCCTTAGCTCAGTTGGTTAGAGCGACGGACTGTTAATCCGCAGGTCCCCCGTTCGAGTCGGGGAGGGG